>NZ_JAJAYI010000028.1 GCF_026786305.1 Cryobacterium sp.
CCCCCCCCCCCCCCCCCCCCCCCCCCCCCCCCCCCCCCCCCCCCCCCCCCCCCCCCCCCCCCCCCCCCCCCCCCCCCCCCCCCCCCCCCCCCCCCCCCCCCCCCCCCCCCCCCCCCCCCCCCCCCCGCCGCCCCCCCCCCCCCCCCCCCCCCCCCCCCCCCCCCCCCCCCCCCCCCCCCCCCCCCCCACGGGGGGCGCGGCGGGCGGCATCCGCTTGAGGAAAAGAAAATACTTGCACGCGTAGCATGTATGCGCTTACAGTAGAGTGCATGCTCTTGGCCCTCGATCGGGGGCGAGGGCGCGGGGTCAACGACGACACGAAGGACAACACTGCAATGAAGCATCTGAGAGTGCGCAGCACCCGAACGGCCCTGGCCGTGGTCGGCATTATCGCCGTGCTGGCGACGAGCGCCTGCAGCATCAACACCGCGAACAAGTCCGGAGCGGGCTCGGCCGACGGCTCCATGCTCGTCGCGGCCGACAACGGCTCGCCTACATTCGAGCGGAACTTCAACCCGTTCTCCACGAGCAAGCGGGTGACGGCCACGTATATGTACGAGCCGCTGCAGGTCATCAACACCCTCGATGGCAAGGCCACTCCGTTTCTCGCCACCGGGTACACGCAGCCTGACGCGAAGACCGTCATCTACACGATCCGCACGGGCGTGAAATGGTCCGACGGCGAGGCTTTCACCCCCGCCGACGTGGCCTTCACCTTCAACCTGATCAAGGAGACCCCCGCCCTCGACAACAAGGGTATGTGGCAGCACATCGAGAGCCTCGAGGTCGACGGCGACACCGTCGTGTTCCACCTGAGCTCACAAGACGTTCCGGCCGCCTCGATCATCGACCAGCAGCTCATCGTTCCGGAGCACATCTGGAAAGACGTCGAAGATCCGCTGACCTTCCCCAACGAAGACCCGATAGCGACCGGCCCGTACGTGCTCGACACGTTCACGCCGAACGAGTACACGCTGAAGAAGAACGAGAGCTACTGGCAGGCCGACAAGGTCGCCGTGGAGAAGCTCGTACTTCCGGCCGCGAATAGCCAGCTCGACGTTGTCAAGAACGGCTACGACTGGGCCTACGCCTTCATTACGGACGTCGACGGCACCTGGGTCAAGGCCGACGAACAGCACAACAAGTATTGGTTCCCGCCGGGCGGCACCATCGCGCTCGTGCCCAACCTCACCAAGGCTCCGTACAACGACGTGAACTTTCGGCACGGCCTGAGCCTCGCGCTCGACCGCGGCAAGATCGCAACGGATGCCGAACAGGGGTACGTCGAGGCGGCTGGCCAGTCCGGCCTACTGCTGCCAAACCAGGAGGCCTGGCTCAGCTCCGACCTGCCGAACGGCGGCGAGGTTGCGCAAGACGCAGATGCCTCGCTGGCCGCCTTCGAAAAGGCCGGATACACGATGGACGGCGACAAGCTCGTCGACGCGAGCGGCACCCAGGCATCGATCAACATCATGACGGCGAACGGCTACACCGACTGGCTGCAGGGGCTGCAGACCGTGCAGTCGCAACTCGGCGCGATCGGCATCGACGTGAAAATCAGCCAGCCACAGCCGGCGGCGTACTACGAATCGCTCGGCAACGGCGACTTCGACATGGCCATGACCGGCTTCGGCGGAACGGGAAGCGTCTTTCAAGACATGAACCTGCTGCTCAACAGTGAGTTCGCCACACCGCTCGGCACGACCACGACCGGCAACTTCGGCCGGTTCAGCAACGCCGAGACCGACGCGCTGCTGGCCCGGTTCAAGGCCTCGACCGATGAGGCCGAGCAGAAGACGATCGCCGCCGAGCTCGAGCAGACGGTGTATGACCAGCTGCCCGTGATCAGCATGTTCTACGGCGGGCTCTGGGGTCTGTACAGCGACGCAAACTACACCGGCTGGCCGAGCGCCGACGACCCGTACGCACCGCCGAACACGTACAACTCGACACCGCTGCTCATTCTGACCAACCTCGAAAAGGCCAAGTAGCAGCCGCCTGATTGCCGAGACCGCCATCGAACCGGCGGAGGCTGTCAAGGAAACACCGGCAGATAGCATCTGAAGAATGTGACCGACAGCGGTTGGAAAGGGAAAGACCGTGCGTTTTCTGCTCACGAAGGTTGGCCTGCTGGCGCTCACATTGTGGGCGGCCATCACGCTGAACTTCCTGCTGCCGCGCCTCATGCCGGGATCCCCGGCCGACGCCGCGATAGCCAAACTGGCCCAGAACGGTCCGGTCAGCTCCGCCACACGAGCCTCGATCGAGGCCCAGCTGGGCGTGCCGACCGGCAGCATGTTCGACCAGTACCTGCAATACCTCGGCAACGTGGCCCGCTTCGACTTCGGCGTCTCGTACACGTTCTTTCCGCAGAGCGTCGCCGGTCTGGTCGGCGCGGCCCTGCCCTGGACCCTTGTGCTCGTCGGCCTCGTCACGATCATCGCGTTCATTGCCGGCACCCTGCTCGGCGTTCTCGCCGCCTGGAAACGCGGCACCTGGCTCGACACCCTTCCGACCGTCGGAGGCACCTTCGCAAGCGCGTTTCCCTACTTCTGGACCGCCTTGCTCCTGTTGTTCTTTCTCGGCTACGTGGCCGGCTGGTTTCCCACCAGCGGAGCCTACGGCCGCGGCACCAGCCCTGAATTCTCGGCCGTTTTTCTGCTCGACGCGCTCTACCATTCCATTCTGCCGGCGACCACGATTCTCATCACCTCACTCGGTGGCTGGATTCTCGGCATGCGTAGCACCATGATCAACACGCTCGGCGATGACTACGTGACCTTTGCGGAAGCCAACGGTCTGCGGCCCCGCACCGTGGCCATCCGCTATGCCGCTCGCAACGCGATTTTGCCGAACCTGACCAGTTTCGGGCTCGCGCTCGGCGGCGTGGTCGGCGGGTCGCTGCTCGTGGAACGGGTGTTCAACTACCCCGGCGTCGGCTACCTGCTCTACACCGCGGTGGTGAACCAGGACTTTCCGCTCATGCAGGGCCTGTTTCTCATCATCACCATCAGCGTGCTGATGGCCAACTTCATTGTCGACATTCTGTATGGCATCCTGGATCCGAGGACGAGGCGATGACTGTTCCTGACCCCGCTGACCGTGGCACGCACGCCGTGATGGTGGCCCGCAAACAAGCGGATGCTCCCGCCATGACGAGCCCGCTGGGGGTCGTCTGGCGGGCGGTCGCCACGATCTGGAGCGTTCCCAAGGCGCGCGTCGGTGTGGCCCTGCTCGGCTTCTTCGTGCTGCTCGCCGTGTTCGCGCCGCTCATCGCCCCGTACGATCCGAGCGACAACGGCTTCGGTCGCAGCGAGGATTTCAGCGCCGCGCACTGGATGGGCACGACCGCCGCCGGGCAGGACGTGCTCTCGCAGATCATTCACGGCGCGAGCACGTCGGTGTTCGTCGGCTTCGTGGCCGGCCTGCTCTCGACCATCATCGCCGTCACGATCGGCCTCACCTGGGGCTATCTGCGCAGCATTACCGGCGACGTGATCAACTTTGTGGTCAACCTGTTCCTGGTCATTCCGGCCCTGCCACTCATGATCGTGATCGCCGCCTACCTGCAAAACGGCGGCATCGGCATGATCATCTTCGTGGTCGTCATCACCGGCTGGGCCTGGGGCGCCCGGGTGCTGCGCTCGCAGACCCAGTCGCTGCGCAGCCGCGACTTCGTGACGGCGGCCGTATTCAGCGGCGACAGCCCGGCCCGCATCGTGTTCCGCGAGATTCTACCGAACATGACCTCGCTCATCGTCGGCAGCTTCTTCGGAGCCGCGACGGCCGCGATCCTCGCCGAAGCGGGCCTGGAGTTTCTTGGCCTCGGCGACTCCACGACCATCAGCTGGGGCACCATGCTGTTCTGGGCGCAGAACAGCAACGCCCTGCTCACCGGCCAGTGGATTCTGCTGTTCGCTCCGGGCCTGTGTATCTCCCTGCTCGCGACCTCGCTGAGCCTGATCAACTTCGGCGTCGACGGCCTCAGCAATCCGCGCCTGCGCGAAGGAGCGAACCGATGAGCCTGTTGAGTGTGCGCGACCTCTCGGTCGTCTACGAGCCGCGCGGCGGCGAACCGGTTCCGGCCGTCACCGGCGCAAACTTTGAACTACAGCAGGGTGACTTCGTCGGGCTGGTCGGGGAGTCCGGGTCGGGCAAGTCGACCCTCGGGTTCGCGCTGACCGGACTGTCGAAACCGCCCGCGCGGGTCAGTGCCGGCAGCATCCTCTTTGATGGGGTCGATATTGCAAACCTGAGCCTGGCCGACCTGCGGGTGCAGCGGCACGGCGGCTTTGCCATGGTGCTGCAGTCGGGGATGAACGCGCTCAACCCGGTGCGCAGCATCCGCGACCACTTCTACGACATTTTCGCCGCGCACGGGCATGTCTCCCGGATCGACCGGGAAGACCGCGCGGTGGAACTGGTCGGCAAGGTCGAACTTCCCTCGAGCGTGCTCGACCGGTTTTCCGGCGAACTGTCCGGCGGCATGCGGCAACGCGTGTCGATCGCGCTCGCTCTCTCGCTCGAACCCAAGCTCATGATCTTCGACGAGCCGACCACCGCGCTCGACGTGCTCGTGCAGCACGCGGTGATGAACACGATTCGCGAGCTGCAGGCCTCGGAGCGGTTCACCGCGGTGCTGATCAGCCACGACCTCGGCATGGTGCTTGAGGTGACCGAACGGGTCATGGTGATGCACGAGGGCCTCATCGTCGAGGACAACACGGCGGCAGCGATTCTGGCCGCGCCGCAGCATCCGTATACGCAGATGCTGCTGAGCCACTACGGCGACCCGCGCGCCGAGGTGGTCGAGGTGCCCGGGCTCGCCGTGCGCGGAACCGCGCGGGCGGTGTCGAGCGACGTGCCCGGCCGTGAGGGGCGCGCGGCGCGCGAGGCCATCGTCGTCCGCGGCGTCAGTAAGATCTACCCGCCACCGCGGCGCGGGGAGAAGCCCGTGCGCGCCGTGAGCGACGTGTCGTTCAGGCTCGAACCGGGCGCGTCGATGGCGCTCGTCGGGGCGAGCGGCAGCGGCAAGAGCACGATCGCCAAGATGATCACCGGCGTCGAACGGCCCACGAGCGGCACGATCAGCTTCGGCGACCTGCAGGTCGACACGATCAAACGGCGCTCGCTCAAACGTTTGCACACTGAGGTGCAGATGGTCTTTCAAGACCCGTATTCGGCGCTGAACCCGCTGCACACGGTCGAGTACATTCTCACCCGACCCATTCTGAACTTCTCGAAGCGGCGTGGTCAGGACGCCCGGCGGCGCGTGCTCGAGCTGCTCGATACCGTGGGGCTGACCCCGGCCCCGCAGTTCGCCGCCCGGCTGCCGCACCAGCTCTCGGGCGGGCAACGCCAGCGCGTGGTGATCGCCCGGGCGCTCGCGTGCGAACCGCAGGTGATCATCGCCGATGAACCGGTGTCGATGCTCGACGTGTCGCTGCGGGCCGGGGTACTCGCGCTGCTCAACAGCCTGCGCGAAACCTGGGGCGTGAGCATGCTCTACATCACCCATGATTTGCTCAGCGCCCGTTTGGTCACCGACCAGATCATGGTGCTGAACCAGGGGGCCGTCGTCGAGGAGGGGGGCACGGCATCCGTTCTACAAAACCCACAGGACGACTACACGATTCGACTGCTCGAGGCGATTCCGCACCCGCAGGTCGGTCGCTAAATTTTCGTATCACTAGCTAGGAGCACCATGCTGACTTTTCCCGACGGTTTTCTCTGGGGCGCCGCAACGGCCGCACACCAGGTGGAGGGCAACAACACGAACAATGACTGGTGGGTCAAGGAACACGCCGCCGGCACGAGCATCGTCGAGCCGAGCGGCGACGCGACGGACAGCTATCACCGCTACCGCGAAGATATGCGGCTGCTCGCCGACGCCGGCCTCGGGTCGTACCGGTTCAGCGTGGAATGGAGCCGCATCGAACCCGAGCGCGGCTTCGTCTCGCGCGCCGAGATCGACCACTACCGGCGGATGGTCGACACCGCCCTCGAGTTCGGCCTCAACCCGGTCGTGTCACTGCTGCACTTCACCGTTCCGCAGTGGATGTTCGCCCAGGGTTTCTGGCGCAACCCCGACGCCCCCGACCTGTTCGCGCGCTTCACCGAGGCGGCGCTGCCGATCGTGGCCGACGTGGACTACGTCTGCACCATCAACGAACCCAATATCGCCGCGATGCTCGCCGGCGGCGAGACCGCCGCAAATCTCGTCGCGTTCGGCCTGCCCCGACCCGATTTAGAGGTAGCGGATGCCCTGCTCGCCTCCCATAAAGCCTCGCGTGAGGTGCTGTCTTCCATCTCGGGGCTGAAGAGCGGCTGGACGGTCGCCACCCAGGCGTTCCACTCCACCGGGGAACCCGGCGCCGACGAGAAACTGCGCGAGTACGCCTACCCGAGCGACGACTGGTACCTCGAGAACGCCCGGGGCGACGACTTTATCGGGGTGCAGGCCTACACACGCACCTTCATCGGGCCCAACGGCCCGATTCCGGTGCGCGACGACGTGGAGACGACGCTCACCGGCTGGGAGTACTTTCCGCCCGCGCTCGAACTCGGCGTGCGTGCCGCGTGGGAGCTGACCGAGCACGTGCCGGTGTTCGTGACCGAGAACGGCATCGCGACCGCCGACGACACCCGCCGCATTGCCTACACGGACGCCGCGTTGCGCGGCCTGCACGCCGCGATCGAGGACGGCATCGAGGTGCTCGGCTACGAGCACTGGAGCGCCCTCGACAACTACGAATGGGCGAGTGGCTTTCGGCCGACGTTCGGGCTCATCGCGGTGGACCGTGAGACGTTCGTGCGCACGCCGAAGCCGAGCCTGGCCTGGCTGGGCGGGGTCGCCCGGGCGAACGCGCTCGTCTAGGTCGCCTGAAACGAACAATTCCTGTGGAAGATTCTCCAGCACGGAGTGCAGCTTCGATTTGGGCGGCCTCAACAAGACCAAGAACGGTGTCCGACCCGTGCCGGCCTTCTTTTTCCCGAACTCCCAGATCGTGGCGCCCGTTACGGGTGACCGCGCCCCTTGGCCGGCCCCCGCCCCCCCTATGGGCGCCGCCACCACCGGCAACTGGCGCGGTGAATGGGCGCGGCGCATCCGTTCAGCGCATCGGCCGGACGGGGAGGCTCAGCGAGCGAGGGAGGCCAGCTCTGCGCGGGTCGAGGCACCGACCTTGCGCAGCAGGTTGGCCACGTGAAACTTCACCGTGTTCTCGCTGATCGTGAGCGTTTCGGCGATCGCCTTGTTGCGGGCGCCCGAGGCCACGAGTTCGAGTACACCGCGCTCGCGCGGGCTGAGGCCCCAGGCGGCAGCGCCCGTGACGGGGGCCGGCGGTGCGTCGAGCGGCAGCGACACGGCCATCTCGGATCCCCAACCGGCGGTCGCCTCCACGTTGAGCGTTCCGCTGAGGGCGACGACACGGGCGGCCAGCTGGCGCACGCTCGGCACCTCAGCGTCGAGGTCACCCGGTCCGTCGTCGCGAATGCGAATGAGCAGGTTGCTCCCGTCACAGTCCCACTGCACGCGCACCCGCGCGACACCGGTCTGCTCGACCAGGGCGAGCACGGCGCCGCGTACGATGGCCCGGGCCTCGTGGGCGACCTCGCCGGGCAGCGCGCGGCCGTTGACCGGCGGCTCGATGAACTGCACGTCGAGGTCGCCGAAGCGCACGAGCGGACGCAGGTCGTCGCGCAGGCGTTCGAAGGCCCGGGCCACCGGCTCCTCGGTGAGGCTGCGATCGAGGTCGCTCACCGCGCGCAGCGCGACCATCGCGGCGGCGGCGAGCTCGGTCGCCTTCTGGCGGGCAGCGGTGTCGCTCGTGCTGCTCGAGCGCAGCACGGCGAGTAGGGATTCCAGTGTGGTCGCGTGCGCGTCAGTGAGGTCGGCGATGAGTTTGGAGCGTTCGGCGGCCGCGGTGCGCGCGGTCTGCACGGTCTGCACGGTCTGCACGGTCTGCACGGTGGAGTCCGGCTGCTTCGTGCGCTCGGGGGCCGCAGCGCGCGCAGGTGAAGAAGTGGAAAGCGTCATGCCCCCAGCCTATCCGAACCATCCCGGCGGCCTGTCCACAGCCATTCGTTCGGGTAGGAAAACTGTCCTTTTGACGGGCCGCGGTCCCGCTCGAAGGAGTGGAGTATTGACCTATGACCGAAACGACCACCACCCCAACAGCAGCGGATGCCCTCGGCCTCATTTTCGCCGAGAACAGCCGCGTCGTCGACGCGTTGCGGTCGGCATCCGCCTCAGTGCTGGATGACGCGGCGTCCCTGCTCGCGGCGGCGCCGCGGGTGTTCGTGCTGGGGGCGGGTCGCTCCGGGCTGGCGCTGAAAATGACGGCGATGCGGCTCATGCACCTCGGTCTCACGGTGCACGTTGTCGGTGAGGTGACGAGCCCGGCAATCGCGGCGGGTGATGTGCTGCTGGCCGCGAGCGGATCCGGCACGACGGACGCCATTGTGCGCGCCGCCGAAAAGGCTCACAGCGTCGATGCGAGCATCGTCGCGCTCACCACGGCGCCCGAGTCGCCGCTCGGGCAGGTCGCGGCGGTGACCGTGGTCATTCCGGCGGCTGCCAAACAGGACCACGCCGGGCAGGTCTCGGCCCAGTATTCGGGTGGCCTGTTCGAGCAGGCCGTGCTGCTCGTGGGCGACGCCCTGTTTCACACCCTCTGGCAAGCGAGCGGGGCCACGGCCGACCAGCTCTGGCCGCGCCACGCAAACCTCGAATAATACCCTCCGGGCCCGGGCCCGGCCGCAAAAACCACTGAACCCAACAGACTGAACCCAATAGAAAGTAGAACCCCATGAAGCTTCAGGTAGCAATGGACGTACTGACCACCGAAGCAGCTCTCGCGCTCGCCGCGCAGGTTGCCCCGCACGTTGACATCATCGAGCTCGGCACGCCACTGATCAAGGCCGAGGGCCTGAGCGCCGTCACCGCGATCAAGGCGGCCCACCCCGACAAGATCGTCTTCGCCGACCTCAAGACGATGGATGCCGGCGAGCTCGAAGCCGGCATCGCCTTCGCAGCCGGCGCGGACCTCGTGACCGTGCTCGGTACGGCCGGGGACAGCACCATCATCGGTGCCGTCGCCGCCGCGACCAAGCACGACAAGGGCATCGTCGTCGACCTGATCGGGGTCGCCGACAAGGTTACTCGCGCCCGCGAGGTCATCGCACTCGGCGCCCAGTTCGTGGAGATGCACGCCGGGCTCGACGAGCAGGCCGAGCCCGGATTCTCGTTCGAGAAGCTACTGAGCCAGGGCGAAACCGCCAAGGTTCCCTTCTCGCTCGCCGGTGGCGTGAGCATCGCGACCATCAAGTCGGTACAGCGCGCCGGGGCATCCGTTGCCGTCGCCGGCGGAGCAATCTACGGCGCCGAGGACCCGGCTGCCGCCGCTGCCGCTCTGCGCGCCGCAATCATCTGATCTCAGGCATTTTCTGGTGCCGTCCCGCTCGTGCGGGGCAGCACTTCTGTGCGGGCGGGGGCGCAGCAGCAGAGCGGATGCCTGTGCAGCGTCGGTGGCCGCCGCTCTCGGGCAACCTCGACTGCGACCTCGCGATCGTCGGCGGCGGCTACCTCGGCCTGTGGAGCGCGGTGTTGGCCAAGCAGCAGAATCCGGCCGCCCGGGTGGTGCTGCTGGAGGCCCGCACGGTCGGTTGGGTGGCATCCGGTCGAAATGGCGGCTTCTGCGAGGCCAGCCTGACCCACAACGAAGAGAATGGGCGCAGTCGTTGCCCCCAGGAGATCGATCGGTTGACAGAGCTCGGCCACGAAAACCTCGACGAGATTGAGCGGGCCGTGGTCGGCCTCGGCCTCGACCGCGATTTCGAGCGCACCGGCGCCAGTGACCTCGCCATCGAAGAACACCAGATTGAGTGGCTGCGCGAGGAGACGACCGACGAGGACACCGTGTTTCTCGATGCTGCGGCCGTGCGCGCCGAGGTTGCCTCACCGACCTGTTTGGCGGGCGTCTGGCATCGGCGTAACAACGCCCTCGTGCATCCGGGCAAACTCGCCGCCGAGTTGGCACGCGTGGCCACCGAGCCGGGTGTCGAGATCTTCGAGCACTCGCTCGTGCAGAACCTCGACACTTCGGGACTCACCGCAGCCCAGGGTACAAAGGTCGTGAGCACGGGCGGCACCGTGACCGCCCAGCGAACAGCCCTCGCCACGAACGTCTTTCCCTCCCTGCTCAAGCGCAACAAACTCGCCACCGTGCCGGTCTATGACTACGTGCTGATGACCGAACCGCTCGATGCGAGCCAGCTCGCCGCGATCGGCTGGCGAAACCGGCAGGGCCTCGCCGACCTGGCCAGCCAGTTTCATTACTACCGACTGAGCGCCGACAACCGAATTCTGTTCGGCGGCTATGACGCCGTGTACCACTACGGCCGCAAGGTGCGCAGCGGCTACGAGAACCGGCCGGAGACCTTCGAGAAGCTCGCGAGCCACTTCTTCACGACGTTTCCGCAGCTGGCCGGGGCGCGTTTCAGCCACAAGTGGGCCGGCGCCATCGACACCTCGACCCAGTTCTGCGCATTCTTTGGCCAGGCCCGCAGCGGACGCATCAGCTACGCCGCCGGATTCACCGGCCTCGGCGTGGGCGCGACCCACTTCGCGGCCCACGTCATGCTCGACCAGCTGGCCGGCCGTACCACGGAGCGCACTGAACTGGCCATGGTGCGGGGCCGTCCGCTGCCGTTCCTGCCGGAACCGATCGCATCCGCTGGAATTCAGGCGACTCGTTGGGCGCTCAATCGTGCCGACCACAACCGGGGTCACCGCAACGTTTTGCTGAAATCCCTCGACGCCCTGGGCCTCGGCTTCGACTCCTAGGGCCTTCTGCTCTAATCGCCGGGAGCCGCCCTGAGCCGCCGGGTGACTACGTGCGCGGCCGCGACAAGGGCGGCGGCGTCATCGACACCTAGCTTGCCCTCGGTGGAGCGTTCCCAAGCGGCGATGATCTCCCGCACCCGAACCAACCGTTGGGTTCCGTGGTCGGACAAATGCACCGTAATTCGTCTCCGGTCGGAAACGGTCGGCAGCCGAAAGGCAGAGGCCGCGTCTTCCAACGAATCGACCGTACGGCTCAGGGTAGCGTTGGCCATGCCGGATACCTCGGCTAGGTCACCCATGGTGGGTGAATCGAGCCGCGCAAGGGCTTCCATAATGCGCCACTGGTCGAGCGTGGTGTTCTCTTCGGAGAGGGCAAGGTTCAACCCCTGGGTGAGTTGCCGTTCGAGGTCGGTCAAAGCGCCGATGAGCCCCGCCAGGGGTGCCGAGAACCCCTCCTGCAGGCTTCCATTCCCCACTGCCTGGGTCATACGTATCCTCCCGTCGCAGTCACAGTATCGCCGATCACGCATACTGGACACGTGATGACGACCGTTAGCCTATTACTCTCGGGTGAAATGTTTCTGCGCGGCCCCGTACCGCGGACGTTCAGCGTCGCCCTCCTCGCTCCCTTGTCGGGTGTCATGGGAATCGTTGGACCGGCGATCATCAATTGCGCCCTCCTCGCGGCCGAAGAGGTGAGCGCGCGCAGCAACGCAGCCGTGGAGCTCGTGCTCGTTGACGCGGGCGCGACCCCGGCCGCAGTGGCTCGTGAAGTCGACCTGCTCGTGGGGGCAGGGCTCATCGCTGGGCTGGTCGGAACGCACACCTCCAATATTCGAACCGCCGTCGGTTCTCGTGTGGCCGATCGCGTTCCCTACATTTTCACCCCGCCACACGAATTCAGCGGTGCGCGCTCGGGATCCATCTTTCTTGGCAGCAATCCCAATGGGCAGCTTCGCCAACCGATGGCCTGGCTGGCTCGTAATCGTAAGATTACGCGCTGGGCGCTCATCGGAAGTGACTATGTCTGGCCGAGGCAGGTGCATGCCGCGGCCTCTCGAATGCTGCACGACCTCGGGCACCGTGTCGTGCTGAATCGACTTGTGCCGCTGGGACACGTCGACGTGGAGGAACTCGTCGAGGCGGCGCGGCGCGGTGGCGCCGACGCAATTTTGGTCTCCCTCGTTGGCCGTGACGGCATCGTGTTTCATCGCGGGATCACCGAACTGGATGTCGGGGATGCTTTTGTGCGACTATCGACGGCGCTCGACGAAAACTGTCTGGTAGCCGCTGGTGGGGACAACAGCGGCGAACTCTATTCCGTGATGCCATCGTTCATCCGTCAGGATGACGATCGGCATCAGCGCCTGCTGGAGTCCTACGTCGCACGGTTCGGTCACACCGCGCCACTGCCCGGTTCCTATGCCGAGGGTTCTTACGATGGTGTGCACCTGCTGGCCGCCCTGTGCGGCGGCGCCGGCGGGGGCGCTCGCCCCTTTTTTGAAAAAGCCGAGCGCTTGCTTTCCGACGGCGCTGCTCCTGTTCCCCCGCCGATGATTCACGGGCAGGGTCTGCAACGACAGCCGATGAGATTGGCGCGCGCCGTGGGCACCGACTTTGACGTCGTCGGCACGTTCGCGCAGGTGTAGCCTATTGAAAGTTTCCACCTGGAAATAGATTCTCTGTTCAATGACGATTGGATACCGCGTGAGCGCGACGACCGGCCCGGCCAACCCGGAAAGCACCGAAATTTCGGGCATCGAACAATTCGGCTACACCCAGGAGCTCAAACGTACGCTGAAGTTCAGCGACCTCATGATCTACGGGTTGATTTTTATGGTGCCGATCGCACCGTTCGCGATTTTCGGTGGGGTCTTTCACGACTCGGGCGGGATGGCGCCCCTGGCCTACATCATCGCCTTGTTGGCAATGATGTTCTCGGCCAACTCGTACTCGCAAATGGCGCAGGCCTTTCCTATGGCCGGCTCCGTTTACACCTACGCCGGCCGTGGGATCGCCCGGCCGGTGGGTTTCATCGCGGGGTGGATGATCCTGCTGGACTACGTCCTCATTCCCACCCTGTTGTATCTGGCGGCTGCGATCGCGATGAACGGCATCATTCCGCAGGTTCCGCTCTGGGCCTGGCTGGTTGCCTTCATCGTTTTGAACACGGTCATCAACTACCTCGGCATGCAACTCACCGCGCGCGTCAATAAGGTCATGCTGGTGTTAGAACTCGTGGTTCTGGCGATTTTCCTCGTCGTGGGCATTGCCGCGCTCGCCCAGGGAAAAGGCCAGGGCTTTAGCTTTGATGCGTTCTTCAACACCGACACGTTCTCACTGCCGCTGCTTTTCGGCGCTGCGTCGATCGCGGTCCTGTCTTTTCTCGGGTTTGATGGCATTTCTACCCTGGCCGAGGAGAACGCGGGCCCGAGCAAATCGATCGGCCGCTCGATGATTGCCGCGCTGATCGTCGTCGGCGTTCTCTTCGTCGTTCAGACCTGGGTCGCCTCGATGTTGGTGGAAGACCCCGCTGCACTGCTAAAAAACGGCGACCCCACCGGCGTCGCGTTCTATCGCGCCGCCGAGACTGCCGGCGGAACGGTCATGTTCATTCTCACGGCCGCCTCAACGGCTTTAGCTTGGGGTTTCGCTAACGCGCTCGTCGCTCAGGCTGCGACCTCCCGTCTGCTCTACGCCATGGCCCGCGATCGCCAGCTGCCCAAGTTTCTCAGCAAGGTCAGCGCGAGGCACAGCGTGCCGGTGAACGCGACCATTCTGGTGGCTGCGATCTCGCTTATTCTCGGTCTTTACCTGACCGTCCTCCCTGACGGTCTAGGCGCCATTGCGGCGCTGGTTAACTTCGGGGCGCTGACCGCATTCCTGTTACTCAACGTGTCCGTCGTGTGGTGGTTCGTGGTCAAGCAGAAGTCTCGACGGTGGTTCGTGCACCTCATCTTCCCCGTTGTGGGTTTCGCTATCCTGGTCGGCGTGCTCTATAACGCGCGAGCGTCCGCTCAGGTTCTCGGTATCGTCTGGCTGGTCATAGGCATCATTGTGGCCATCGGCGTCTACCGCACGGGACGAATGAAAACTCCCCTGCCTCCGGAGCTGCCCGCATCTATGGAGGCGCGCAGACCGTGACGATTCACTCGCTCAACCCACGGCCCGATCAGTATTCCTACGTTTTTGGCGGTCGGGAGCCCCTACTGAGCGTTCGCCCGGGTGACATCGTTGAGGTGAGCACGGAGGACTGTTTTGGTGGCCGAGTGACGAAACCGCATGACGTTCCCAGTCAGATCGTGCCCTTCGCTGAGCTCAATCCGGTGTCTGGACCGATCGAGGTGCTGGGAGCCGAGCCTGGCGATGTTCTGGCCGTGCATTTCGTCTCGATCATTCCCGCGCGTTCCTATGCCATTTCGAGCACATTTCCGTTTTTCGGTGCGTTGTCGGCGACGCATGAGACGGCGATGCTGCACGAACCGCTCGAAGAGCGTGTCTGGTTCTATGACATCGATCTGAAGGCCTGGACGGCCACTTTTCGGGCTCAGAACTCGGACTTCACGCTGGCCCTACCCCTCGATCCGATGCACGGCACGGTGGGTGTCGCCCCGGCCAGTGGTGAGGTGCGGCTGGTCGTGACTCCCTCGACCCACGGCGGCAACATGGACACTCCCGAAGCGAGGGCGGGTACAACTCTGTACCTTCCTGTGAACGTGGCTGGGGCGATGCTGTCGCTCGGTGACGGCCACGCTCGTCAGGGTGAGGGTGAGGTCTGTGGAACCGGGCTGGAATCCGCAATGAATTCGGTCATTGCGATTGATCTGATCAAGGGGTCAGCGATCCCGTGGCCTCGGCTCGAAAGCGATGACTTCATCATGAGTACCGGTTCAGCTCGCCCGTTGGAGGATGCTTTTCGGATCAGCCAGAAGGACCTGGTCGGCTGGACATCGGAGCTGACGGGTCTGGACACTTTGGATGCCTATCAACTGGTGAGTCAGATGGGACTTGCCCCTGCGGCCAATGTCTGCGATCCGAATTATACGATGGTAGCCAAGCTCCCCAAGTGGACCCTGAAGAAGGCCGAGGTCTTCGGAGGCATTCACGACCGGCTGCGTGCTCTGGCGGCGGAATATTCGGCTTCCCAGTAGGCGGTCACGAGATCCCTTGATCGATCCGGTGGCGCTCTGCTGGGCTTCGTCCAGACGTTCGTGACGGTCGTCGGCGCACTGGCTTTGCTGTCAGTGCGCTGGCACGGGCTAGCCGAGCAGCAGCTTGCCGAGTTGGTCGGTCGAGTGCACCACGGCCGTCGCCGCCGCAGCTTCGGCGGGGGAGCCGTAGCCCCACTCCACCAGAATCGCCGGAATGCCGTTGGCCTCGGCGCCGATGGCGTCGTAGCTGCGGTCGCCGACCATGACGGCACCGCTCGTGTCGACGCCGGTCGCGGCGAGGCGGGCCAGGGCTTCGGCGACGATGTCGGACTTGCTGCTGCGGGTGTCATCAGCGGAGGCGCCGACGGTGGCCGTGAAGTACTGGGCGAGATCGAAGTGCGTGAGAATAGCGATCGCGCTCAGCTCAGGCTTACTGGTGGCGAGGGCGAGCGGAATTCCCGCCGCGTGGATGCGCTCGAGGAGGCCCGCGATGCCCGGAAAAACGGCCGTGTCCAGCGCGGCGGCGCCGTGGTACTCGGCACGGTAGACGGTGATGGCCTCCACGGCTTCGTCGGGGGTCATGCCCGCGTATTCCTGAAAGGCATCGAGCATCGGCGGGCCGACATAGGCGAGCAGCTCGGCAGCCGAGGGAACGGGGCGGCCGAGCAGTGCAAAGGTGCGGGTCAACGAGCTAATGATCGCCGGGGCGGAATCGGTGATGGTTCCGTCGAGGTCGAAGAGGATGGCGCTCCAGTTGCGCGTCAATGTTGCGTTCATTCGGCACAGCCTAGGCTGTCGGCAGGAAATATACCCCATTTGCCCATTTTTCCTCAGCTTTTGCACGGCTTGGCCGCCTATGCCGCCAATGGGACCGATGGGACCGATGGGGCTTAGAAGAGTTTCGAGGCCGTGTCGTCAAGGCCGCGCATTGCGTCGTAGTCGAGCAGCAGGCAGCGGATGCCGCGATCCTCGGCCAGCGTGCGGGCCTGTGGCTTGATCGTCTGCGCGGCGAAAACCCCGCTGACCGGCGCCACATGCGGGTCGCGGTTCATCAGTTCGAGGTAGCGGGTGAGCTGTTCGACGCCGTCGATATCGCCGTTGCGCTTGAGTTCGACCGCGACGGACTGGCCGGCGGCATCGTGTGCGAGGATGTCGACCGGCCCGATGGCCGTCATGTATTCGCGGCGCACGAAGGTGAATCCCTCACCGAGCAAGTGGATGTGCTCGGCCAGTAACTTTTGCAGGTGCGACTCGGCGCCATCCTTGATAAGGCCGGGGTCGATGCCGAGCTCGTGCGCGGAGTCGTGTTGCACGTCGTAGACGCTGATTACGAGCTGGTCGGCGGTTTTGGCGTGGGTGACCGTCCAGAGGGCAGTGATGCCAGCATCCGCTTGATCGCTGTCGGGCGCGGAGATGGTGACCGAGCAGGGTGGGCTCATCCAGTTGAGCGGCTTGTAGGAGCCGCCGTCGGAGTGCACGAGCACACTCCCGTCGGACTTGATCATCAGTAGGCGGGTGGCGAGCGGCAGATGCGCGCTGAGCCTTCCGGCATAGTCAACGGAGCATTTCGCAATTACAAGGCGCACTGGTCGAGTTTAACCGGCTGAGCGCCGGCCCCGCGAACCGCGGGGCCGTATCGGCATGGGCACCGGTTTCGGGCCCGAGCCCGGCGCATGTTCGTGGACGTATGAACGGATGCACCGGACCGGGGTCAGAGCGCCCCGACTCCGGCGAAGATCATGCCGTGGCCCGGGTCGGGCAAATCAGAAGACGCGCATGGCGATCTCCGCCGGAGCGGCGAGCAGGGTCTCGATCTCGTCGTCGAGCCGCACCAGGGTGATCGAGGCTCCGGCCATGTCCAGGGAGGTGCAGTACTCGCCGACATAGTTGCGGCCGATGGTCATTCCGAGCGCGGTCAGGCGCTTGTGGATGATCCCGTAGAGGATGTACAACTCGCTGATCGGGGTGCCGCCCAGACCGTTCACCATCACGGCGACACGGTCTCCGCTGACGAACGGAAGATCGGGAACGATGGCGCCCAGCAACTCGTCCACGATTTCGTCGGCGGGCATCCACTTGGCCCGGCGCCGTCCGGGTTCGCCGTGGATGCCGACACCGATCTCGATCTCGTCGACGCCGAGCTGAAACAGCGGTTCGCCACGGGCGGGCGGGGTGCACGCTGTCAGTGCGACGCCCATGGTGCGCGTGACCGAGTTGACCTTCTCACCGATGCGCACCAGCTCGGCGAGGTCGGCCCCGGTCTCCGCGGCGGCTCCGACGGCCTTCATCACGAAGAAGTTGCCGGCCACCCCGCGGCGGCCGACGGTGTAGGTGGAGTCCTGCACCGACACGTCATCGTCGATGAACAGCGTGCGCACGGTGATGCCATCTGCGCTGGACACTTCCTCTGCCATCTCGAACGCCATCCGGTCGCCGGTGTAGTTGTTGACCAGGAGCAGCACCCCCTTGTCGGAGGCGAGGAGCTTGGTGGACTCGATGATGTAGTCGATCGGCGGAGCGGCGAAGACGTCCCCGGGGCACGCGCCATCAAGCATTCCCTTGCCGACCGTCATCACGTGGGCCGGCTCGTGGCCGGAGCCCGAGCCCTGGATGATGGTGACCTTGTCGTGGTTGGGGGCATCGGCTCGATGGATGAGGTGGTACTCCGGAACATAGCGCAGGGTGTCGGGGTTCGCGAGCGCGATGCCCTCGAGCATCTCAGGGACGAACTGCTGGGGGTCGTTGATGAACTTTTTCATGGTGTCTCCACGTCATTGTCGGATCGGATGGTTGGGCGTAACGGGTCAGCTCCGCCAGGTTCGGGCGAGGCGCTCGGCCAGCACGGCGACGGCAATGGCGCCGGCGTCGGGTGAACCGATGCTGCGCTCGCCGGTGTAACTCGCGCGGCCGCGCCGTGCCTGGAGGCTGCTGGTGGCCTCGGCGGCTTCCCGGGCGGCGTACGCCATCTTGTCGAGCGCCGTCTTCGCGTCGTCCCCGGCCGCGAGCGCAACCTCGAGCGCGTCCACCGCGGGAACGAGCGCGTCGAGGAGGGTCTTGTCGCCGACATCGGACCTGCCGCGATACTTGATGCCTTCGATGGCCGCGCGCAGGGCAGCAACGGTGTTCACCGAGGTGATCTCGTTCAGGCCTTTCAGCTGCGTCCCGGCTCTGAGGAACGCCGTGCCCCACAATGGACCGGAGGTGCCGCCGATGGTGCTGGTGATGACCATCGCGATCCTGCTCAGGAAGACTCCGGGGTCGGAGCGGTCGACGTCGTCCCAGCCGGACAGCACGACCTCGAACCCGCGGGCCAGGGAGTACCCGAAGTCCCCGTCGCCCACGACCGAGTCGAGTTCACCGAAGTACTTCTCGTTCTCGAGTGCTTCTTCCGCGATGCTGCGCACGACGAATTCCGTTGTGTCCTGAGAGGTGGTCATGATTCTTCCTCCTGATTGGGGGAGCGCAGTATGGACAAGACGTCGTCCAGCGTCACGAACCCGTGCGGCACCACGCCGGCGCGCGAGCGCAGCACGATCGCAGATTCGCCGTCCGGGTCGCCGAGCGAGGAAACCACGAGGGCGGCAGGCTCGAAGTCCTCATCGGCTGTGTAGCTGCTCACGGTGACGACGGTGCGCAGGCCAGCGGCGCAGGAGGCACGCAGTCCGTTGTTGCTGTCCTCGATGACGATGGCCTCATCCTCGGTCAGGCCGAGGTTCTCGAGGGCGTAGACGTAGATGTCGGGGGCGGGCTTCTTGGCGGCCACGATGTCCCCCGCGAAAACCTGGAACTGTGCGGCCAGCGACGGGCCGACGGCATGTTGCAGCACCGCCCGCACGGAGGGTTCGGCCGAGGTCGAGGCGACCGCGAGCATCCACCCGGCGGTAGCAGCTTCGTCGACGATCCGGGCGATACCCGGGCGGGCCGGCAGCGTTCCGGAGGCGATGAGGTCGGTGTAGATCTGCGTCTTGCGCCGGTGCCAGGAGGCGACCGCCTCTCGTTGTTCCGCGGGGTCCGTGGGCAGTCCGGCCGCCTGCACGAATTCCGGGGTGAGCAGGCTGGTGAGGCGTTCCTTGCCGCCGCCGATGTGCAGCTTCTCGGCGTACTCCTCTTCGCTCCACTGCACGGGCAAGCCGAATTCCACGAAGGTGGCGTTGAAGGCGGGTAGGTGTCCGTGGCGTTCGGTGTCGGCGAGCACGCCGTCGCAGTCGAAGATGAGCGCCGGCATCACTCACCACGCCCGGCCGGCAGAGCCGAACGTGCGGGCCAGGCCCGAGGTGAGCTCCACGACGTCGCCACTCACGGCGCGGAAGAGTGTCGGTGGGTCCCACTTGTCGGCCTGTTCGGCAAGCCGCAGGTTGGACAGGGTGGACTGGAGGTAGGTCATCTTGAGCGCGGTGGAGATGTTCACCTTGGAACAGCCGCGCTGGATCAGATCGTGGAATTGCGCATCCGTCATTCCGCTGCCGCCGTGCAGGGCGATGGGCAGCGGATGCGCCGCCACCAGGTCGCTCACCCGGTCGAAGTCCAGCGTCGGCTCGGATTTGTACACGCCGTGGGCGTTGCCGATCGACGGAGCGAACACGTCGACACCGGTCGCCTCGATGAAAGCGAGAGAGACGTCGAGGGTCTGCCGCGCCGCCGCCTGCTCGGAACCGACGCCGTCCTCGACACCGGTAATGGATTCGATCTCGCCCTCGACATGGGCGCCGTAGCCCCGGGCCTCCTTGACCACCTCGATGGTCTGGCGCTGGTTCTCGGCCACCGGCAGCTCGGACGCGTCGAAGAGCACCGAGTTCCAGCCGATGGCCAGGCACTCGCTGATCACGTCGCGGTCGGGGCAGTGGTCGAGGTGCAGCGCCACAGGAATATCGATGTCGGCGGTCATCGACTCCCACATTGCGAACAGCACCTTCGCGCCGATCGATCGGACGGTCTTGACCGAGGTCTGCACGATGACCGGGGAGCGCACCCCGACCGCCGCATCGAGCACGCCCTGCATGGTGAGGTCGTTGAACACATTGACGGCGGGTACCCCGTAGCGGGAATCGAACGCCCTATCGACGATTTCTTTCAGGGAAACAACTGGCACGACAGCCCCTTTGGCTCGCCATCACGCTAGCCCCGCACCTGTCTGGCGCGCTATCAGGGGTTCTCCTCGCCCGGCTGGGGGGAACCCCCGAGGAACGGGACGCGAGGCACCCGTTCAGGAATGGTGCGGATGGGCCAGCCCGGCCAGCATCGTGCGGTTGGCCGCCCCGGTCTTGCGCAGGATGGTTCCGACGTGATTCTCAACCGTCTTCACCGAGATGCCGAGCTCGACGCCGATCTGCTTGTCTCGGAACCCGCGCTCTACGAGCCGGCGCACCTCACGCTCGCGGGACGTGAGATGGTCGGGATCGGCCGCGGCTTCACCCCAACTATCCACCAGGCAGCCGGAGAGCACGGCGTCCCCGGCGGCGGCTGAGCTGACGGCTCGCACGAGCGACGGCCCGTCGGCGGACCGGTTCAGGAATCCCCGAGCGCCGGAGTGGGCCGCGCGACGTATTCGTACGTCGTGCGGGTCTCCGACCAGGAGAACCACGGCCGTGCCCGGACTGGTGCGGGCCAGCGACTCGATCAGGTCCGTGCCGGGCAGGTCGAGCAGATCGATGTCGGTGACAATGACATCGGGCTGCAGGTGCCCGGCCGCAAACAGCGCCCCCGCCGCATCGCTGGACTCGGCGACCACCTCGATCCCCGCTCCGTCCTGCGTGAGCAGGTGCACCAGACCGGCCCGGATCACCGGTTGCCCATGCAGGACGAGTACCCGATGGGGGCGTGTCGCCCTCAGACTCACGGGCGACACTGGAGACGGGCTGTCGCCTCCCGGCAGACCGAAACCGTGCGTCAGCGCGTTTCGCTCGGTCCGGTGCAGCTCGGCCAGGGTGTTGCTGAGCTCGGCGGCGACCGTGTGTAGACGGAACGTTGCGATAGCGCTGGCCGCCTGGGCGGCGAAGAGTTCGAGCATCCGGGCGTCCTGGCTGGTGAACAGGCGTTCCGAAGAATTCGCGAAAACCACGCAGGCGCCGATGAGACCTGACTCGAGCCGGATCGGCACACCGATGACCGGCCGTTGGTAGCGGGCGTCATCCTGGCCGAGATGACCTCCCGGCACTTCCGAGTACTCGTTGAAGACGACCGCTCCGCCGGCCCGCACGACCGCTCCGGTGACGCCTTCATCGAGCGAGAAGACCTGGCCCACCCGGCACTCGGCGCCGAGGTCCACCTCCTTACGGTAGACCTGAGCGGTCTCATCGATGGTGCAGATCGATCCCATGCCGCACCCGAGCAACTGGGCGGCGCTCAGTAGAATCCGCTCCAGCAGCGGTCCGAGCCCCGCGTCGCCGGCCCGGCCTTCGGCCAGGAACACGGCCAATCCGTCGCCGGGCCGGTCGGGCTGCGGTCGAGGGGCATCGGTCAGTGTGTCGCTCGTGGTCGGCGCGGCGGGAGGGATCGGGGCCATCGATTTCTCGTCTCTGAGTGTGAAAGCAAGACCTGGTTCCGGAAACAAAGCGCATCTTATTGGCCGGTGCTTCGATGTGGCTGGGAACCACCCGCGCTGCCGCCGTTCCGGGCCCGGTGCGGCACAAAGCACCCAGAGCGCCGACTCAGGAGCGCGCCCGCGCCGCCGGCGCGGCCCCCCCGGCGAGCACCATCAACACCAGGATCAGCAACAGAGCGTTCAGGATGCCGAACGCCTCGCCCAGCAGGCCGAGCACCGGCGGCCCGACCAGAAAGGCGAAGTAGCCGATGATGGCCACGGCGCTTACCCGCGCGGCGGCGTTCTGGGTGTCGTCGGCGGCCGCCGACATGCCCACCGGAAACCCGAGCGAGGCGCCGAGGCCCCAGAGCACGGTGCCGACGAACACGAGCGGGGTGCTCGGCGCGAGAATGAACAGCACGAGCCCCGCAATGCCGACAACGGCGCAGGCGCGCAGCACAGGCACCCGGCCGAACCGGTCGAGCACGGGCCCACCAATCACGCGGCCCACGGTCATCGCGGCAACGAACACGCCGAACACGATGGCTCCGTCGGTGTTGCTGAGGCCGTGTCCGTCGACCGAGGCGAGGGCGAGCCAGTCGTTGGCTGACCCCTCGGCGAAGGTCATGCCGAGCACAATGACCCCGATCAGCAGCAGTTTGCGGTCCCGCCAGACGGTGAGACTGCCCTGCAGGCGTTCGCGCCAGGCGAGCTGCGGGGCATCCGTTGTTTCACCGGTCGGGGTGGCGGCTGGAATGAACCGCACCGCCACGACGATCGTGCCCAGAACCAGCACCGCCATGACCACCAGGTGCCAGAACACCGAGACCTGCCACGCGGATGCGGCGGCGCCGCCAAGTGCCCCGACCACCGTGCCGAGGCTGAAGCAAGCGTGCATGAGTGGCATGAGCGTGCGGCCGATGGCGCGTTCGGCCGCCGCGCCCTCGACGTTCATCATGACGTCGAGGGACCCAATGCCGATTCCGAAGATGGCGAGGGACGCGAAAACGAACGGAGCCGCGGGCACGAGGCTGACCCCGGTGCCCATGAGCACGAGCCCGGTGGCCGACAGGGAGACGCTGAACAGCATGGCCCGGCGTGCGCCGAGGCGGGCGAGCAGGCCCGCGGCGATCAGCAAGCCGATGACCGAGCCAGCCGAGAGCCCGAAGATGAGGATACCGACCTGCGCGGTATCGAGGCTGAGGCCGTCGCGCACGGCGGGAACCCGCGACATCCAGCTGGCCAGGCCGAGCCCGGCCACGAAGAACACGGCGAACACGGCGTTGCGCCAACCGATCAGGGCCGAACGGGTGCCGGAGATCGCCGCCGGGGAGATAGGGGAGGTCATCGGGCTCACGGGTTTCTCAGGCGGCGTGCGGCAAGCCGGGGCAGCGGATGGGTGGTGCTTCAACGGTACAACGAATACCGGTCGAGAGCGTGGTGTTCCACCGTTGCCGCCGGTAAGGCCCCACGTGCTGAAGCTGCCCAGCCGCCCCGATTCGCGCCGCGGTGCAGGTTAGCGTAGCCTTACCTTGGTCGGTCACGCCCCACATCTCTGGAGTCCCATGCGAATCCCCCTCTCTGTCGCCGCTCTCGTTGCCGGCGCCACCGTTCTCGCCCTCGCCGGCTGCACGCAGGCCGCCGAGCCCTCGTCAACGGCCGAGGCCACCAGTGACGGCGCGTTCACGTTGTACTCCGGGCGCGACGAAGCGCTCGTGCAGCCGCTCATCGATAAATTCGAGAAATCCAGCGGCATCAACGTCGAGGTGCGCTACGGCAACACCGCCGAACTCGGCGCACTGCTGCTCGAGGAGGGCGACGCCACCCCCGCCCAGGTTTTTCTCGCGCAAGACGCCGGCGCGCTCGGCGCTCTGGCCAACGCCGACTTGTTCGCGACGCTGCCCGCCGGAACGACCGACGCAGTCCCGGCCGGATTCACCTCGACCGATGGCACCTGGGTCGGCGTCACAGGCCGTGCCCGCGTGATCGCCTACGACAGTGAGGCCCTGCAAGCGGCCGATGTGCCTTCACGCGTTGACGCCTTCACCGACCCGGCCTGGGCCGGAAAGTTCGGCATAGCGCCGACCAACGCGAGCTTCCAGGCCTTCGTCACCGCCTATCGGGTGCTCAACGGAGAGGAAGCCGCCGACGCCTGGGTCACGGCCATCGCTGCCAACGACCCGGTCATCTTCGACAACAACCGTGCCATTCTCGCCGCCGTCAACAATGGGGTCATCGAGGCCGGACTCATCAACCACTACTACTGGTTCGCTCAGGCCGCCGAAACCGGAGAGGCCAATATGCGCGCCCAGCTCTCCTACCCCGAGGCTGGCGACGCGGGCTCGATCGTCAACGTCACCGGGGCCGGCCTGCTCGCCGGTGCCGCAGCGGATGCCGACGCGCTCAAGTTCATTGACTACCTCGTGGGCGCCGAGGCACAGCAGTACTTCGTCGACGAGACGTACGAGTACCCGCTGATCGCCGGCATCGAAGCCCCGCTCGGCCTGCCAGCGCTCGACTCCCTCGTCAACCCCGACCTCGACCTCGCCGATCTGGACACCCTCGCAGACACCCAGGCTCTTCTCGGCAAGCACGGCCTGATCTAAGAGTGAATTCACGGGTGCGGGCTCCGGTCGGTAGCCGTGCCCTACCCACCGTCGCTCACCCCTCCTCGGGGCCCCGCACAGCGGATGCCGCGGCCCAGCCACGTTCACCTGCCCGGTTTCGCTTCGGCGCGCCACCCTGGCTTCTGGCGCTCGCCGCGCTGTGCGCCGCGACGGCGGCCATCCCGCTCGTCTATCTCGTGGCCCGCACCAGCGAGGCCGGGCTGACCGAACTGTTCGCGACCCTCGTGCGCCCGCGGGTGCTGCAGCTCACGGTCAACACGGTGCTGCTCGCCGCCGCTGTCACCCTGTCGTGCCTCGTGCTGGGCACGATCTGCGCGTGGATCCTCACTCGCATTCGCCTGCCTTTCCAGCGCACGTTGCTGTTGGTGTCTGCGCTGCCGCTCGCGGTTCCCAGCTACCTCGCCGCGTACGGCTGGCTGGTCTGGTTTCCCAGCCTCAACGGCTTCTGGGCCAGCTGGTTGGTCATGACGATGGTCTGCACCCCCTACGTGACGCTGCCGGTCGCGGCTGCGCTGCGCGGGGCATCCGCTGATCTCGAATCTGTGGCTCGCACGCTCGGCCGCGGTCCGTTGCGCGCCTTCGCGGCCGCCACCTGGCCGCAGATTCGCCCGGCCGCGGTCGCCGGTGCTCTGCTCGTCTGCCTCTACTCGCTGAGCGACTTCGGGCTCGTCTCGATGCTGCGCTTTCAGACGCTCACCTGGGGTATCAATGCCGCCTACGGCGCGAGCTTTGACCGCAACCAGGCCGCCCTGCTCGCGCTCGTGCTCGTCGTGCTCGCTCTCGTGGTTGTGGCGGGGGAACGCCGCACTCGCCGCCAGGTCGACCGTGTTCCCGGTCGCAGCACCATCCCGGCGCGCGCGCCCGGAAAAACGGGTGCCCTCTATCTCGCGGTGCTTCTCGCCGCGCCGCTGGCCGGGGTTGTCGTTCCCGTGGTCGGCCTGCTCAGCCGACTGCTCGCAGCCGAAACCCTGCGTGCCATCGACGTGCCCCGGCTGTTTGAAGCGATCGGCGCGACCCTCGCCCTCGCCCTCACCGCGGCCGTGGTGGCCGTGCTCGTGGCGCTGCCGATAGCCGCCCTCGCGGCCCGCTACCGCGGTCGGCTGGTCGCGGTGATCGAAGCCGTCGGCTTTCTCGGCCACGCCCTGCCCGGCATCGTCGTGGGCCTTTCCCTTGTCTTCTTCGCGCTCGCCGCCGTGCCGATGTTTTACCAAACGTCGGTCGTTCTGGTTTTCGCCTATGTCGTACTGTTCATGCCGCGAGCCATCGGCAGTACGCGCAGCGGTATCGCGGCGGTGCCGGCGAGCCTCGGCGACGTCGCGCGCATGCTCGGCCTGTCGCCGTTTCAGGCCTGGTGGCGGGTGACCGCGCGCCTGGCTCTACCGGGCATCGCGATTGGGGCACTGCTCGTGGCCATCTCCGCCATGAAAGAATTGCCAGCGACGCTGTTGCTGCGGCCGACGGGCGTGTCGACGCTCGCGACCGAGTTGTGGAGTCGCACGGCCATGTTCGAGTTCGGCGCAGCGGCGCCCTACGCGGCGGCGCTCGTGCTCGTGGCGATGGTGCCCGCGGTGCTGCTCTCGGGCATCCGCGGTACGGCAAGGGAGAACTAGTGGGTTGGGTTGCGATCGAGGGGCTCCGCGTTGCCTATGGCGAGACGCGGGTGCTCAATGGCGTCAGTCTGCACATTCCGCGCGGCTGCCTCGTGGCGGTTCTCGGCCCCAGTGGATGCGGCAAGACCACCCTCCTGCGCGCGGTCGCGGGCCTGTTGCCGGGCACCGCCGGTACGATCACGGTCGGCGGACGCCTCGTCACCGGCCCCGGCCTGCAGCGCGCACCGGAGAAACGCGGAATGGGTTGGGTTCCACAAGACGCCTCCCTCTTTCCGCACCTCACCGTCGGTGAGAACATCGGCTTTGGGCTGCCGCGCACGAAGCCGAGCGACGATCTGTACTGCGAACCCGGCGAAGCTCTCGGGCCAGTGGCCGGTCTGCTCGCCGGCCTCACGCGCCGTGGGCGGGTATCCCGCACCCGCCCCGCCGCGTTACGGACTGGTGCGCCAGCGCCCACCAGCCCCCTCGCCGCGGCGACGGTGAGCCCCAGCAACGACCGCCAGAACAGCCGCGCGGGCCGCATCATGGAGCTCGCCACCCTGGTCGGCCTGGCCGAACTCGTCGATCGCGCCCCCGCGCAGCTCTCGGGCGGCCAGGCGCAACGGGTATCGCTGGCCCGCGCGCTCGCCCCGCGCCCCGACCTGATTCTGCTCGATGAACCCTTCGCTGCCCTCGACCCCCTGCTACGTTCGGCGCTGCGCACCGAGGTGGCAGCCCTGCTGCGCGGCCAGCACAACACGAGCCTGCTCGTCACGCACGACCAGGAAGAGGCGCTCTCCCTCGCCGACTTCGTGGCCGTGATGCGCGGTGGCGAGATTTTGCAGTTCGGTACCCCGTCCAACGTGTACGAACGGCCGGTCGACCCGTGGGTGGCCGGCTTCGTCGGCGATACCGTCGAGCTTGATGGCTTCTGGCGAGACGGCCGCGTCGACTGCGCCCTCGGCTCGCTCGCGGCGGACTGGATTGGCGCGCCCGCGGCGCCCCCCCCCCCCGCCCCCCCACCCGGGGTGGGGGGCCCCGGAAGGGGGCCCCCCGGGCGGCGGGGGG
>NZ_JAJAYI010000029.1 GCF_026786305.1 Cryobacterium sp.
CCCTGTGACCGGCCACCCGGCGAGCGACCGCCCTGCGACCGGCCGCCTTGGGACCCGCCACCCTGGGACCGGCCACCCTGGGACCGGCCACCCTGCGACTGGCGCTGTTGCTGCGGCGCTTCGACGCGGGGAAGCGGCTTGACGTAGGCGGCAACATCGCCGACAAGGGCGTCGACGGCGGGGGAGGAGGAATCCACGCGCTGCGGGCTCACCTTGATGGCGGCCTTGCGCAGCAGGGCGTCGGTGTCGCGCTTCTGCTCGGGGAGCACGACGGTGACGACGTCACCGGCGCTGCCGGCACGCGCGGTACGGCCCGAACGGTGCAGGTACGCCTTGTGCTCGGCCGGCGGGTCAACGTGAATGACGAGTTCGATGTCGTCGACGTGCACGCCGCGAGCCGCGACATCCGTTGCAACGAGAACCTTGACGGTGCCGGCGCTGAACGCGGCGAGATTGCGGTCACGCGCCACCTGCGAGAGGTTTCCGTGCAGGTCGACGGAGGGGATGCCGGCGTCGGTGAGGCTCTTGGCGAGCTTCTTGGCCTGGTGTTTGGTGCGCATGAACAGGATACGACGGCCCGAGCCGCTCGCCAGCTTCTGCACGAGTTCCTTCTTGGCGTCGACGCCGGACACCTCGAACACGTGGTGGGTCATGGCCGAGACGTGGCTGTTGGCCTCGTCGACCGAGTGCATCACCGGGTCGTGCAGAAAACGCTTGACGATCTTGTCTACGCCGTTGTCGAGCGTGGCGGAGAACAACATGCGCTGGCCGTTGCCAGGCGTCTTGTCGAGAATACGGGTGACGACGGGTAGAAAGCCGAGATCGGCCATGTGGTCGGCCTCATCGAGCACGGTGATCTCTACGGTGTCGAGGTTCACAAAGCCCTGCTTCATGAGGTCTTCGAGCCGGCCGGGGCAGGCCACGACGATATCGACGCCGGCCTTGAGCGCGGCGACCTGACGGCCCTGCGAGACCCCGCCGAAGATGGTGGTCGAGTTGAGGCCGTAAGCCTCGGCAAGCGGGGTGATGGCATTGCTGATCTGCGTGGCCAGCTCACGGGTCGGCGCGAGGATCAGGCCGAGCGGGCGCCCCGGGCGACGCTTGCCGCCGGCGAGGTTGCCGCCGAGGCGGGACACCATCGGAATGGCGAAGGCCAGGGTCTTGCCCGAGCCGGTCTTGCCGCGGCCGAGCACGTCCCGGCCGTTCAGGGTGTCCGGCAGGGTGTCGACCTGGATGGGGAAGGCGGTGTCGATTCCCTGTGACGAGAGAACCTTGACCAGGGGAGCCGGCACGCCGAGCGTGCTGAAGGTTGTAGACAAAGTGGTGCCTTTCGGGGCATCAGTCTCCCCGCTCATTCGGTTTACCGCACAGCGGCAATCGAACCAGGAGGATTCACATGGCGAAGGTGCCGAAGGGCACATCCGTTCGCCGTAAGAATGTTTCATTCGAAAAATCAGGTCAGCCCTGGTGGGCCGCCGGATAGAGAAGAGGGCGTTCTACGACGCAGCAAGCGCAACTACGCACTCGCAAGCTCCAATTCTAGCGGATGCTGTCAAATCGTCCGGTGTCGGCGCCTCGCGGCTACGAGTGGTCACCGTGGTACAGCTCTCCGACGGGCACCTCGACGTCGATGATGTTGCCGCGCTGCGGCAGCGGACAGGCCCACATCGGGTCGTACGCGCAGGAGGGGTTGTAGGCGAAGTTGAAGTCGAGAATGAGGCTGTCATCACCCAGGCCCGGGCCGAGGTCGGCGCCCTTGACAGTGTCGAGCAGGTAGCGTCCGCCGCCGTAGGTACCGTCGTCTTTGCCGGCCAAGGCATCTTTCAGTGGCATGAACAGTCCGCCGCCGTAACTCGCGAGCCGCCACACATCGAGTGAACCGAGATACGGCAGCCGCACGGTGCCGACCAGGTCGAACGGCACGGTGCCGTCGGTTCCGGTCTCGACGACCATGCGATACGGCTGCTCGGCCCGGTGCACCTCGACCTCGAACCGCCAGTCGGGGTCGTAGGCGGCGATCGGCAGCCCGGTGAACGCCGAACGGTCATCGGGCAGCAATGGCGACGACGGATGTCCGGCGAACAGCTCGTCCCGCCCGGAACGCCACAGCTCGTGCCCGCTCTTCGGGCTGCTCGCGCTCAACTGGCGCACTCCCGCATACAGTCCGGTTACGCGACGACGCCAGTCGGCGATCTGCAAGGCTGCGAGGGAAGAACTCATGGTGGCTACGCTACCGCCGCCGGGCACGGTGCGCACGGGTCGAGGCGCAGCGGGCTTCGCGGCCGACGTCGGAGCATCGGCTAGTTGTCTCCGGTCTCGGTGGGTGCCGCGCGCGGCGACAGCGGTACGAAGGTGGGGTCGTCGATTCCAACGTCATGCTGCCAGGTGGGGGCGAGGCGCTTCAGGCGCAGCATCCGCCACTGCCAGAACGCCCAAAAGGTCGGCCAGAGGGCGAGTGTGGCCGGTCGGCCGCGAAAAATGAGCTGGTCCCGGTACAGCGTTTTGCCGGTGCCGGCCGGGTCTGGCGCGATGGCCATGCGGTGATCCCACAGCGTGACCGCGCTCAGCGCACCGGACACCCCGCGACCGGTATCGCGCAGAATGCGCACTCCGTCGGGCCGATGCGTCGAGTTGGCGAGCCGAATGATCTGGGTTCCCATCGGCACCAGGCCGAGCAAGGAGAACACCGCGGGGTGTTCACCGGGCTCCCAGTGGGTGGGAAACCCGTCGGCCTCCAGCGACTCCACCGCCATGAAGGGGGAACTCACCTCGCGAAACACGGCGGGGCTGTGGATGGCGTGCCAGGCGGCATCCGGTGTGCAGTTCAGGATCTCTTTCAGCAGTACTCGCATCTGCTCAGTTTGGTCTGACGAAGGCATGCGGTACAACTGAAACGTGGCAATTCGGTTCTGGCTCGGCGTTGTGCACCGCGAGCACGTGCTGCGCGGGGTCGATTTGGGCATTGCCCGCGCCAATCGCGGCGCCGGTGACCTACTCAAGCAGATGGGTGAAGCCGACGGCATCGTCTACTACTCGCCGAAGACCGCGATCGAGGGTGATCCACTCAGGGAGTTCACCGCGATCGGCCGCATAGCCGATATCTATGCCTACCAGGTGGGCGACCCCGGCAACGAGTTTCGGCCGTGGCGACGCCGGGCCGACTACGATCTCGATGCCTGGCCCACGAGCATCCGCCCGCTGTTGTCGGTGCTGGAGCTGACTCGGGGCAACCCGGACTGGGGCTTTGCGCTGCGGCGCGGCGTGCTCGAAATCTCGCGGCACGACTTCGAAATGATCCGGCAGCAGATGCGCCGGCCCTCCGCCGACGACCGGTAACGGTGCGGGCACTCACCCAGCAACCTAAATTAGACTCGAGCCTATGAATGGCGATCTCTGGTGGGTACCCTCGGTCATCGTTATCGGCCTCGTTGTGGCCGGAGTCTGGGTGTTGGTGAGCGCCTCGCGGCGGCGCACCCGAGCTCGGCTCGGGCAGGTGAGCGCCGCGGCCGCCGAACTGGCCCGCGGTGCCGCGATCAGCCTCGTTCGCGCCGACGATCTGGTTCAGGACACCACCGATGAGCTCGGCTTCGCTATCGCGCAGTTCGGCGAAACCGCGACGCGGGCGTTCGCGAGCGCGCTCGCGACCTCGCGGCGGCAGCTGAGCGACGCGTTCGCGCTGCAGCAGAAGCTTGACGATGCCGTGCCGGACAGCGCTGCGGAGCGCACCCGCTGGAACCAGCAGATTGTTCAACTCGCCGACGAGGCGACCGCCCGGCTGACCAACCAGGCCCGCGATTTCACGGCCAAACGCGGCGTGGAGCGCAATGCGCCGCAGCAGCTCGACGAACTGCGGCGCCGACTCGACCGGGTCTTTGACCGGGTCGCGGGCGGCGCGAGCACCCTTACGCGGCTGGGCCTGAGCTATAGCAGGTCGGCGCTCGCACCGATCATCGGCAACGTCGACCGGGCCCGCGCAGCTCTCGAAGCGGCGGTGGCGAGCGTGGACGCCGCAGCCAAGCGCCTCACCGAGGCATCCGCTGAACCGGTCGGCGAGCAGTTGCAGGCCGCCGAGCACAATCTGTTCCAGGCCACACAACTGCTCGACGCGATCGAAACGGGCGAAGACCAGCTGCACCGCGGCTTCGCCAACCTGCAAAAGGCGCTGGATGCTGCCGCCTCGGAACTCGCCGAAGCTCGGGCCCTGCGCGATGGTCACGAAGAATCCGACACGAGCGCCAACCTCAACGGTGTGATCACAGTTGCGGCGTCTGTGCAGGCGTCGCTGCGCGAGCCCGGGCGGCCGAGCGATCCCGCCGCCGACCTGGTGACTCTCGAGGAGGCCATGAACGGGCTGGACAGCATCCGTTCCGAGGCGCGCAACCGCCAGCTGCGCCTCGATAACGCGCGCACGGCCCTGGCCGGAGCGCTGCTCACCGCGCGCAGCCAGATCACCGTCACCCGCGACTTTGTGGCCGCCCATCGCGGCCGGGTGCAGGCCGCCGCCCGCACCCGGCTGGCCGAGGCGGAACGGCAGTTGGCGCTCGCCGCGGCGGAGAGTGACCCGGTTACCGCCCTCGATACCTCCCGCCGCGCCATGACGCTGGCAACGGATGCCGACGCCCTTGCCCGCTACGACACGCACTGATCGGCGTGCACTGCGCAACTAGTGGCCGGCCGATGCCGCGGCCCGGCGCCGGATCGCCGGCGTGATCTCCCGCCGCAACCAGGCGATCGCGTGCGCCTGATCAAACCGGCGTGCGCAGAGCCCGCAGGCCAGGGGTCGGGTGGGTTGCCGATACCGAAAGTGCACGTGCCCGGCAGGGCAGGTGCCCACCCAGGGCGCGAGCTCATTGGCAATTTCGCCGTCGTGGGTGCGCTTGCCGTCGTAACCAAGGTCGTGCGCCATCTTTTTCCAGCGGGGGCCGTGCCCGGCGCGCGGGCCGACCAGGGCGTGCGCGAGCTCGTGCAACAAAATTTGGTGCACGTCGTCGTCGGTATAGCGCGAGGCGAGGTAGCGCGACACGGTGATGTGCTTCTTGCTGAAATTGCACAGACCGGCCCGCTTCTTGGCGTTGTCGAAGCCGAAGGTCCAGCTGGGGTCGAGGTGCAGCACCATCAGTGCGTCAGCCCAGCGCCGCACCTGGTGCAGGTCGGCCATCAGGGTGCCACCGACACCTGGTAGAGCCGGTCGTCGTCGGCCGCCGGGGAGCCCCGGCCATCAGTATTATTACTCACAAACCACAGTGTGCCATCCGGCCCCGACACCACGTCGCGAAGTCGCCCGTAACTGTTCACAAACCACTCGGTGGGCTCCCCTGTGGAGGAGTCTTCGAGGATCGGGATACTCCACAATCGGCTGCCGCGCAGGCTGGCCATGAAGATGGTGTCGGACACGATTGCAATGCCGCTCGGGCTCGCATCCGCGGTGGACCATTGTCGGAGGGGATCGATGAAGTTCGCGTCGCCGGCCTGCCCCTCGACCAGGGGCCAGCCATAGTTGCCGCCGGGCACGATGCGGTTGAGCTCGTCCCAGGTGTTCTGGCCGAACTCGCTCGACCACAACTGCCCGCCGGAGTCCCAGGCGATGCCCTGCGGGTTGCGATGCCCGTACGAGTACACCAGAGTGTCGAAGGGATTGGCCTCGGCGCCGGTTGGCACCTCCCCGGTGGCGGTCATGCGCAGAATCTTGCCGCCGAGCGAACCGAGATCCTGCGCGTTAGCAGGGTTTCCGGCGTCGCCAGCCGTGGCGTAGAGCAGCCCGTCGGGGCCGAAGGCGATACGGCCGCCGTTGTGATTGCTCGCGTGCGGTAGACCGGCGAGCACGAGGGTGGGCGCCCCAAGAGTGTGGCTGCCGGTGGGGCCAGCCAGCGACATCCGCTCAATTCGGTTGTCGCTGTCGGTCGATAGGTAGGCGTAGACCCAGCCGATGCCGCCGTCAGCGTTGTCGTCGGTGAGAAAGGCCAGGCCCAGTAGTCCGGCCTCGCCGTTCGGGCGCGCGCTCGCAACCGAACCCGCTTCGCGCAGGCCACCGTCGGGTAGCAGCTCGCGCACGAGGGTCGTGTCGCGCTCGCTGATGAGGGTGCCGCCGCCCGGTAGACGCAGAATCGACCAAGGGGCGTCGAGCCCCGAGGCGATGACGACAGGGTCGCCGACCGGATGCACCGGTGCCGGTGGCCCGGACGGAGCCTGGGTCTGCGACGGGCTCTGGGTCGCCGGAGGTTCGGTCTTCACGGTGGCCCGTGGGTCGTTTGGGGCGCACGCGGCGAGTGTGACCAGCACGAGCGTGGCCAGACCGACGCGGATCCCGCGCTTCACAGTGCGAAATCTCATGCTGGTTCCCCGCCTCGTCTGGTGGCCCGTCGAAGTCCAACTGGTTGACGTGTCAGCCCTAGCATGCCGCAGAACTCGTGCGCGGGCGAGGGCTGGCCCGGCCTGGTTCGGCCTGCGGGAGAGCTCGAGTGCGGCTCAGCGTATAACTTCAGCACGTTGGCGTGTAACTCCTGCACGTTGTCGAAAACAGGGCTGAAATCGGCCGGTACCGCCCGGTAACGCGCAGATTGCAGGAATTATGCGCCACTCCACGCCATGAGACGACTCTGCGGGGCCGGTCAGGGCTTCGCGGTGCGTTCGGCGATGTGCGACTCCACGACGGCCACGGCGAGCAGCGAGCTGTCGAGTTCGTCGGCGTCTGCGCCGTCTTTCTCCCGCAGAAACACGGCAGCGGTGAAGTCCGCGAGCGCGCCGTCGAGGTTGCCTTGGTCGAAGTACACCTTGCCGCGGTGCTGCCGGGCGTAGGCGGCGAGGCGGGTCCACTCGTGCACCTCGGAGTCGAGGATGCAGTGGGTCAACTCGCTCGCAGCCTCGTCGAGCTTGCCCTGAAACTGCAAGACCTGGGCCCGACGGATGCGACTGGCCACCGCCTGCTCGCGGTTACCGGTGAAGCGCGATTGACGCAGCGCCTCGTTCGCGATCTCCCAGGCCTCCTCGAGTCGACCGACCAGGCGCAGCAGGGCGACCTTCTCGTTCAGTGCGGCCAGGCTGCGCAGGCTACCGAGCTCAGCGAGCCGCTCGCCAGCGGCCAGAAGGTCTACTTTTTCGCGCAGGGTGATGGGGTCGTAACCGATGATGAAACTCAGGGTGTGTTCCTGTAATGACGAAGGCGGCCGCAGCCGCAGAGGATAGACGGGTGCACCCAGAGTACCGCCGCCGGTGCGAATCCGGCCGCAGCCGCCGCCGTGGCGAATTCAGGAAAAAACCACCTGACCCGCTCGTCGTCGCCGCCAGAAAACGAGTGCAGCGCCCCGCTCGCCCCCGCATCTCCTGAATCAGCCACCAATCGATCGCGACCTCGGGCGAGTGGCCGATCTGCTCGTGCCCGATCTGCTAGTGCCCGATCTGAAAGACGGTACGGCCGGGAAGCGGCGACTGCGTCGACGTCTCGTCGGTCGCGACGAGCGAACCGGCCATGAACTGCCTGAGTTCGGTGCCCTCGATCACCTTCGCCGGGTGCGGTCCGTTCGCGAGCAGCCGCGGAATCCAGTTGAGATCGATCGGCGTGTGCGCCGCGACGAACACGATGTTGCCAAAGCGGCGGCCCTTGAGCACCTGCGTCTCGGCGAATCCGATCACGTGTTCGAACACCGCCGAAAGGGTTGCCGCCTGGCCGCGAGCGAACGCGAGGCCGGGGCCATCCGCTACGTTGACCGCGAGCACTCCGCGCGGCGACAACAATGGAGCCGTGAGCGCGAAGAACTCGCGGCTCGTCACGTGCTTGGGAGTGCGCGCCCCGGAGAAGATGTCGACCACGACGAGGTCGACCGCGCCGTGCAGTCCGGCCGGCAGCTTGCCGAGAACCTCGCGGGCATCGCCGTGGCGCACTCGCAGCTGGGCGCGCTTGTTCCACGGCAGCGCCGACCGCACCAGGTCGATCAGATCGCTCTCGATCTCGACGACCTGCTGGCGTGAGCCCGGCCGTGTCGCCTCGACGTAGCGGGGCAGCGTGAGCGCGCCGGCCCCGAGGTGCACGGCGGTGATCGGCTCGTGCGGTTCGCCGAGCAGGTCGATCACGTGCCCAATGCGCTGGATGTACTCGAAGAACAGCTCGTCGGGGTGGTCGATGTTCACGTGAGACTGCGGCGTGCCGTCGACGACGAGTTGAAAACTGCCCGGGGTGAACCGATCGGGTTCAATCACCGCCGTGTGTCCGCTCAACCTCAACACGACAGACGGATTGCCCCCGTCGTTTTCTCCTGCATCCTTGCGCCCGGTACTCATGCCCCCAGTCTGCGCCCTCCCTACCCGCCCCGATCGCGGCATTCGCTCGTTACCCGCCCGCTGGCGGCAGGCCACACCGGGTTATACCTGAGAATTTGATTCTTGGCAAGAATGTGGTGGACATCGGCGGTGAGGGGGCATACACTTGACCCTTGCGCTCCCAGACAAACCTTGCCTTCATATTGCGGTCGGCTTTGCGTGTTCAAGCCACCTTGAGGCACCTTTCCTACGAGTTTCTTTCCTAGGGTCTGCGGAGTCATCACCAATAACAGTAACTAGACCTGACGGGGTCCACGGAGGTTATTTCCTTGGCTGCTGCGCGCAACGCAACCACCAACTCACCCAAGAACGGCCGCTCAGCTGAGCGTCTGTCGTTCGCAAAGATCAGCGACCACTTGAATGTTCCGGATCTGCTTGCCTTGCAGACCGAGAGCTTCGACTGGCTCGTCGGCAACGACATCTGGAAGGCTCGCGTCGCCGAGGCCCAGAAAGCCGGACGCCAGGACCTGCCGAATCGCACCGGACTCGATGAGATCTTCGAGGAGATCTCTCCCATCGAAGACCTCGGCGAAACGATGCAGCTGTCCTTCACCAACCCGGAGCTCGAGCCGGAGAAGTACACCATTGACGAGTGCAAGGAAAAGGGTAAAACCTACTCCGCACCCCTCTACGTGAACGCTGAGTTCATGAACCACCTCACCGGTGAGATCAAGACTCAGACCGTGTTCATGGGCGACTTCCCCCTGATGACCCCCAAGGGCACCTTTGTGATCAACGGCACCGAGCGTGTCGTCGTGTCGCAGCTGGTGCGCTCCCCGGGCGTCTACTTCAACCGCGAGCAGGAGAAGACGTCTGACAAGGACATCTACTCCGCCCGGGTCATCCCGAGCCGTGGTGCCTGGCTTGAATTTGAGATCGACAAGCGCGACCAGGTCGGCGTGCGCATCGACCGCAAGCGCAAGCAGTCCGTGACCGTGTTCCTGAAGGCCCTCGGCCTCACCAGCGAGCAGATCCTCGAGGAGTTCAAGGGCTATGCGTCCATCGAGCTCACCCTCGAGAAGGACAACATTCTCACCAAGGAAGAAGCCCTCAAGGACATCTACCGCAAGCTTCGTCCCGGCGAGCAGGTCGCCGCCGAGGCTGCGCGTGCGCTCCTCGACAACTTCTTCTTCAACTCCAAGCGCTATGACCTGGCCAAGGTTGGTCGTTACAAGATCAACCGCAAGCTCGGCCTCGAAGCCCCGCTGAGTGACTCCGTACTCACGCTCCAGGACATCCTGGCCACCATCAAGTACCTCGTCGCCCTGCACGACAACCAGACCTCCCTGAAGGGTCTGCGCGACGGCAAGATGACCGACATCAACATTGACATCGACGACATCGACCACTTCGGTAACCGTCGTATCCGTGCCGTTGGCGAGCTCATCCAGAACCAGGTGCGCACCGGTCTGTCCCGCATGGAGCGCGTCGTTCGCGAGCGCATGACCACGCAGGACATCGAAGCGATCACCCCGCAGACCCTGATCAACGTGCGCCCCGTCGTTGCCGCGATCAAGGAGTTCTTCGGTACGTCTCAGCTGAGCCAGTTCATGGACCAGAACAACCCGCTCGCTGGCCTCACGCACAAGCGTCGCCTGTCTGCGCTGGGCCCGGGTGGTCTGTCCCGTGACCGCGCCGGCGTCGAGGTGCGAGACGTGCACCCCTCGCACTACGGCCGCATGTGCCCCATTGAGACCCCGGAAGGCCCGAACATTGGCCTGATCGGATCGCTCGCCTCGTTCGCCCAGATCAATGCGTTCGGTTTCATCGAGACGCCGTACCGTCGTGTGCTCAACAACAAGGTCACCGAGACGATCGACTACCTCACCGCGAGCGAAGAGGACGACTTCATCGTCGCACAGGCCAACGCGCCGCTCACCAAGGACTCGCACTTCGCCGAGGCCCGCGTGCTCGCCCGTAAGAAGGGCGGCGAGGTCGACCTCGTTCCTTCTGAAGACATCGGCTACATGGATGTCTCGCCGCGCCAGATGGTGTCGGTCGCGACCAGCCTCATCCCGTTCCTCGAGCACGACGATGCAAACCGTGCGCTCATGGGCGCCAACATGCAGCGTCAGGCGGTGCCGCTGCTCCTCAGCGACAGCCCCCTCGTCGGAACCGGCATGGAGGTCTACACGGCCATCGACGCCGGTGACGTGCTCACCGCGCAGAAGCCCGGTGTGGTTTCCGAGGTGTCGGCCGACGTCGTCACCATTCAGCTCGATGAGGGCGGCACGCAGGACTACTACCTGCGCAAGTTCTCGCGCTCCAACCAGGGCACGAGCTTCAACCACCGTGTGATCGTCAACGCCGGTGAGCGCATCGAAGCCGGCGAGGTTATCGCCGACGGACCCGCCACCGACCAGGGCGAGCTCGCCCTCGGAAAGAACCTGCTCGTGGCATTCATGCCGTGGGAAGGCTACAACTTCGAGGACGCGATCATCCTGAGCCAGAACCTGGTCAAGGATGACACCCTCTCCTCGATTCACATCGAAGAGTACGAAGTGGATGCCCGTGATACCAAGCTGGGTAAGGAGGAGATCACTCGCGACCTGCCCAACGTGTCGCCGGACTTCCTCGCCGACCTCGACGAGCGTGGCATCATTCGCATCGGAGCCGAGGTTCGCCCCGGCGATATCCTCGTCGGCAAGGTCACGCCCAAGGGTGAGACCGAGCTCTCTGCCGAGGAACGCCTGCTGCGCGCTATCTTCAACGAGAAGAGCCGCGAAGTTCGCGACACCTCCCTCAAGGTTCCCCACGGTGAGCGCGGCACCATCATCGGTGTCAAGGTCTTCGACTCACAGGACGGCGACGACGAGCTCGGTTCGGGCGTCAACCAGCGGGTTGTCGTCTTCATCGCCCAGAAGCGCAAGATCACCGAGGGTGACAAGCTCGCCGGCCGTCACGGCAACAAGGGTGTCATCTCTCGCATCCTGCCGATCGAGGACATGCCGTTCCTCGCCGACGGGACCCCGGTTGACATCATCCTCAACCCGCTCGGTATCCCCGGCCGCATGAACTTCGGTCAGGTGCTCGAAACCCACCTCGGTTGGATTGCGAAGCAGGGCTGGAACGTCGAGGGCAAGCCGAAGTGGGCTTCCCGCCTGCCGGAGCACGCCTTCAGCGCTGCTCCCGGCACCAAGGTTGCCACCCCGGTATTCGACGGTGCGCTCGAGATCGAGATCGAGGGTCTGCTGGACTCCACGACCTTGACCCGTGACGGCGACCGCCTCATCGGTTCCTCGGGCAAAACCCAGCTCTTCGACGGCCGCTCCGGCGAGCCGTTCCCGATGCCGGTGTCCGTTGGATACATGTACATCCTGAAGCTCCACCACCTCGTCGACGACAAGATCCACGCTCGTTCGACGGGTCCGTACTCCATGATCACGCAGCAGCCGCTGGGTGGTAAGGCGCAGTTCGGTGGACAGCGTTTCGGTGAGATGGAGGTGTGGGCGCTCGAGGCATACGGAGCCGCTTACGCCCTGCAGGAACTCCTGACCATCAAGAGCGACGACATCCTCGGCCGCGTCAAGGTGTATGAAGCCATCGTCAAGGGTGAGAACATCCAGGAACCCGGCATTCCCGAGAGCTTCAAGGTTCTTATCAAGGAAATGCAGTCGCTGTGCTTGAACGTCGAGGTGCTCTCGGCCGATGGCACCGCAGTCAGCCTGCGCGACACGGATGACGAGGTGTTCCGCGCTGCGGAAGAGCTCGGCATCAACATTTCCACCCGGTTTGAGTCTTCGACCATCGACGACATCTAAGCCCGGTCCAAAGAAACTTCGAAAACTTTCCAAGGAGAGAAATTGCTCGACGTAACAACATTTGACGAGCTTCGTATTGGCCTGGCTACCGCAGACGACATCCGTCGTTGGTCGCACGGTGAGGTCAAGAAGCCCGAAACCATCAACTACCGCACGCTCAAGCCGGAAAAGGACGGCCTGTTCGGCGAACAGATCTTCGGTCCTTCGCGGGACTGGGAGTGCTCATGCGGCAAGTACAAGCGTGTTCGCTTCAAAGGCATCGTCTGCGAGCGGTGCGGTGTAGAGGTCACGAAGTCGTCGGTGCGCCGTGAGCGCATGGGCCACATCGAGCTCGCTGCCCCGGTCACGCACATCTGGTACTTCAAGGGTGTGCCCTCCCGTCTCGGTTACCTGCTGGACATGGCTCCGAAGGACCTCGAAAAGGTCATCTACTTCGCCGCATACATGGTCATCACGGTTGACGAGGACGGTCGCCACCAGGACATGCCCGGCCTCGAGAACGAGCTGCGCCTCGAACTCAAGACCATCGAGTCCAGCCGCGACTCGCGCATCGCCGATCGCCTGCAGCGCCTCGAAACCGACCTCGCAGCACTGGAGGCCGAAGGCGCCAAGAGCGACCAGAAGAAGCGCACGAAAGACGCCGCTGAAAAGGAAATGGGCCAGGTTCGCAAGTCCCTGGACGAGCAGATCGCGCACCTCGAGCGCGTGTGGGAAGACTTCCGCACCCTCAAGGTCGGCGACCTGAAGCCGGAAGACTCCGTCTTCCACGAGCTCCAGGACCGTTTCGGCATGTACTTCGAGGCCTACATGGGCGCCGAAGCCATCAAGAAGCGCCTTGAGGCCTTCGACCTCGTCACCGAGAGCGAAAACCTGCACCTGCAGATCGCCGAGGGCAAGGGCCAGAAGAAGATTCGCGCCATCAAGCGTCTGCGCGTGGTCAACGCGTTCATCATGACCGGTAACTCGCCGGCCGGAATGGTGCTCGACGTCGTACCCGTGCTCCCGCCCGAACTGCGCCCGATGGTGCAGCTCGACGGTGGCCGCTTTGCCACCTCTGACCTCAACGACCTCTACCGTCGTGTGATCAACCGCAACAACCGCCTGCGTCGTTTGCTGGACCTCGGTGCTCCCGAGATCATTGTGAACAACGAAAAGCGGATGCTGCAGGAGGCCGTCGACGCCCTGTTCGACAACGGTCGCCGTGGTCGCCCGGTCACCGGTACCGGTAACCGCGCCCTCAAATCCCTGAGCGACATGCTCAAGGGAAAGCAGGGTCGTTTCCGTCAGAACCTGCTCGGCAAGCGCGTGGACTACTCGGGCCGTTCGGTCATCGTGGTCGGCCCGCAGCTCAAGCTGCACCAGTGCGGTCTGCCCAAGCAGATGGCACTCGAGCTGTTCAAGCCGTTTGTGATCAAGCGCCTGATCGACCTGAGCCACGCCCAGAACATCAAGGCCGCCAAGCGCATGGTCGAGAGGAGCCGCCCGCAGGTCTGGGACGTACTCGAAGAGATCATTCGCGAGCGCCCCGTCATGCTCAACCGTGCACCCACCCTGCACCGCCTGGGCATCCAGGCCTTCGAGCCTCAGCTCGTTGAGGGTAAGGCAATCCAGCTGCACCCGCTCGTCTGCGCGGCGTTCAACGCCGACTTCGACGGTGACCAGATGGCCGTGCACCTGCCGCTCTCGGTTGAGGCCCAGGCCGAGGCACGCATCCTGATGCTCGCCTCGAACAACATCCTCAAGCCGTCTGACGGCCGCCCGGTGACCCTGCCCACCCAGGACATGATCATCGGTCTGCACCACCTCACCACGTTGAAGGAGGGCGTGGTCGGAGAAGGCCGCGCATTCTCGACCGTGTCCGAGGCAATTCTCGCGTTCGACCAGAAGTCGCTCGACCTGAATGCCAAGGTGCGCATCCGCTTGACCGACAAGTACTTCACCGAGGGCACCCAGCCCGAAGGTGTCGAACTGGTCAACGGCCAGGCCGTTGGAACCGTTCTCGTCGCTACGAGCCTCGGTCGCGCCATCTTCAACGAGGCTCTTCCGGCCGACTACCCGTACTTCGAAGACGTTGCCAACAAGGTCACCATGTCGACCATTGTCAACGACCTCGCGGAGCGCTACGTCAAGGTGGAGGTCGCTGCAACCCTCGACCGGATCAAGGATGCCGGTTTCTACTGGGCAACCCGTTCCGGTGTGACCGTTGCGCTCAGCGACATCCTCACCCCGCCGAACAAGCCGCAGATCGTTGCCGGCTATGAGAAGCAGGCCGCCAAGGTTCAGGCGCAGTTCGAGAAGGGTCTCACGACCGACCTCGAGCGTCGCCAGGAGCTTATCCAGATCTGGACCCGTGCCACGGAAGACGTCGCCGCAGCAATGCAGGCGAACTTCCCGGCCGACAACACCATCAACCGCATGGTGACCTCGGGTGCTCGTGGTAACTGGCTGCAGGTGCGAAACATCGCCGGCATGCGAGGCCTCGTGAACAACCCGAAGGGTGAGATCATCCCTCGCCCGATCATCTCGAGCTACCGCGAAGGCTTGTCCGTCGCCGAGTACTTCATTGCTACTCACGGTGCTCGTAAGGGACTGGCCGACACGGCTCTGCGTACCGCAGACTCGGGATACCTCACCCGTCGTCTCGTGGACGTCTCGCAGGATGTCATCATCCGCGAAGACGACTGTGGTACGACGAAGGGTCTTGAACTGCCCATCGCCGGTACCGACGCCACGACCGGTGCGCTCCTGCATGACGAAGACGGCGGCCTGCTGGTTGACTTCAACGTCGAGAACGCCGTCTACGCTCGCAGCCTGGCCGCAGCCGCGGTCAACGCTGCCGGTGAGGTCATCGCCGACGCCGGGGACGACGTCGGAGATGTGCTCATCGCGAAGCTCATCGCCGGTGGTGTCGAAACCATCAAGGTGCGTTCCGTACTCACCTGTGAGTCGGCCGTTGGTGTCTGTGCGGTCTGCTACGGTCGCTCGCTCGCCACGGGCCAGCTCGTCGACATCGGTGAGGCCGTTGGTATCATCGCCGCACAGTCCATCGGTGAGCCCGGCACCCAGCTGACCATGCGTACCTTCCACACGGGTGGGTCGGCATCCGCTGACGACATCACCCAGGGTCTGCCGCGTGTTCAGGAGCTGTTCGAGGCGCGTACCCCCAAGGGTGCATCGCCGATCGTCGACTCCGCCGGACGCATCACGATCGAGGATTCGGACAAGGGCCGCAAGGTCATCCTGACCCCCGACAGTGGCGACGAAGCTATCGCGTACCCGGTGCTGAAGCGTTCGACCCTCCTCGTTGAGGACGGCCAGCACGTCGAACTCGGACAGCAGATCATCATCGGCGCCGTCGACCCGAAGGAAGTTCTTCGCGTCAAGGGTGTTCGCGCGGTGCAGAAGCACCTCGTCTCCGGTGTGCAGGAGGTCTACCGTTCGCAGGGTGTGCCGATTCACGACAAGCACATCGAGGTCATCGTTCGCCAGATGCTTCGCAAGGTGACCGTCGTCGAACACGGCGACACCGGACTGCTCCCGGGCGAGCTCGTTGACCGGTTGAAGTACAACGACCTCAACCGCACCGCGCTCACCGAGGGCAAGAAGACGGCATCCGCTCGTCAGGAGGTCATGGGTATCACCAAGGCGTCGCTGGCGACGGAGTCCTGGCTGTCGGCCGCTTCCTTCCAGGAGACCACCCGGGTTCTGACCCAGGCGGCCATGGAAGGCAAGAGCGACCCGCTGATGGGCCTCAAGGAGAACGTCATCATCGGTAAGTTGATCCCCGCCGGTACCGGCCTTCCCCGTTACCGCGACGTCACCGTCGAGGCAACGGAAGAAGCCAAGTCAGAGCGTTACCCGAACCGCATCTTCACCGAAGATGCCACGTTCAACGAGGGTGACCTGAGCTTTGTCGACTTCGACAGCTTCTCGTCGGACGACATGACTCCGGGTACGTACAACTAGCCTGACCGTTCTGCACGGATGGCCCCTGCTTCGGCAGGGGCCATCCGTCGTTTAAGAGGTGCCAATGGATGCCGAGGGCCGGCTGTCCCGGCCGTCGCGCGCCGCCGGGTGAGATGCCGCCGGGTGAGATGCCGCCGGGTGAGATGCGGCACGTCGCTCTACACAGGAGCCAAGCGACACCCCCATAATGGGGGTGCCCCATATTCCCGTACGGGTTACGCTGACGGGCGCTCTCGTTAAGATTGAACCTGAGACCAGCTGGGCCTTCGCGAGTCACGACGAAGACGCATCATGGAACTAACGCAGGTCGGGGGAGCAATGGGCAGGCGACTCCCTTCTGCGCCGCCCATTTTGTCGGGGTATACCTATGTGCGGCCCCTCGGCACGGGCGGATTCGCCGACGTTTTTCTGTTCGAACAGAACATGCCTCGCCGTTCCGTGGCGGTCAAGGTGCTGCTGCAGGACATCGTCGACGATGACGTGTTGCGCGCGTTCAACGCCGAGGCGGATGTCATGGCGCGGCTCAGCTCACATCCGTCAATTCTGACCGTGTACAACGCGAGCATCTCGGCCGATGGTCGCCCGTACCTCGTCATGGAATTCTGCCCCGGGTCGTACTCCTCCCGCGAGCGTGCGGAGCAGCTGCCCGTGGCGACCGTGCTCAACGTTGCCGTGAGAATCGCCTGCGCCCTCGAAACAGCGCACCGCTCCAAGGTGCTGCACCGCGACATCAAACCATCAAACATTCTCACCAGCACCTTCGGCGGCCCGGTGCTCGGCGACTTCGGCATCGCCGCGTCCCTCGACGGCGGCGCCCGCGACGAACTGTTCGCCATGTCGCTGCCGTGGAGCGCCCCCGAAGTCGTCGACGGGCGCACCACCGGCACGGTCGCGACCGAGGTCTGGTCGTTCGGCGCCACCCTCTACTCGCTGCTGGCCGACCGGTCCCCGTTCGAACTGCCCGCGGGCTCCAATCGTTCGCGCGTGCAGCTGAAACAGCGCATCAACCGCGCGGAGTACACCACCATTGGGCGAGCGGATGTCTCCACCCCCCTCGAAAGCGCCCTCGCGCGCATGATGAGTCGCGACCCGGCCGCCCGCCAGGTGAGCCTGCTCGAATGCGCCCTCGACCTGCAGCGCGTAGAGCGGGACCTCGGACTGCCCGTCACCGCGCTGGAGGTGGCCGACGAAGCCTGGGCATCCGCTGGTGCGCCCGTCGATTTTGACAATCATGAGTCGCGTGGCGCCGTCAGCTCTGATGTCATCATTCCCGCGCTGCGCCCCGCCACTAGAAGAAGCGCCCGCCGCCCGGCATCGCACACCCGCGAGGGCACCCTGCCCGACGGGGGCAATATCGGACGTCGGCGACTTTCCCCGCTCGTGCTGGGTCTGCTCCTGACCGGCGCGGTCGTTGTCGGCGGCGGCGCCACGGTCGGCGCGCTGCGGATAGCCGGGCTGATCTGATGGCCGACAAACGGGCTCGCCGGCGACTGCCGGTGCTCTCGAAAGCCCGCCGCAGCGTCATTCGCATTGCCGCGGTTGCCGCGATCGGTGCCGTGCTGGCCACGGTAGCTATCGTCGTCGATGGTTTCGACGTGAAGCAGATTCCGGTCAACGCGAGTTCGATCTGGGCCCTCCAGAGCGGTGACGGCAATCGGTACGCCCGCATCAACACCGACCTGGGCGAACTCGACACCGTGAAGACCGTGCCGGCACCGAGCGAACTGGTGCAGACCGCTTCCACGGTGCTGCTCTACGCGCAGAACAACGAGAAGGTCGTCGACGTGAGCCTCGCGGCGCCGATCGACCTGGGTGATGACGCGGCCGACTACGACAACACGCCGGCCGGTACCCGAACCATCGTGTCGTCGAGCTCCTGGGTCGGTTACCTCACGAGCGCGGGAACGGTCTTCGCCGGCGCTGTGGACGGGGCCGCTGCACCCCGCCCGGTGAACCAATACGCCGACGATGAGGTGGTCGACGGTGACACCCGGCGCGTCTACCGCTCCGACGCCATCGCCATCACGCCCGACGGTGTGCTCTACAGCTACTCCAGCGAGGCCAAGAGTGTGCTCCGCTATTCCATTGCGGACGACAGAATTCTCGGTGAGGACGCCGTCGCCGACGGTCCGGCCGAGCCCGGTAGCCAGCTGAGCGTCGTCGGCGACAGCTGGGCGCTACTCGGCGTGGCCGGCGACGAACTGTGGCTGGCCGGCCAGACCGAACCGGTTGCGACGAACATGAGCGAACTGGCCGTGCTGCAACGCCCGAGCGCTTCCACCGACGACGTGCTCATTGCCGACCAGACCGGCCTGGTTGCCTTTGCGCTCACCGACGGCGCCCGCACCGAGCTGGTCGGCGACTCCGGGGTAGTGCTCGGGGCCCCCGCCGCGCCGACCCCTTTTAAAGGGGAACGCTACGCCGCCTGGCTGCCCGCCTCCGGTACCGGCGGCACCCTGTTCAGCGAGGGCGCGGGCGAATCGACCCTCAGCTACGGCCAGGTCGCGCCGAACGGCGACGCAGCCCCTGCGTTTCGCGCCAACGAATCGCTCATGATTCTCAACGACACCCGGAGCGGATGGGTGTGGACCGTTCCCGGCGGCGCCCTTGTCGCCAGTTCCCAGGACTGGTCTCTGGCCGCCGCCGAGCAACCACAGCGCCAGGAGGACATGGAAGAAGCCTCCGAGGTCGTTGAACCGAAGGCTCCCGTGGCCGTCGCGGATACCTTTGGCGTGCGTCTCGACCAGCTCGTGATGCTGCCGGTCCTGCTCAATGACCATGACGCCAACGACGACGTGCTCAGCGTCGTGCCCGCCTCGGTCACCGGGCTCGACCCCGCGTTCGGCACGGTCACCGTCATCGATCACAACCAGGCGCTCGCCGTTCAGGTGGCTCCCGGCGCCCGCGGAGTGGCAACCTTCAGCTACGCCATCACCGACGGCTCGCGCACCGATGGGCTCGATTCTCCCTCGACCCTTGTCACGCTCACCGTGCACGGCGCCGACGTGAATTCTGCACCGGTCTGGTGCGGCACCGACGGTTGCCTGCAGGACTGGCCGAGCCCCGAGGTGCAACCGGGCGGCACCGTGACCGTTCCAGTGTTGCCCGGCTGGGTCGATCCCGACGGTGATCCGATCTTCGTCTCATCCGCTCTGAACACCACCGATATCGGCTCGGTCAGTGTGACTCCCGCGGGCGTACTCGTTTATAAGCACCCCAATGCGGCCGAGCAGGCCGTGCAGTCGGCCACGGTTCTGGTGCGCGTCTCGGACATTCACGGTGCCTCGACCGAGAAGGTGCTCACGATCGTGGTCACGCCGACCCCCCGGCTCAGGGCCCTGCCGTTCGCGCTGCTCGCCTCGGTGAACGAGCGCCTCACGGTGAACCCGGCCGAGTACGTGTCCGGCGCCGCCGGCCTGTACCGCATCACGTCGGCCACGACCCCGGCCAGCGCCGAGGGGTCCACGGTGAGCATTACGGCCAACGGTACCGCCTTCGACTTTGCCGCGACCGTGGTCGGCAACTTCACGGTCAGCCTCACGATCGCCGACGACGTGAGCGAGGTGGTGTCGCTCGTGCGCATTTCGGTGGTATCAGCGGATGCCCAGGCGCTCACGACCTCCCCGGTGACGGTCTTCGTGCGGCCCCGGGCCGACACGAGTGTTGACGTTTTTACCGCCGTCTCCAACCCGGCCGGACGGGTGCTGCTGCTCGGCGAAGCCATTCCCGAAACCGTTCTCGGCGCCTCGCTCAGCGTCGACGTCGTCGGGCAGAACATCTTGCGCGTACGCGGCTCCACTCTGGATGAACGGCCGGGCAAGCTCGGCACCGTGCGCTACACCGTGTCGGACGGCACCGAAAACCCGCTCTACACCGTGCGCGGCGAGGCCACCGTGTACCTGCTCGAGGCCTCCGTGCCGCAGGTGCCGATCGCCATGAACGACAGCGTGTCGGTGCGTGTGGGCGCCCAGATCAATATTCCGGTGCTCGCCAACGATGTCGCGCCGGGCGGCAACCGAGTGATGCTCAATGCCGAATCAGTGCAGAATCGACAGCAGCAGGGTCTTGCCTTCGCGGCCGGCACTCAACTGCGCTACCTCGCCCCCAACGAACCGGGCAGCTACGAGCTCGCCTACAGCGTGTACACCGCGGGCGCGCCCGATCTCATCGACTCGGCCGTGGTCTCGGTCGAGGTGCTCGCCAACGGCGACAACACGGCGCCGCAGCCGCGCACCCTCTACGGTCGGGTGTTGTCGGGCGAGACCATCGTGATTCCTTTTGACAGCTTTGGCACCGACCCCGACGGCGATACCGTCGTGCTCGATCGGGTGCTCACTCAGCCGGCGCGCGGAACGGCCTCGATCAATGCCACCGGCGACGCCATCGTGTTCGCCAGCCCTCTCGACTATCACGGCGCCATCGAATTTCAGTATCGGGTGCGCGACAGCATCGGGGCCACGGGCCTCGCACTCGTGCGCATCGGTGTGCTCGACCAGCGCTCCAACCCGAGCCCGATCACCTTCAGCGACTACGTCGAGGTGCAGGCCGGAGCCGACAACCAGGTGGCTGTCTTTCCCACTGCCAACGACATCGAGCCCGGCGGCGGCAGGCTGACCCTGACCGCGGTCACCCCCGACGCGGCGCCCGGCACCGCCGAGTTCGACGCGCTGCAGCAACGCATCGACTCCGTCACCGACGAACGAGTGGTGTTCACGGCCGGCACGGAGCCCGGCCTGCTCACCTTCGTGTACTCGGTGACCAACGCCAACGTCGACGTCGGCCAGGGCCTCATCGTGGTCAAGGTCGTGCGTTCCTCCGTTCCCGACTATCCGGTCGTGATCGACACGACGCTGGCCCTCGATGAACGTGACGCGTTCCCGACGGGCGTCGACGTCGTCACCGACAAGGTGTCCTGGAACTCCGGTGACGTCAGAGACCTCACCCTGACCCTGTGGGGCAGTCATCCCGGGCTCGTGGTGACGGGCTGGAAGATCAGCGGCGATGTTCCCGACGAGGGACTGCTTGCCCCGTTCGCCCTGACCGGGCCGAATTTTCAGGGTGTCGACGTGACGACCTACGGGTTTCTGCGCATTCCGGCGAAGGATTCGATCATCATCGCGTTGAAGAAGAGCAACATCGACCAGAACGTGCACGAAGACGCCTCCGTCACATTCGATCTCAAGAGCCTCGTGTCGATTCCTCGCGGAACGACCCTGGAACTGCAGCGCACCGGCATCCGTTCGTCGGGGGAGCGCGACAACGCGACCTGCACGTTCGACTCCGGCACGACGGTCACCTACGCGGCCGGGTCGGACGCGCCGTGGACCGACTCCTGCACGGTGCCAGCGCGCATCGACGGGCAGGAGGGTTATACCCAGCTGGTCGTGCCGATCGTGGTCGAGCCGCTCGACCCGCAACCGGAACTGCGCCCGGCGGCGCTGACCCAAAGCCCGGGGGCCGATGCCATCCGCTACGACCTCAGCCATATGGTCGACTGGCAGGGCACGGGCGCGGTGCCGGCGTTGACCTTTGCGATCGAGTTCTCCTCCGACCAGTTCACCGTGACGCAGGACGGCGCGATTCTCACGATCGGTGTTGCCGACAACGCCGTGGCCGGCCGTGAGGCGGCAGTGACGGTGAGCCTGTCGAGCCACCGCGAAACGGTTGCGGCAGTGCTCGCGCTCAAAGTCGGCCCGGCGCCGAGCGAACTGCCCAAGGGCGGCACCGTCGCGACGACCTGCACCCAGTCGTCGGGCTCCAGTTGCTCGATAACGGTCGTCGGCGCGGCGGGTGAGGTCAACCTCTACCGTGGCACCCCGCTCGCTCTTGTCTCCGTCACCGCACCCGGCACCTGCGCTGGTGTGTCGTTCGTGGTCGTGAATTCCCGCAACGTCAAGGCCACCTGGTCGGGCGACACCGCCGGCGGCGTCTGTGAGGCAAGTTTTGTGGTGCGCGACGCGCAGGGCAGGCTCAGCGCCGGAAGCCGCAACGGCTCGATCACGGTCGATCTGCAGGGCTACCCGAAAGCGCCGAATGCCGTGACACAGATTGCCTACGGCGACCGCTCGGTAACCCTCGCGGTCAGCTCCGGCGGCGCCAACGTTGCCTACCCGGCGCTCGAGGGATTCAACCTGTACCGCAACGGCGCCTCGGTAGCCCGCTGCGACCCGTCGGGCAACTGCGGCGTGATTCGAACGACTGAGAACGGTGACAAGGCTCTCTACGAAGCCCGGGCCGTCAATGCCGTCGGCGAATCGCGCAGCGCGGTCAGCGTCACAGCCTGGTCGTATGCCACCCCGGGCATGGGGCGACTCACGGCCGAACCGGTCTTTCGGAAGGGCACCACGAGCGCCTCGACCGGTGCCGTCACCCTGACCATCGAGAACAATGACCGATCGACCAACCGCTACAGCGTGAACGGCACCGAACAACCCGTCACGACGCCCGGCACCGGAAAGACCCAAATGACCCTCGCGCTCGGTGTGGGCAACCAGACCGTCACGGTGACCCCGCTCAGCCGGGACGACCAGCCAGCGGGCAGCGGTCCGACCGAGGAGACGACGTCACAGGCCGTGCTCGTGGCCGGATCGCCCGCGATCACGAGCGCCGGTTCGCTGAGTTCGCAGAACCGGTCGATCACCGTGGCGGGCACCGGGTTCAACCCGAACTTCAGCACGCTGCCGGTGCAGGTGCTCTACGTCGCCTCGCTCACCGAGGGCGCAACCTGCACGCTGACCCCGGCGGGTTTCACCCCGGAGGGTGCGGCCTCATCGAGGGACCTCTCGATCGGCGGCCTGACCAAGCACACCAAGTACTTCGTGTCGGTCTGCTATTCCAACGGCTACGGGGTCACGATGGCCAACGCCGGTTCGATCACCACCTGGCAGCAGCCGGCTGCCCCGGGCGACGACGAATATACCTACACGATGTCGGCACCGACGGGCGGGGATTACCGAATCACCGAGCCCACGTCGTCATCAACCAGGCCAGACGTCGGCTTCGAGGCGAACTTCGAGAACTTTGATGCCAACACCGGGTCTGACATTTTCGGCGCCGATCCCCGCATTCGGGTGCGGTACTGCATGACGGAAGACCCCACTCTCTGTAGCGACTGGTCGAGGGTGGCGGCGGCTGATGCGACACGGGCCTGGCAGGTCACGTATGCGGTGACCGGCCTCACGACTGCGGGCTGCGTCATCGACGGCACGCTTGCGGTCGCCGTCGAGGCGACCTCCGGACTTGCCACAGCGATTGTCACCGGCGCTGACTACCTCTCTCTCAACGCCCAGGGCAGCGCGACGTGGCAGAGAGTCGAGGGCAGCACGGTTGCCAGCGGCGCGACCGAGGTCAAGAACGTGACGTGGCAAATCATCTGGTCGGGCGACAATACGTCTGGCCTCGACCCGGTAACCGGCATCACCCAGACCACGGCCACCGGCTGCACCCCGGCCTCCCAGTAAAGCCCGCCACAGTCTTCCAGTAAAGCCCGCCACAGTGAAAGAGCCACACACATGACAATCACCCCGGAGCAGTCAGACTGGTTTGCCACGACCTTCACGATGATGGTCGACAACGTCGAACAGGTTGTTCTCGGTAAGCGCCACGTGATCGAACTCGCCTTCACCGCGATGGTCAGCGAGGGCCACCTGCTGCTCGAGGACTACCCGGGCACCGGAAAGACCTCGCTCGCCCGCGCCATGTCCCAGACCGTGCAGGGTGTTTCCACCCGCATTCAGTTCACCCCCGACCTGCTGCCCGGCGACGTGACCGGCATCACCGTCTACGACCAGAAGACCGGAGAGTTCGAGTTTCACAGCGGACCGATCTTCGCCAACGTCGTGCTCGCCGACGAGATCAACCGGGCCAGCCCGAAGACCCAATCGGCTCTGCTCGAAGCGATGGAAGAGGGCAACGTCACCATCGACGGTGTCACCCGCTCCACCGGTGTGCCGTTTCTCGTCATCGCCACCCAGAACCCGATTGAGCAGGCCGGCACCTACCGGCTGCCCGAGGCCCAGCTCGACCGGTTCATGATGAAGGCGTCGCTCGGCTACCCCGACCTCGCAGCGACCATCCGCATTCTCGAGGGCACCGCCGACGTTCGCCACGAACTCGCCCCGGTCATCACCCCGCAGACGCTCCTGAGCATGAGCGACATCGCCCGCGGCGTGTTCGTGAATCCGCTCGTCTATGACTACATCGGTCGTCTGGTCGAGGCGACCCGCGACGCTCGCCAGGTGCGCATGGGCGTCAGCGTGCGTGGCGCTCGCAGCCTCACCAAGGCCGCCAAAACCTGGGCCGTCGCCCACGGCCGCACCTTCGTCACCCCCGACGATGTCAAGGCCCTCGCCAACCAGGTGCTCGCCCACCGCATGGTGCTCGACCCCGAGGCCGAATTCGACGGCGTCACCGCGAGCGCCGTCATCGGCCAGATTCTGCTCGACATCGTACCGCCCAGTCGGATCGACCTGGCGTGAGTTCTCATACCGAATCGCGCCTGACGCGTCGCGAAACCCAGACCAGGTCTGCAACGCACACCCGGTATGCGAGCACGCGCACGAGCCAGTCAACGACGTTGACCCTTGTGGGCGCGGTCGTGCTGTGGATGCGGGTCTCGCGGGCTGTGCGAAACGGTGTGAAGGCATCCGTCGAATGGATCGGCGAAACGGTCAGACCGGCCGGCTGGGTGGTGGTCGCGGCCGCGATCGTGCTGCTGCCGCTCGGCCTCGTCTTCGGCTGGACCGAACTGATAGTGGCCGGCTGCGTGGCGGTCGCCCTCATTCTCATCTCGCTGCCGTTTCTGGCCGGTGGTCGCGCCTACAGCGTCGACTTCGTGCTGCCGGTCGATCGGGTCGTTGCCGGTTCCGAGGTGCTCGGCGCCCTCACCGTCACCAACGTCTCGACGCGGGTTCAGCTGCCGGGTCGCGTAGATGTTCCCATTGGCAAGGGGCTAGCGGATATCTACGTGCCGCTCCTGCGCGCCGGCCACGTGCATGAGGAGCACGTTCGCGTACCGGCCCACCGGCGCGGCGTTATCGATGTGGGCCCGGTCACGACCGTGCGCAGCGACCCGCTCGGGGTGCTCGGCCGCGAAGTGGCCTGGGCCGACGTCAACCGCCTGTTCGTGCACCCGGTGACCGTGTCGATTCCGAGTACGAGCGCCGGTTTCGTGCGCGACCTCGAGGGCAACCCGACGCGCGACATCGTCGACTCCGACATCTCTTTTCACGCCATTCGCGAGTACGCCCCCGGCGATGGGCAGCGGCACATTCACTGGAAGTCCACCGCGAAGACCGGCAGACTCATGGTGCGCCAGTTCGAAGAAAGCCGGCGCTCCCGCCTGGCCATCGTGCTGAGCCTGAACGCGGCGGAATACGCCTCCGACGACGAGTTCGAGATGGCGGTCAGCGCGACCGGGTCGCTCGGTGTGCGCGCCATTCGCGACGGGCGAGACCTGGCCGTCGTGGCGAGCGAGGAGGTTCCCGATATCGTGCGCAGCAGCATCCGTTCGGTGCACAGCCTGAGTGTCGTCTCGACGCGCACCCTGCTCGATGATCTCACCGCGATCGAGGTGAGCCCGCACGCCATGAACGTTGAAGACGTCTGCGTGCTCGCCGCCCAGGTGGTGCCCGATATTTCGATCGCGTTCGTGGTGTGCGGCAGCGCGATGACTGTCCGGCGCCTGCAGGCGCTCACCCTGAAATTTGCCGGTAGTGTGCAGGTCGTCGCCGTTCTGTGCAATCCCAACGAACAGCCGAGCTTTCGCGACCTCGCGGGCACGAGCGTGCTGACCATCGGCGTGCTCGACGACTTACGTTCCCTGCTCAGCCGGCGGGCCTCATGAGCGCGCCCCAAACGCCCTGTGCTGGCCGACCCGTGACAGGTGCCCTGCCGACGATTCGGTCGCGCCGTGCGCCCGGTGGCCGACGCCGCGCCCGCGTGATCAACGCCCTGTTCGTCCTGGCGATGATGCTCGTCGCCACCTGGGCGGCCTGGCCGATCTACCAGGACACCAGCTACCTGGTGATGGCGGCCGGAGCGATCGCGGCCGGGCTGGCCCTGGCCTGGATCGGCGCCCGGCGTGGTTGGTCCTGGTTCACCGTGCTGCTGGCCACCCTCGGCGCCTACCTGCTGCTGGGCGTTCCGCTCGCGGTGCCGACCACCCTCACGAGCGTGCCGACGAGCATACAAAGCGTGTTCGGCGGGCTGCTCGATCTGGTGACCGCGACGGTGTTCAGCTGGAAGGAGCTCGTCACCATCCAACTGCCGGTCGGCTCGTACCAGACCCTGCTCGTGCCGGCCTTTTTGCTGTTTCTCGGCGGCACCACGGTCGCCCTGTCGCTGGCCTGGCGCGGCGCCCGGCTCTACGCCCTCGCCGTGCCCCTCATCTTTGCCGTGCAACTGTTCGGTCTGATCTTCGGGTCGAGTGCCCTGAGCATTCCGCTGACCGTGTTCGGGGTCAGCGTACCGGCACCGCGCGAGAGCCTGATCGGTCTCGCCGCCCTGCTGCTCGCCTTCGGCTTTCTGTCCTGGCGAACCCACCTGACTCGCAGTGAGGCGCTTGATCTGGCCGGCCGCACGACCGGGGTGCGGCGCACCCCCGGCGGCCTCGGCGGTCGTCTGCGCCGGGCCGCCCTCGCCGGGGGCGTGCTCGTGATCGCCAGTGGCGTCACGCTCGGCGGGCTCTCGGCCGTCGCGGCGATGCCGGACCGTCAGGTGCTGCGCAGCAGCATCGACCCCGCCGTCGACCTGCGCGAGTACGTCAGCCCGCTCAGCCAGTACCGCAGCTACTTCAGCGCCGAGCGGTACGACGCCGAGCTTTTCACGGTGACCGGCGATGCTGTCGAAGAGGGCGCCGCGGCGCGAGTGCGCCTCGCCGTGCTCAGCTACTACGACGGCGAAGTCTTTCGGGTCGTGAACCCTGCCGCGAGCGAGCGCGACCAGGCCACCGCCTTCGCCCGGGTGCCGCACACCCGCGGGTCGACCGGTGGACGCGTCACGACCGGGTTCGCCATAGCCGGGTACACCGGCGTCTGGATGCCGGGCGCCGGCGCTCTCTCGAGCATCCGCTTCGCCGGTGACCGCGCCGCTGACCTGAGCGATGGCTTTTTCTATAACGCGGGCACGGCATCTGGAATTCAACTCAACACCCTCAAAAACGGTGACCGCTACACGATCGTCTCGCAGCAGCACACGGATGCGACGGACCTGGCCGGCCTCGCCCGCCCGGCCGGCGACGCGATTGACGATTCGCTCACTCCACAGAGCCTCGGCGACTGGGTAGACGCCCAGGCGGTCACGCACGATGGCGCCGGACTTGCCGAACTCGTCACGCGTCTGCGCCAGCGCGGCTACCTCAGCCACGCCCTGACCGTGCCGGCGGTGGACTCCTGGACCGCCGACCTTGGCGACTACCGGTTCTCTCCGAGCCTGTCTGGGCACTCGGTCGCCCGCATCGACGCCCTCTTCACCGCCCTGCTCGACAAGCAGAACAGCACGAGCGCCACCGAGAATTCCCAGCTGGTGGCCGCCATTGGTGACGACGAACAGTTCGCCGTCGCGACCGCGCTGCTCGCCCGCCACCTCGGGTTTGAGTCTCGCGTGGTGGTGGGATTCACCCTCGGTGCGGCATCCGCTGATTCGAGTGCTCCCGGCTCCTGCGTGCAGGGCGTCTGCTCGGGGCGAAACCTCGCGGCCTGGGTCGAAGTGGCCGGCGGCGACGGCAGCTGGGTGACCGTGGACGCGACCCCGCAGTTTCAGAACCCGCTGTCGCCCATTGATGACACGACCCGCGACCCGCAATACAACACCGAGGTCATCGCGGAGGGTGCCACCGAGCAGCGAGCCCCCGAGGCCAATCCGACCAGCAATGAGGACCAGCCCGAACAGGAACCGGTCACCGGCCCCGACCTGGCCTGGCTGTTCGCGACCCTCAAGATTGCCGGCATCAGCCTGGCCGCACTGCTCGCGATCAGCACGCCGTTCCTGGTGATTCTCGGCGCCAAACTCAAGCGCCGCCGTGACCGGGCGCGTGCCGTTGACGTGGCGGCGCGGTTCGCCGGCGGCTGGGACGAATACATCGATACCGCCGTCGACCGCGGTCTGGCCGACCAGGGCAGCATGACCCGGGTCGAAATCGCGTCGCACTACCAATCGGTGGGCGGCACACAACTCGCGACCCTCGCCGACCGAGCCGTCTTCGGCCCGAACCCGCCGCAGGCTGCCGAGAGCGACACCTTCTGGGCACTCGTCACGGCCGAACGTGCCGTGCTCGCTGCGAGTGGCACCCGGCGCGAACGCCTGTGCGCCGCCATCTCACTACGCTCCTTTTCTCGGCTAGCGGATGCCCGCCGGCTCGTAGCTTTTCGACGACGCTCATCTCGTTACGACGTCACCACCGTACGCCTGAACCGGCGCGACACCAGCAGAATGGGGGAGCGGCCGCCCACCAGCGGCCGCGAATCATAAATGGATGAATCATCTGGAGCGATCATCGCGGTCATCGTGGTGATCGTGCTGCTCGGCATCGGCGTGTACGTGTTCTCGTCGATCGCCCTCGGCACGATCTTTGTGAAGCTTGGGGAACAAGCCTGGAAGGGCTGGGTGCCGATCGTCAACACCATCACCCTGTTTGAACTTGGGCGATATTCGGCACTGTGGGCGATCGGCCTCTTCATTCCGGCCGCAAACCTCATTGCCTTCATCATCTTCATCATGGCGGTCAACAACGTCAACCGACGGTTGGGTCGCGGCGGCGGATTCACCCTGCTCTACCTCGTCTCCTTTCCCATCTGGGCCGGCGTGCTCGGGTTTGGAAAGTCCTTCAACACGGGCTGGATGCCGGAAATGTCCGCGACCGGGTACGTTCCGTTCGCTCCGGTGAGGCCGTTGTCGATGTTGTCGATGATGTCGGCGGCACCCGTGCCGGTCGCCGGGCCGCCCGCAGGCCAGAGCGCTATGCCGACGGCCCCGTCGGCCCCGCCAGCGCCGCTGGTTTGGACGCCCATGCCCCTGGCCCCGCCCGCAGCATTTCTGGCGACGGCACCGACTGCGACTCCGTCACCACCTGCACCGACTGCACCGATTGCACCGACTGCGCCTCCGGCACCACCTGCCGTGCGCGGTCTGCCCATCGGACCGCCGCCCTTCTACGTGAGCGTCCCGCCGACGCCCCCGGTGATTTCCGCCGTGGTTCCCACGGTCACTCCCACAGCGATTGTCTCAGAGGTGTCTGCGGTGATTGCGGCAGGCGTCAGCGAGGCGGCCGAACCCGAATCAGACGCCGAGCCCGAATCAGACGCCGACGACGACCTCGACGAGACCATGATCGTCGTGCGTCGTATGAAGCCGTGGACGCTCGAAACCGAACACGGCCTCAAGGTCTCGCTCACCAAACCGGTCGTGCTGCTCGGGCGCAACCCTGCGCGTGACAGCGCACATCCGGACGCGCAGTTGGTGCCCGTGCACGATCCAGATAAGACGGTGTCGAAGACGCACGCCCGCCTCGACTTTGTCGAGGGCGCCTGGGGCATCAGCGACCTGCACTCCACCAACGGCGTCGTGCTGATCGACGGCGGTGGCATTGAGAACGAGCTCGATGCGGGTGCGAGCGCGCCCCTGACCGATCGGTTCCTGCTGGGGGAGCTCGCGGCGCGCATCTACTTGGAGGCCTGAGCCATGACCTGCCCCGTCGACCAGCGGGCGACCAGCCCAGGGGTGTCGCTGCGGTGCGGCTCGCGCACCGATATCGGCCGCAAGCGGAAGGAGAACGAAGACTCCCTGCTGGCGGCGTCGCCGGTGTTCATCGTCGCCGACGGCATGGGTGGGCTCGAAGCCGGCCACCGGGCCAGCGCCGCCGTGATCGCCGAATTTCAGACCTGCGTCGGCCGTACCGGCGTGCCGGCCGGTGACGTGGTGTCTGCGGTCCAGCGCGCCCACATGATGGTGCGCACAGTGTCGAATTCGACCGGGCGCGGTGCCGGCAGCACCCTGACCGGACTCGTTCTCATCGATCACGAAGATTCCCCGCAATGGCTCATCGTGAACGTGGGTGACTCCCGCGTCTACCGCCTGCACGAAGGCGAATTTCACCAGCTCACCGTCGACCATTCCCTCGCTCAGGAACTCATCGACGACGGCACTTTGCTCAAAGAGGATGTCGCCACCTTCGCCCGCAAAAACGTCATCACCCGGGCCATGGGCGCCGACAACAGCAGCGCGGACTACTGGCTGCGCCCGGTCGTGACCGGCGAACGCCTGCTCGTGTGCTCCGACGGACTCAGCGGAGAACTCTCCGACGAGAGCATCAAGGCCGCCCTGACCCTCGGTGGCACGACCCAGCAGACGGCCGACCTGCTGCTCGCCGGCGCCCTCGAACACGGTGGCCGCGACAATATCTCGGTGATCGTGATCGATGTCATTGCCGGCGGATTCAGCTCCTGGCACGGCGGTGCGATCGACGACGACGACGACGACCAGTCCGACACCATTGACACCCGCACCGAAGATACTCGACCGGTGCAACGAGTGGCCCGCAATGCAGCCGACTGACCCGGCGCAGGTGGTCCCGGAGCGAGGGCACGGCGGGGCCGACGAGTTTGACGATGTACCCGATGACGAGGTAACCCGTATTATTCGCCGGCACGCGCCGCGCCACGCCGCCGCAGCTCCGGCGCTGACCGCCAGCAACAGGCTCGAGCTGCCCGGCGAGATCGGGGAGACCGACGGGCTCGAGCTGCCCGAGCTGCCCCAAGTGCCCGAGCTGTCCCACGTGCCCGAGCTGCCCGACGACGATGACACGCGCAGCGAGCACCGCGACAGTGATGAACGCACCCGCATCGTTGCGCGCACCGCTGATGACAACACCCGAATTGGGGCACGACGGCAGCTGGGAAACCGCCCTGCAGTGCACTCGGAACCAGATTCTGACAACGCACCGGCAGGCTCCGACCCGACCGATGAGGCCACCGTGCGGTCCTCGCAGCGCAGTAAGGCCGACGATACGCTCCTGAGCAGTCGACGGGCGGCCGCTCCAGCGCACCCTCCCGTCGTCGATGCGCTGCAACGCCGGTATGAGCCGCCGCAGGTGCAGAGCGGCGCGAGTGTGCGCTACTCTGCACGGCCGATACCGGCGGTCGTAGAGCCGAAGGCGTCAGCGCCCGTGCCCGTGCCCGACGTGCAGTCCGATCCGGCCCGCATCCGTCTGGCCGACGCTGCCACCGAGATTCGAGAGCGTGCGGCGGCAACAGCCCGTCGTCGCCGCCGATTCACCCTGGTCGCGATCATCTCGAGCACCGTCCTGGTGGTGCTCGCCGCAGCCGTGTTCGTCGTCTTCACCGTTCTCACCTGGTGAGTGCCGTGCGGCCGGCCGCCGCGCGCGCCACGCCACATATGTCACCCTTCCGCCAGCACCGAATAACCAGGAGCTTTATTCTCTTGACAGATGTCACATCTCCCCTCGATCGGGAAGCCGCCAACCCGGCCACCCCGCACGCCCGGCGGCCCGGTAGTCTGGTCATGACGACCGGCGCTCCTGCTAATCGGGAGCAGAGGAATATGGTGCGCTTGGCCAGTCGCGTCGGTGCGGCACTGATCGGCGTCCTGGGCGTCATCGTGATCACCGGTTGGTACGTTGGAATCGACACCCTACCCTCGATTATTTCAAGCCTGTCGCTTCTGAAGCCCATGACCGGGGCGGCATTCATACTGTTGTCCGTTGCAGTGCTGGTGTTTGATCGCCGCCGCGTGACGCTGGTCCTGGGTCTTGCTGTCGCGGTCATCGGGGCCCTCACCCTCACCGAGTACGTTCTCGGGTTGCCCCTCGGTGTCGATGAACTGCTTCCGGGAATCGACTTTGCCGGTCACCCTCCCCGGATGGCGCCGGCCACGGCTGTGTCTGTTACCCTGCTCGGGGCATCCGTCGTCACCAGCCGGCTTGCCCGGCCGGCCTGGATGCTCGGTCTTGCCCTGGGTGCCCTCACCATCAGCCTGATCGCGGTCCTGGGCTACGCCTACGGCGTCTCCTCGCTGTACACCGTCGGAGGATTCACGAGCATGGCGCTGCCCACGGCGCTGGGACTGGCCGTGTCGTCGGTGTCGATCCTGCTGCAGCGTCCTTCCTCGGGGCTGATCGCCGTCCTCCGCGACCAGGGCAGTGCCGGGCAGCTTCTGCGCCCGGTCATTCCCACCCTGTTCCTTGGCCCGTTCGTGCTGGGCTGGCTCGATATCTTTGGCAGGCGCCTGGGCTGGTACGACGCGGTGTTCGGTGTCGCCATACTGATCGCGGCCATGACGGTCCTGGGGGTTGGACTGACCTGGATCGCGGCACGCAGGTTGCGCGAGCTCGATCGTCAGCGGGATGCGGGAACCCGGGCTCTGGCCGAGGCCAATCACACGCTCGAGGCGACCGTCGACAGTCGCACCCGACAGCTGGCAGAAACGGCCGACACGCTGCACACGTTGATCAAGATCGCACCGGTGGGCATCGTGCAGCTGGATGCCGCGGGGGGCCTCGTCTCCGCCAATGACCAGTGGCTGGCCCTCAGCGGCTTCACCAAGAACGAGTCGCTGCGCGACGGCTGGGCCGCCGCCATCCACCCCGACGATTCCGAGCGGGTGCTCCGCGAATGGGAGCAGAGCGCGACCGCCGGAACGGCCTATGAGACCACGTTGCGTTTCCGCACTCCAACCGGGCAGGTGAACTGGGTAAAGGTGAGCACCGCTCCGATGCTGGATGCGAAGGGTGTGATCGGGCACCTCGCCAGCGTCACCGACGTGACCGCGTTGCGCGTGGCCGAGGATGCGGCGGCGGCGGCCGCCGCCCGGTTCGAGGCCGCCTTCGCCTCATCCCCGCTGGGAACGGCGATCGTGACGCTCGACGGCCAGGTGGTGGCAGCCAACAGACGGCTCTTGGATCTGGCGGGGCACAACACCTCGATGGTCGACGAGCACATCGAGACGATCTTCATGCCCGCAGAAAACGGCGACGACAAGCAGGCGGAGGGCACGGGGCACGATGGACCGTCCACCCGCCAGCGCATGGACCGCCGGATGCGACACGGCGGCACCCAGGAAACCTGGGTCAAGGTCAGTATCGCCGAGATCATCGAGGGGGAGCAGGCCGGGGGACTGCTCTACCAACTGGAGGACATCACCGCCCGGCGCCTGGCCGAAGCGCGGGTGGAGCACCTGGCCTTCCACGACCCGCTGACGAACCTGCCCAACCGTCTCCTCCTCCTCGACCGGCTGAAGCAGGCGCTCCTTCAGGCGTCGCGCCAGGGACGCGGCGTGGCGGTACTGTTCATCGACCTCGACCGGTTTAAATTCGTCAACGACAGCCTCGGGCATCACGCCGGGGACACGGTGCTGACCGAGGTCGGCATTCGTTTGCTCCAAAACATTCGGTCTGGCGACACGGTGTCCCGCATCGGGGGCGACGAGTTCGTCGTGATCTGTCCGGATATCGTTGGTAACACGGAAGTGCACCGGATTGCCGATTCGATTCAGGCGGCGATCGCCCGGCCGATTCTGGTCGGCGACCAGATCGCATCGGTCGACGCGAGCATCGGCATCGCCTTCGGGCTCGGCCACGACGATGCGGAGCTGCTCCTGCGCAATGCGGACCAGGCCATGTACTTGGCGAAGGGCCGCGGCCGGGCGCGCTACGAGGTGTTCGACGACGACCTGCGGGGTCGGATCGAGCGCAGGCTCGACACCGAGCTGGCTCTGCGAGACGCGGTGCAACTGGGCGAGATCGAGACCTGGTTCCAGCCGATCGTCGACCTGCAACAGCGCACCGTGGTCGCAACCGAGGCGCTCGCCCGTTGGAGACGCCCGGAACGGGGCCTTGTCTTTCCGGGGGAGTTCATCGCGATCGCCGAGGAGGTCGGCCTGATCAAGGGGATCGGCACCACGGTGCTCGGCCAGGCCTGTCGGGCTGCCGTGGCCCTGGACGGCCGCATGGCGGTCAGCGTGAACGTGTCGCCACGGCAGTTCGTGCAGGACGACTTCGGGGCCGTGGTGAAACGCGCCCTCAGCGCGAGCGGCCTTCCGCCGGACCAGCTGTGGCTGGAACTCACCGAGAGTGCCGTGCTCGATGCGATCGACTCCGCCGCCCGCACCTTCCAGGAACTGCGCTCCCTCGGGGTGCGCCTGGCTATCGACGACTTCGGCACCGGCTACTCCTCCTTCACCCATCTGAGGGCGTTCACCGTTGACCTGCTCAAGATCGATCTCACCTTCATCCGCGACCTCGAGCGTTCGGACCATGACCGGGCGATCGTCGATGGCATCCTGCGCCTCGCCGACTCCCTCAACCTCGACGTCGTCGCAGAGGGCATCGAAACGAGCGGGCAGCGAGACCTACTGACCGAGATGGGCTGTCGCTACGGCCAGGGCTATCTCTTCTCGAAGCC
>NZ_JAJAYI010000030.1 GCF_026786305.1 Cryobacterium sp.
CTGCACGATTCGCAACAGTTTCGCGCTGACCAGTGGCTGCAGTGCCGCGAGGTAGACGCTCATCATGCCGGCCATTATCGGGTTGAGCTTGAGCAGCACTGCCCTGTTGCTGGCCACGATCTCGTACAGGACGTCGAGGGGCGGGATGGAGGTGATGTTGCCGGCGCCGAGCACGAGTCCAACACCTCCGGAGACTGTCGGAGCAAGCTCACCGAGGCCCGCCGCGGCCACTGCCTCGGCCGCCGTGACGCCAGGCTTGAGCCACACTTCCGCGCTGAATCCGTGGAGTAGCAGCGCCTGATATGCAGTGTGCGGGAGGACTGGGACGATGACACGGTTGCCTGGCGCGGTGCCCATCGTGATCCCGGAGAGCGGCGACTTCCCTGCCGCGAGACCGGAGACAGTGTGCGCGAGAGTGCCGACACCCGCCAGGGCTGCGTATGGACCGGAGATCCACTCCTCCCCCACGAGCTGGGATGTCGCATCCACCCCTTTGATGTCGCGAGCGCGCAGTACCCAACGCTGCGCCTGCGCCGCCATCGCTGCGTGAGTCGCAGCGAGCAGTTCGGCACGTTCAGCGAGCGGCATCGAGGCCCACTGTGCAGCACCCTCAGTGAGATCGCCGATCGTCGCGTCGAGCGTGGCTCTCGCGGGGGCGGAAAGTTCAGAAGCGGGAGCGGTCTGCTGGATGCGCGCGGCGATGGTCATGGATCTCCTTTGATCGTGTCACCCAGTGTTGCCGCGCCACGCGCTCAGTCCGATAGGCAGCCGCCCCGTATTTCGACCACCGAGGTTGTGCGACTGCACAACTGTGATCTCGCCTGCGGCGCTATGTTCCTTAGATGAGCTCTTCGAACAATGCGGTTCGGAACCCCGGGACTGCCGCAAACGAGATCGATGCGGACGCGATTGCGCTTTTCGCCGAGATGCTCGACTCCGTCAACACCATCGCCGATCGCATCGTCGAACAGATCCTCACGGGTGAGCACTCCTACACGGAGAGCACCCTCGCGCTGCCTGTGCTGCACTCCGTGGTGACCGAGAACGTGGATGCACTGCTTCGAGGGCTCTCGGGCGAGCACCGGTTGCTCGACGCACCGCGCGCGCCGGACGGGTGAAGGCGGAGTCCGGCATTTCCATGGCGGGCCTGCTGCACGCCTACCGCCTTGCTGGCCTGCAGCTATGGGAGGAGATGATTGCTCGGTCGCGCGTGTCGCAGCGTTCCGAGTCGCTGCTGCGCGTCTCCTCCTCTGTCTGGGGCATCATCGACGAGTACTCGAATGCGGCAGCCGAGTCCTACCGCGAGGTCATCGACGACCTGGGTCGCAAAGACCAGCAAGCCAAGAGCGTGATGCTCCTGAGCCTGCTGGAAGGCGAGACAGCGCACAGCGAGGTATCGCGCCTGGTGCGTGCTCTCAACCTCCCGGAGCACGCCACGTATCTCGTCGTCGCCGCCGAACTGAGTGGCACGGGTGCCGACCCCATGCCCGGCATTGCTACGCGCCTTCGCGCCGCTGGGATCGCCTCGGCCTGGGCGACGTGGAAGGGCGAATTCGTGGGACTGCTGGGATGCACCTCCGAATCGGAAGTGGCTATCGCGGTCAACGTCGTAGCCAAACGTGCAGCCTCGCGTAGAGGCATCAGCCGGAGCCTGATCTCTCTCGCGGATGCCCGCGATGCCGTCCACCAGGCACGCGTGTCGTTGCGATGCACGCCGCGGGCAAATATTGGTGTCCGCCGGTTCGGTTCGGCGCCACTCGACGTACTCATCGTCAACGACCCCTCGGCGGCGTCCGAGCTCCGAACCGACGTGCTCGGCCCGGTGCTCGAACTCGAGCCAAGAGATAGGGCACCCCTGCTGGACACTCTGGAGGCGTGGTTCGCGGCCGAGGGCTCGACTGCTGAAGCTGCGCTGCGGCTTCACTGCCATCGGAATACCGTGCTCTACAGGCTCTCGAAGCTGACAGAGTTGACCGGGCGCTCCGTGTCGAGGCCATCGGAGGCGGCGGAGCTGTATGCGGCGATGCGGGCCGCCCGTCTGGCTTGATCTTTTCGCACGCGAGTGCCCGGGGGCCCCGGGAGGCAGGTGAACCCGAATGACGAGTGACCAATCACCCCAACTTTCATCCGCAGACGCTCCTCCGTCTGCGCTGGCTTCTCGTCAGGCAGCAACGCCTGAACTTGGCCCTGTCGCCTGATTCCTCGATCCGCTTCGACTAACGGCAAGAGCCTCACTTCTTCCACGATATGAAAGGAGACTTTCATTAACCGATAGATTCGTGATAGCGTTTTGCCATTCCCGGTCAAGGAAGGACCGCCACAGATGATTCGCAATGACGCGCAAACGCTCGACGACCTCGTGAGCTCGCTGCCACCTGGAAGTGTGATTACCGACCCGGCCAGCATGGACGCCTATCGGTGGGATCGAGCCAATGATCCCAACGCGGGTGTCCCTCTCGCTGTCATCCGTGTCACTTCGACAGAAGAAGTGCAGACGGTGGTGCGGTACGCCGCCGCAACGGGAACGCCCATCGTCCCGCGCGGCGCCGGCTCGGGTCTCTCCGGGGGGAGCACCGCTGTCCAGGGCGGCATCGTCCTCTCTATGGACCGCATGAAGAGCATCGAGATCGACCCGGTTACCCGGACGGCCGTAGCCGGACCAGGGGCGTTCAACGCCGAGGTGAAAGCCGCCGCAGCCGCCCAGGGGCTCTGGTATCCGCCAGACCCTTCCTCGTACGAGATCTGCTCAATCGGTGGAAATGTCGCCACGAACGCCGGAGGCCTGTGCTGCGTGAAGTACGGAGTCACCACCGACTACGTGCTCGGGCTGACCGTCGTCCTCGGCGACGGCCGGGCTGTGCGGCTCGGCGGGGCACGCCTGAAGGACGTCGCCGGGTTCTCCCTGACGAAACTGTTCGTGGGGAGCGAGGGCACGCTCGGAGTGATCACCGAGGTTCTGCTACGGCTCATCCCGGAGCAGCGACAGCCGACCACCCTCGTCGCCACGTTCCCGACTCTGGACAGCGCGACCGACGCCGTCCTCGCGATCACCCGCTCGATGCGACCCTCGATGCTCGAGTTCATGGACCGCGTCACGATCAACGCCGTCGAGGACACCACCAGGATGGGACTGGACCGGGAGGCGGCCGCGATGCTCATCGCCCAGTCGGACGAGCCCGCCGGGCATGCAGCCGTGGAGATTGGTCTCATCGAGGACATCTGCAATCAGAACGGTGCAACCGAGTGCTACTCCACTGACGACCCCGAAGAGGGCGAAGCGTTCATCGTGGCCAGGCGCATGGCGATTCCGGCCGTGGAAAAGCTCGGCGCGCTGCTCCTGGAGGACGTCGGCGTGCCCCTCCCGCGCCTCGGTGACCTCGTCTCCGGGATCGACCAGATCAGCAAGAACCGCGACGTCACCATCGCCGTCATCGCCCACGCTGGCGACGGCAACACGCACCCGTTGCTCCTGCTGGACCCGACGGACGAAGAACAGCAGCGGCGCGCACACGTTGCCTACGGCGAAGTGATGAATCTCGCGATTCAGCTGGGCGGCACCATCACCGGCGAACACGGCGTCGGCCGCCTGAAGCGCCCCTGGTTGGCCGAGTACCTCGGCGAGGACGTCCTCGAACTCAACCATCGGATCAAGAACGCGCTCGACCCCCAAGGCATCCTCAACCCCGGCGCAGTGCTCGAACACCACGGGGGACACTAGTGGCACACCACCTCCAGATCCCGACGATCGCCTACGAGACCGCTGCCCGCGCAGTCGCTCTCGCGATCGAAGAGGGCGCCAAGGTCGGCGTACGAGTCTCCGCAACCGTCGTCGATCCGAGCCTCGCTCTCGTCGCCTACGGGCGCGCTGACGGCACGACCCCACACAGTGTCGAGACCAGCCGGCGCAAGGCGAACACCGGCGCCTCCACCCGGCGCCCCAGTGCGCTCCTACCCGCCGAACTTGCCGTCGCGCTCGAGCACGGCTCCGGCGGCCTGCTTACGAGCGTCGCCGGGGGAGTGCCCCTCGGCTTCGATGGGACGCACACCGGCGGACTCGGCGTCGCAGGTGGCTCACCGCAACAGGATGCCCGGATCGCCGTTGCCGTCCTGGAGATACTCGGCGCCGACCCTGTTCCGGAAGGCGCATAGTTGCCGGCCGTCAGCTCGGCACCATCGCGAGCAGCGCGTGACCAAGAGGACGCCGGGGGCTGCCCCGGCGCAGCCGCACAGGGACAAGCGCCCGCCCGCACGCCAATTCGCCATGACAGAAGATGGGACGTTGCAGGATGAAGATCGTTGTTCTGGTGAAAGAAGTGCCCGACACCTATGCGGAACGCCTGCTGAACCTCGAGACCGGGCTCGCTGATCGCGACGCCAACGACCGGGTTCTCGACGAGATCGGCGAACGAGCGGTCGAAGTCGCCGTGTCCTACGCCGAGTCCCACCCCGACACCGAGGTCACCGTCCTGACGGTAGGGCCACAGACCGTTCCGGCCACCCTCCGCAAGGCCCTCGCCATGGGCGCCACCAGCGGATTCCACGTCCTTGATGACGCGTTGCTCGGCGCCGATCTAATGCTGACGGCCGAGGCTCTCGCGACAGCGGCCGAACGCATCGGCTTCGATCTCATCATCGCAGGCGATGTATCCACAGACGGCAACGCGGGCGTGATTCCCGCCATGCTCGCAGAGCGCCTCGGCATCGCCCACGCGACGAGCCTGAACAGCCTTGAGATCTCGGACACGGATATCGGAGGCGAACGCGAGACTTACGGCGGCACGATCACCCTCACCGCCGCGTTGCCCGCCATCGTCTCGATCACCGAGCGGCTTCCCGACGCTCGCTTTCCGAGCTTCAAGGGCATCATGGCGGCGAAGAAGAAATCCATCGTCACCGTCGACCTCGCGGACCTCGGGATCGACGCGGATGCCGATGTTCCCCGCTCGATCATAATCGCCGTCTCGGCGAAGCCCGCCCGAAGCGCGGGCATCAAGATCCTCGACGAAGGCAACGCGGGCCAGCAGCTCGCGGACTACCTCGTCCAGAACCGGTTGGTGTGACATGACTGAGCTTGCTGTTGACCCTGTTCTCGTCCTCCTCGGCGTGTCGCCCACCGGTGAACTCGCCACCAACGCCGCCGAACTGTTGGGCGCCGCCGCACGGATCGGGACCCCGGTCGCGGTCATCATCGCTGGCCCCGGGCACGGCCAGGATGCCGCAACGGCCGCCGGTGCGCGCGGCGCCCACCGAGTCTTACTCGCCGAAACGCCTTATGTGGACTCGGCGTTGACAGCCCAGCTAGTCGACGGACTCGTCACCGCGTACGAACGTGTGAACCCGTCCGCAGTCCTGATCGCAAACTCGATCGAGGGTCGCGATGTCGCCGGCCGCTTCGCCGTCCGCACCCAGAACGCGCTCGCGGTGGATGCCATCGGCGTCGACCGCGACGCCGAGGGAATCATCGTCCACCACTCTGTCTACGGCGGAGCCTACGATGTGGACTCTGCGGTGACGTTCGGCATCCCGGTCGTCACCATCCGGGAAGGCGGAGTAGAGGACCGCGCCGCAGCAGCGAATCCGACGATCGATTCGCTCGAGTATGTCCAAACCGGCCGGACCGCAGCGACGATCGTGTCCTTCACCCCGGAGCAGGCGAGATCGTCCCGCCCAGCACTTCGCGGCGCAACTCGAGTGGTTGCGGGTGGCCGCGGTGTGGGTTCCGCCGAGGACTTCGCCCTGGTCGAGCAACTTGCCGATGTTCTCGGGGCAGCCGTGGGAGCCTCCCGAGTCGCCGTCGATTCCGGCTACGTGCCGCATTCGTATCAAGTCGGCCAGACCGGCGTGTCCGTCGCCCCGCAGCTCTACATCGCGCTCGGGATCTCGGGCGCGATTCAACACCGAGCTGGCATGCAGACGGCGAAAACGATCGTCGCGATCAACAAGGACCCCGAAGCTCTGATCTTCGAGATCGCCGACTTTGGCGTGGTTGGTGACCTCTTCACCGTTGTACCCCAGCTCGTTTCGGCCCTGACCGCGAAGAAGGAATAGGGACCGTGGCGTTCCCCCAGATAACGCGACCCCAACGTCGCGGGCTACCCCGCGTCAGTGGCGGGCAACCCTGGCCGCCCCTCCCCGCAGACCGTGTTCTGCTCGACACCGGATACGTCGCCACAACCGGAGTCTCGGCCGCCACGGATGCTGCCGCATTGGACGCAGAGAAGGCCTCCGATGCACTCCGGCGCGTTCGCCGCGGATTGCCACGAGTCGCCGGAGGCGATCCCTGGCCCGACCCCAGCAAGCCAACGACTGCAACAATCGACGCTCACGCCTCTTCTGTGGGGGAGGCAGAGCCACCCACGACCCGTGCGGCGACAGTCACCTCCCTCGAGGGCAGCGTCGCGACGAACGCTGCGCCTTCTGCCGCCGGTTCACCTCAATCGCCTCGGACTGCTGACGTCGACGCGGGCGCAGTACTTCAACGGCGCGGGTTAGCCAGAACCCCAGGAGGGGATCCCTGGCCACCGCCGCGAGCCGTTCCCTCCGCCGCGATCGCGCCCGTGGTCGACGAGCCGGCAGCCACCATCACGATGGCAGAGCCGATCGTCGCGCCCGAGACAGACGCGACGCCAGGGCCGCGTCGGCACTCACCGCGCGGCCTACTCGGTGAACCACAACGCGAACGGCGCCGCTACCGCGGCCGAACCCTCCCGCACTGGGCCGGCATCGGAGTGATCGGCGGAGGCGGCCTCCTCGTGCTCGGAGCGTTTGCCGTGCTATTCGTGCGGTGGCTGCTGACCAGTGATCCCCTGCAGAGCTTCCTCACCGACTACCCGGGCGAATATCATCTGCCCGAATGGGCGCCTGTGGGTATCCCGTGGTGGCTGAGCTGGGCGCACTTCTTCAACGTGTTCCTGATGGTGCTCATCATCCGCTCGGGCTTCCAGATCCGCACTGAGAAGCGACCGACAGCCTTCTGGACGCCGAAGTGGAACCCGCAACGCAAGATCAGCCTGACGATCTGGTTCCACCAGTCCCTCGACCTGCTCTGGCTCCTGAACGGAGCGATCTTCGTGGTGCTGCTGTTCGTCACCGGTCAGTGGGTGCGGATCGTGCCGACCAGCTGGGAGGTGTTCCCCAACGCGCTCTCAGCGGGGCTGCAATATGTGTCGCTTGACTGGCCCACCGAGAACGGCTGGGTCAATTACAACAGCTTGCAACAGCTGACTTACTTCGCCACCGTGTTCCTCGCCGCACCCTTGGCGGTCGCGACGGGTGTCCGGATGTCGGGACTGTGGCCAAAGGACGCTCCGAGGCTGAACAAGATCTACCCGATCGAGATGGCCCGCGCGATCCACTTCCCGGTGATGCTCTACTTCGTGGTCTTCATCATCTTCCACGTCACCCTCGTTCTCGCCACCGGTGCACTGCGGAACCTGAATCACATGTTCGCCGGACAGGACGTCGTCAACTGGACGGGCTTCTGGATCTTCGCCGCCTCACTCGTCGTCATTTCCGCGAGCGTTTTCGCGGCACGATCACTCGTCATCGCCCCCATCGCATCCCTGTTCGGCCGCGTCGGCCGCTAGCACGCTCGGCGCCGCGGAAGAACGTTGTGAACAATCAGCCGCAGAGAGCCACCGTGGACATCTCGTAAAAACACCATCAGCACCAACCCACGGCGACACAGACCGGCAGCGTCGTCTGGATCGCGGCGCTCATCCTCGCCGCCGGCGCGGTACGTGTTGGGGTATACAGTGACAGCCGGGGGAGAGTGCTACGCACTGGCTCGCGCGGGCCGACTCCGCCCGCCACGCCGCCAAGCGCGGTGGGCGAAACCGGGTGAGCACCACCCGCTGCAGACGTTGTCGGGCATCTTCGACAGCCCGCTGATGGGTTTGCTGCGGTTGGCGCCGTCCTCGGCGCTCTCCAGGTCGACGGTGGGAGCTGCGGTATCAAACGAGTCAAAAGGTGCCACGTGCATTGACCCTGAACGGGGGGCACGCCTAGGATAATATCCACGAGACAGAAACAAAGTTTCATCATACGAAAATTGGTCAGAGAGGACCTTATCGTGGACAATCTTGCTGTGCTCAGCCTTCTGGCGCTGGCACCAATTCTGGTGGTGGGCATCCTGCTCGCCGGATTTCGCTGGCCAGCCAAATATGCCATGCCGCTGGGCTATGTCGCCGCCGTGATCGTGGCCCTCACAGTGTGGAAAATGGACGTTCGGGGAGTTGCCGCTGCCTCCCTTGAGGGCGTCATCACTGCCGCGACCCTGCTCTACATCGTATTCGGGGCGCTACTGCTGCTCTCGACACTCACGGTCGGAGGGGCGATGACCACCATTCGGGCTGGCTTCAACAACATCTCACCTGACCGTCGGATCCAGGCGGTCATCATCGGCTGGCTCTTCGGCAGCTTCATTGAGGGCGCCTCTGGCTTCGGCACGCCAGCCGCCGTCGTTGCACCGCTGCTGCTCGCCATGGGGTTTCCCGCAATGGCCGCTGTCATGGTGGGCCTCATCATTCAGAGCACACCGGTGAGCTTCGGAGCGGTGGGAACGCCGATCATCGTGGGAGTCGGCGGCGGCCTCGGCGGTGACCCCGCCGTTGCGGAACGCATCTCCGTGCTCGGTGTCACGATGCCCGAGTTTGTGGCGTCGATCGGGTTCGAGGTGGCGTTGATGCATGCGATTGTGGGAATCCTCATTCCGCTGATTTTGGTCTGCATGCTGACGGGATTCTTCGGCCCGGAGCGCAAATTCCGTGACGGGTTGGCGATCTGGCCGTTCGCGATCTACGCCTCGCTCGCGATGACCGTGCCGTCCGTGCTGGTCGCCCGTTTCCTCGGCCCGGAGTTCCCCTCGCTGTTTGGTGGCCTTTTCGGGTTGATCCTCGTTATGTTCACCTCGAGCCGTGGATTCCTCATGCCGAAAACGACCTTTGACTTCGGCCCACGCGCCAATTGGAGTCCGCGGTGGATGGGGACGATGGAACCAGCGGAAGCCGCTCCCGCCGGAACCGAGAAGCGAATGACCATCGTGAGCGCCTGGGCTCCCTACCTACTCATGGCCGTGCTGCTCGTGGGCAGCCGCGTCATCGCTCCGGTGAAAGAGTTCCTCAGCGGTATTGCGATCCCTTTCAACAACATCCTTGGCACCGACATCTCCACGGCAGTGCTGCCCTTCTACTCGCCAGCGTTCCTGCTGATCCTGGCGGCGCTTTTCGCCTACGCGCTCCATCGCATGAATGTGAAACAGATTCGCGAGACGTGGAAGGTCTCCGGCACACAACTTGCGGGGACCGCCGTGGCGCTGCTCTTCGCGGTACCTCTGGTGCGCGTGCTGATCCAATCGGGACCCGACCTCAACGCTTCCGGTCTCTCAAGC
>NZ_JAJAYI010000031.1 GCF_026786305.1 Cryobacterium sp.
CGATGGCCTCGGTGTCGTCGAGGTGACCAAACCGCACCCCGTCCAACGCGGAGGCCAGAATCGCACCGGCCTGAGCTATCGCCGCGACCCGGGAGAACACCGGCTCCGGCGTGGAGCCGGCGGCGGCGGGCGGGGCGGTGAGGGTCATGGCGGCGGTGCCTCCTTCACCCACAATTATAGCCCACACCACCCCAAAAGGCGAGAGAAACTCAGAAATGTGCTGATTTTTTTTAGAAGTTACATCGGGATTCTGATTGAGGTCGGATGGAGATTGTTTTTTAGCATTTCCGCGTGTCGCTCGAATCCCGGTTGTTGCGTGGCCGCGCTGAGCGTCAGTGCGAGGAAGGGGCAGTATCGTGAAGCAACGCATGAGTACGCAACCGACGATCCGTTCCGCTCTGCCAAAGGACGCGGCAGAGATGGTGCGTATACACGTGACGTCCTGGCAAGAGACCTACCGGGGCCTCATGAGTGATGAGATGTTGGATGACCCGAAGCTCGTTTCGACAAGAAAGCGTTTCTGGACGATTGGGCTTACGGACGAGCGTTTCGCCCATCATCGAATCGCAGTCGCGGAATTCGGTGGGGAGCTGATCGGGATTGCCCAGAGCGCATCCCCCACAGATGTCGATGCAACATGGAGTCAGCAGCTCAACGTCCTCTACGTGCTTGCATCCGCGCACGGCACTGGAGCCGGCGTCGGCCTTCTCCAAACCGTGATATCTGCGAACGAAGCTGCTGCCTTGTGGGTAGCAGATCCCAACCCACGAGCTCAGGCGTTCTATCGAAAGCATGGCTTTGTTCCAGATGGCTCGTCCAAGGAAGAACATGGACTCAAGGAGATTCGGATGGTTCGGCGGGAACTCGACAACTGATGGGTGGCTGAGTCCCGCTGGCAAGGCAGAGAGTGTTCTCGTGCTGCGCGCGGGCAGTCGTTAGAGGGGTTCCGGCGCCGCCGAACTGACACGACCGGCTGTGGCGCCTGCTCGCTTTGTTCGGGTTTCGATCATTGCGACCTGAGCGGTGACCGACCACAAGCTGTACGGGTGCGCGACGCCTGATTCGTTTTCGTGGCGTCGTTGGCCTTCTCGACCGCGCCGTTGTACTAGACAAGTGGGATTGGCGGTCGGCTGATGTTTTATGCCTCCAACCAGGTCGAATCTTTATTCACCCAGCCGTTGGTCATCAGACGCGTCGGCCCCCTTGGACCTCGGCGTCGAACAGGTCCCATCGTTCCGGGGACTGGCGAAAGCAGCTGTGGCTCGTTCGCCGAGGTGATGTTCGCATTGGTGAATGAGGTTGACTGCCGACCTTTTGCCCCAATGCCGTTCCCGGCTTGCGCCCGTGACGGACTCCGTCCATCGATACGGTGTCGAGTCCAGCACGAGGACCGCCGGCCGTGTATCGGAACGGGCTATCCCCAGCCCGCCTGAATCGTAGGCCCGAGTTGAATACGATGGGGGAGAGCGGGCCGAGACACGCGGGCACACGGAAACCCCCGTGTGAATGGTGGTGTGGTGGGCGATGCGGGACTTGAACCCACGACCTCTTCCGTGTGAAGGAAGCGCGCTACCAGCTGCGCCAATCGCCCAATGCACGCAACGCAGCCGAAGTTGCTGTTGCGACTTTTGATACTAGCCCAGACTGACGCGTCGTCGCACATCGAGGCTGAGCGTGGTGTGGCGCGCGACGCTGATCATGCCTGGTGTCCCGCACCACACGGCGGAACACGTACCCGCACTACACGGCGCAACACGCCGTAAACGGCTCGGTTTGGTTTCCGTCTTGCTATTCGGATAGAGTCTCCACGTACGCAGAAATGCGGACAGTTGCGGATGTGGCGCAGTGGTAGCGCATCACCTTGCCAAGGTGAGGGTCGCGAGTTCGAATCTCGTCATCCGCTCGAATGAACTGGAATCGGCCGAGAAGCCGGTTCCAATTCGTTTGGTATGAACCCAACTGGTGGATTGGCCGAGAGGCGAGGCAGCGGCCTGCAAAGCCGTTAACACGGGTTCGAATCCCGTATCCACCTCCAGCTAATGCACGGCCTTGAATATCTTTTCCCAGAATCTTGGGCGATTGGCGCAGCGGTAGCGCGCTTCCCTGACACGGAAGAGGTCACTGGTTCGATCCCAGTATCGCCCACAGCAGCACGAAATACACAAAAACCCCCGGTAACTCGGGGGTTTTTTGCTTATCTTGACAAGGCGAACGCGGTCGCCGATTTGCGCCCTCGCGCACGCCGCTAAAGTTGACGGGTAGGCAAACAACAGGGAGTAATACACGTGGCTGACGGCTTTGCGCTTTTCACCGATCGATCCGTTGTCGCGATGCGCGTCAACGGTGAGTTGAAAGACTTGGCGGCCACCGTGTTGCCAACGGATGCTGTCGAACCGGTCAAAATAGATTCTGCTGACGGCCTCAGCATTCTGCGCCACTCCGCCGCCCACGTGCTCGCCCAGGCGGTGCAGACGGTGAACCCAACCGCCAAGCTCGGTATCGGCCCGCCCATCACTGACGGCTTCTACTACGACTTCGACGTGACTGTTCCGTTCACCCCCGATGACGTGAAGTCGCTCGAAAAGGCGATGGATCGCATCATCCGTGCGGGCCAGCGTTTCGTGCGTCGCGTTGTGACCGACGACGAAGCCCGAGCCGAACTCGCCGCCGAGCCATACAAGCTTGAGCTCATTGGGCTCAAGGGTGGGGTCGCGACAGGCTCGACCGGCGCTGACAACGAGTCGGTCGAGGTCGGCGGCGCCGAGCTCACCATCTACGACAACGTTGACCCAAAGACGGGGAAAACGGTCTGGAAAGACCTCTGCCGCGGGCCGCACCTGCCGAACACCCGCATGATCGGCAATGGTTACTCGCTCACCCGCCTGGCCGCCGCGTACTGGCGCGGCTCCGAGAAGAATCCGCAGCTCCAGCGAATCTACGGCACCGCCTGGCCCACCAAAGACGAACTGCGCGCCTACCAGACCCGTCAGGACGAGGCGGCCAAGCGCGACCACCGCAAGCTCGGTGCTGAACTCGACCTGTTCAGCTTCCCGGAGGAGATCGGTTCGGGACTTGCCGTATTCCACCCCAAGGGCGGCATCATTCGGCAGGAGATGGAGAACTACTCCCGCAAGCGCCACTTTGAAGCCGGCTACGACTTCGTCTACTCGCCGCACATCACCAAGTCAACCCTGTTCGAAACCTCGGGTCACCTCGACTGGTACCGCGAAGGCATGTTCCCTCCGATGCACCTCGACGAGGAACGTGACGAGACCGGCCATGTCACCCGCCAGGGCGTTGACTACTATCTGAAGCCCATGAACTGTCCGTTCCACAACCTCATCTTCAAGTCGAGCGGCCGCAGCTATCGCGAGCTGCCGATGCGCCTGTTCGAATTCGGATCGGTCTATCGCTACGAGAAGTCCGGCGTGCTCAACGGGCTCACGCGCGTGCGTGGGATGACCCAGGACGACGCCCACATTTACACGACCAAGGAAGGCATGAAAGAGGAGCTCACGAGCACCCTCAACTTCGTGCTGCAGCTGCTCGCCGACTACGGCCTCGAGGACTACTACCTAGAACTGTCGACGAAAGACCCGAAGAAGTTCGTTGGCAGCGACGACGCCTGGGACGAAGCCACCGAGACGCTCCGCGAAGTAGCGGAGGCATCCGGTCTCGATCTGGTCGCCGACCCGGGTGGAGCGGCGTTCTATGGACCGAAGATATCTGTGCAGGCTCGCGACGCCATCGGCCGCACCTGGCAGATGTCGACCATTCAGCTCGACTTCAACCTGCCTGAACGGTTCGACCTCGAATACACGGCGAACGACGGCAGCCGCCAGCGCCCGGTCATGATACACCGCGCCCTGTTCGGGTCAATCGAGCGGTTTTTCGCGGTTCTCACCGAGCACTACGCCGGGGCGTTCCCGGTCTGGTTGGCGCCCGTGCAGGTTGTCGGTATTCCCGTGTCCGAGCAGTACGGTCCATACCTGGATGATGTGATCGCCACGCTGAGGAAGGCTGGCGTGCGCGCAGAGGTCGACCACTCCGACGACCGCATGCAGAAGAAGATCCGAACCCATACGAAGGCCAAGGTTCCCTACCAGCTCATCGTGGGCGAAGACGACCAGGCCAACAGCGCGGTGAGCTTTCGCTTTCGCGACGGCACGCAACAGAACGGTGTTCCGGTCGCCGCAGCCGTGCGTATCATCGTCGAATCGATCGAGACCCGCGCCCAGGTCACGACCAGCCCGGTCGTCCCGGTCTCGGCCGAAGTGCAGGCGTAACGTGACGGCTGTTCCCGCTGATCGGCTGCGCGGCTCGGACGCCGTCGATGCCGGTGCGGAAGAGACTTCTGCCGAGTTCGCGGCGGTTCCGGATGCCTTCCAACGGCTTTGGACGCCGCATCGGATGGTCTACATCCAGGACGGACAGCAGCCGCATCCCGACGACTGCCCGTTCTGCATTGCTCCGACGCTGGACGACGAGAAGGCGCTGATCGTGGCGCGCGGCACCCACGCCTACGTGCTGCTCAACCTGTTTCCGTACAATAGCGGCCACCTGCTGGTCTGCCCGTATCGGCACGTCGCCACCTACGACCAGGCCACGGCGGAGGAGGTCGCCGAGATCGGCGAGCTGACCCAGATCGCCATGCGCGTGCTCTCCAAGGTCTCGCATTGTGACGGTTTTAACATCGGCATGAACCAGGGACGCATCGCCGGGGCTGGCATCGCCGAGCACCTCCACCAGCACATCGTGCCCCGCTGGGCTCTCGACTCAAATTTCTTTCCCATCATCGCCGGCACCAAGGCTATTCCGAGCCTGCTCGGCGATGTGCGTCGCGACATCGCCGATGGCTGGCCGGCCGACGCCGATTGATTGACCACCAACCCCGCCCGCAGGTCGAGTACGTCAGCATTGTGGTCTCGACAAGCGCGACCGATGTCTGTGTTTTGGCTGATCGAGGCCATTGCCTCGGCAAGCGCGACCCACTTGCCCAGATAGGATTGTCGTTATGACTGAATCAAACTCTGCCGAGCAGTTTGGCTCGACCCGCGTCAAGCGTGGACTCGCTGAAATGCTCAAGGGCGGCGTCATCATGGACGTCGTCACCGCTGCCCAAGCTCGTATTGCTGAAGACGCCGGCGCTGTCGCCGTCATGGCTCTCGAACGCGTTCCCGCTGACATCCGCTCGCAGGGCGGCGTGGCCCGCATGAGCGACCCCGACCTGATCGACAGCATCATCGCCGAGGTCAACATTCCCGTCATGGCGAAGGCCCGCATCGGCCACTTCGTTGAAGCGCAGATTCTCGAGGTGCTTCGCGTTGATTACATCGACGAGTCCGAAGTGCTCAGCCCGGCCGACTACATGAACCACATCGACAAGTGGAAATTCACCATCCCCTTCGTCTGTGGCGCCACCACCCTCGGTGAGGCACTCCGCCGCATCAACGAGGGCGCGGCCATGATCCGTTCCAAGGGCGAAGCAGGCACCGGCGACGTCTCCGAAGCCACCAAGCACATCCGCACCATCAACGGTGAGATCAAGCGCCTCACGTCGATGAGCCGCGACGAACTCTACGTCGCCGCCAAGGAGCTGCAGGCACCGTACGAGCTCGTCGCCGAGATCGCCTCGACCGGAAAACTGCCCGTCGTGCTGTTCACCGCCGGAGGCGTGGCCACCCCGGCCGACGCCGCCATGATGATGCAGCTCGGTGCTGACGGCGTGTTCGTCGGCTCTGGCGTCTTCAAGTCGGGCAACCCCGAGCAGCGCGCCGCGGCGATCGTCAAGGCCGTTACGTTCTACGACGACGCCACGGTCATTGCGGATGTCTCGCGTGGCCTGGGTGAGGCCATGGTCGGCATCAATGTGTCGGACATCCCAGCGCCGCACCGCCTCGCCACGCGCGGCTGGTAGCCCGACCGTTCGTGACGATTCTCTCCGTGGGCACCCGACCGGCAGAAACCGCTGTACCGTTAGGTCTGCGGGTAGGGGTGCTCGCGCTGCAGGGTGATTTTCGTGAGCACGCGCACGTGTTGCGCGCACTCGGAGCGGACGTCGATCTGGTGCGCCGTCCGGAAGAACTCGACCGCATCGACGGTTTGGTCATCCCGGGCGGCGAGTCAAGTGTCATGGACAAACTCGCCCGTACGTTCGGCCTCGCGGAGGCGCTGCGGGCCGCAATTCGGGGCGGACTTCCCGTTTACGGCACCTGCGCCGGGCTCATCATGCTCGCCGACACGATTCTCGATGGCATGACCGGTCAGCAGAGCCTCGGCGGACTCGACATCGCGGTGCGCCGCAACGCCTTCGGCTCGCAAACGGCTTCCTTTGAGACCGACCTCGACATTCCGGCGCTCGGCGAGCAGCCGGTGCACGCCGTGTTCATTCGAGCTCCGGTCGTGGAAACTGTTGGCCCGCTGGCCACCGCGCTGGCCACCCTCGACGATGGGCGCTGCGTCGCCGTGGAGCAGGGCAACCTGCTCGGAACTTCCTTCCACCCCGAAATCACCGGCGAATACCGATTCCACCAGTATTTCCTGCAGAAACTGGTTACCGCAACTCGGTGACAACCCAGCACAATTGTGCCGGGCGCGTGAGTGTGGCTAGGGTTCAGACATGACTCAGACACCAAGTGGTCAACGATGACCCGATACGTAGCACTACTTCGCGGCATCAACGTCAACGGCATCACCATTGCCATGGCCGATCTCGCTGACACCTTTCACGAACTCGGGTACACCGACGTCAAAACGGTTCTGGCGAGCGGCAACGTGCTCTTCAGCATCGACAGCCCGCTCGTCGACAAAGCGGATGCCGCCGCGCTCAAGGCCCGCATCGAAGCGGCCCTGACCGCCCGGTTTGACTACGAGGCGTGGATTGTGCTTGTCGACGCCGAATCGCTCGACCGGATCGTGCGCGCGTACCCCTTCGACGCAGACCGTGATGGATGGCATCCCTATGTCATGTTCTCCTCCGATCCCGGCCATCTCAGCGAACTCGCCGGCCACGCCAAAGAACTCGATGCCGCCGACGAACGCATTGAACTCGGCCACGGCGTGCTGTACTGGGAGGTTCGTAAGGCCGTGGGCATCAAGAGCGCGTTCAGCAAGAAGAGCGCCAAGCTCAAGTACCGCGACACGACGACCACCCGCAACCTGCACACGCTGCACAAGCTGCTGGAAGTCACTCCGGGATAGACTGGAACGGCACCTCAGCGTGCACCGACCACGCACTCGCCGCACCAGCCACAACGGGCGACCGGCATCTGCCGCACCACGTCTGAACGATCGAGCACAACAACGGGAGATGTATGTCCGGGCATTCCAAATGGGCCACCACCAAGCATCAGAAAGCGGTCACCGACTCCAGGCGGGCCAAGGCGTTCGCCAAACTCATCAAGAACATCGAGGTCGCGGCCCGACTGGGTGGCGCTGACCTCTCGGGGAACCCCACCCTCGTCGACGCCATTCAGAAGGCCAAGAAGACCTCGGTACCCAATGACAACATTGATCGCGCCGTCAAGCGCGGCGCCGGGCTGTCGGGCGAGCAGGTCGACTACACGACCATCATGTACGAGGGCTATGCCACGCACGGCGTCGCGATCATGATCGAGTGCCTCACCGACAACAAGAACCGTGCCGCAGCCGAGGTGCGCACCGCCATGGCCCGCAACGGCGGAGCCATGGCCGACCCGGGCAGTGTCGCCTACAACTTTCACCGCAAGGGCGTCGTCGTGGTCAAGCACCTGCAGACGATCACCGAGGACGACATCATGCTCGCCGTTCTTGACGCCGGTGCCGAAGAGGTCATCGACGAGGGCGAGACCTTCGAAATCTTCTCCGACGTGAGCGACCTCGTCGCCACCCGCACCGCGCTGCAGACCGCAGGAATCGATTACGAATCGGCCGATATCGCTTTCGTGCCGTCGCTCAAGATCGAGGTCGACGCCGAAACTGCCCGCAAGGTGTTCCACCTGATCGACGCCATGGAAGACCTCGACGACGTGCAGAATGTCTACTCCAACTACGATCTGTCGGCCGAGGTACAGGCCGTACTCGCCGCCGAGTCCGAGTAGTCCGATGGCGGTCCGGGTTCTCGGCATCGACCCGGGCCTCACCCGTTGCGGTGTCGGTGTGGTCGACGTTGAGGGCAACCGCTCGGCCCGCCTGGTCGACGTGACCGTGCTGCGCAGCGCGCCCGATCTGCCACTGGAACAGCGGCTGCTGCTGCTGTCCCAGGGACTTGAGGAGATGCTTGACCGACACCGGCCGCAATTCATCGCGATTGAACGGGTCTTCGCGCAGCACAACGTGCGCACCGTGATGGGTACCGCTCAGATCAGCGGGGTCGCCCTGCTGCTCGCCGCGCAGCGTGGTCTGTCGGTGACCCTGCACACCCCGAGCGAGGTGAAGGCGGCCATCACCGGTTACGGTGCCGCCGACAAGAAGCAGGTCGGCACAATGGTTGCCCGCATTCTCGGCCTAACCGAGATTCCCAAACCGGCAGATGCAGCGGATGCCCTCGCCCTCGCGATCTGCCATGCCTGGCGAACCGGGGCGTCAGGCGGCACCCTGCCGACCGTCGCCTCGGTGCAGGCAGCCGTCATCAGGCCAGGCGCACTGACCCCGGCACAACAAGCGTGGCGGGCCGCGGAACGTGGGTCGGTGCAAGCCGTGTCGGCGGTGCCCCGTAGTCTTAAGCGGTGATCTCTTCCGTACGTGGCCTCGTCCGCTCAGCCCTCGGCTCAACCGTCGTGATCGAGGTCGGGGGAGTCGGTCTCGGGGTGCAGGTGACGCCGGCTACCGCACTCGGCGTGCGCATCAACGAAGAAGCCCGGCTGGTGACGACCCTCATCGTGCGCGAAGATTCGCTCACCCTCTACGGCTTCCCCAACGCCGATGAACTGGTGGTTTTCGAATTGCTCGTCGGTGTCACCGGTGTGGGCCCCAAGTCGGCCCTCGGCGTGCTCGCGGTGCTCACCCCCAACCAGATCGCGCACGCCGTGGCCGGCGAAGACGACGGCGCATTCCGCAAGGTCAGCGGCATCGGACCGAAGACCGCAAAGCTCATCGTGCTTTCGCTGGCCGGCAAACTCGCCGTGACGGCTGCGAGCACACCGACCCGTCCGTCCGGCGCCAGATCGGTCGCCGCGAGCGTGCAGGCGGCGCTGATCGGCCTCGGTTGGTCGGAGCGCGTCGCGGCCGAGGCAGTCGACGAAACCCTGACCGAGCTAGCGGATGCTGCCGGCACCGATTCCGCGCCGCCGGCGGTGGCCGCGGTGCTCCGGTTGGCCCTCGGCCGGTTGGGCCCGGCCGCGCACCACGCCGCGGTGTCAAACGGATCGGGTCGCTCGTGAACCGCGACTCCGGCGTTGAACTGACGAATCCCTCGCTCGAGAGCGAATCGGAGCTCGCCTTCGAGGGTGCCCTGCGCCCGGCGAGCCTGGCCGAATTCGTCGGTCAGAAGAAGGTACGTGGGCAGTTGCAACTGCTGCTGACCGCCGCCACGATGCAGAATCGCACGCCCGACCACATCCTCTTGGCGGGCCCACCCGGCCTCGGCAAGACCACCCTCGCGATGATCGTTGCCTACGAGGGCAACCGGCCGCTGCGCATGTCGAGCGGCCCAGCCATTCAACACGCCGGTGATCTCGCGGCCGTGCTGTCGTCGCTGGTACCCGGCGAGGTATTGTTCATCGACGAAATCCACCGCATGGCGCGTTCCGCCGAAGAAATGCTCTACCTCGCCATGGAAGACTTTCGCATCGACATCATGGTGGGCAAGGGAGCCGGCGCCACTTCCGTTCCGCTCGACCTCGCACCGTTCACCCTGGTCGGCGCAACGACCCGTTCTGGTCTGTTGCCCAACCCGCTGCGCGACCGATTCGGCTTCACTGCCCACCTCGAGTTCTACTCCGAGAGCGAGCTCGAACAGGTTCTCGCCCGGGCCGCACAGTTGATTGACCTTTCGATCAAAAAGGATGCCCTCGCCGAGATCGCCGGACGGTGTCGCGGCACACCGCGCATCGCGAATCGACTGCTGCGCCGGGTGCGCGACTATGCGCTCGTGCACGGGGGAGCGGCCGATCTCGCCGCGGTGCACGCGGCCCTCGAACTTTACGACGTCGATGCGATCGGCCTCGATCGCCTCGACCGGGAAGTTATGAAGATCATTCTGACCCGCTTTGGCGGGGGTCCGGTCGGACTCAATACCCTGGCAGTGTCGGTTGGTGAGGAGTCTGAGACGGTCGAGGCGGTCGTGGAGCCGTTCCTGGTGCGGATAGGCTTCCTCACGCGCACCCCGCGAGGACGCGTTGCCACCAGCGCAGCGTGGCAACATTTTGGTCTTACCCCTCCTCAGGGCAGCGCGAACTTCCTTGACCTATAATTCAATTTAGCCCAACCGTCTGGAGGCGTGGTTTCTCTAGGCATACGGTCAGGCCCAATTCACAAACTTCGGCCACCCGCGCCGCAATCGGAAGGTTTCACCGCTCCATGGATAATCTGACTCTCGTAATGCTGGCCGTCCTGGCCGTTCTCGTGTTCTTCATGTTCCGCAACGGCCGCAAGCGCAAGAAAGACCAAGAGGCCCTGCAGGCCACCATGGTTCCCGGCGCCGCTGTCATGACCAACTTCGGCATGTACGGCACGATCATGGCTATTGATGAAGAGGCCAATAAGGTCGAACTGCAGATCGCCCCCGGTGTCATCGTGGGAATTCACCGCCAGACCATCGCGCGCGTGGTGGAGCCGGTCGTCGCCGACGACATCGACGACTCCACTGTTGATAGCTTCGACTCGCTCACCAAGCCGGAATTCGGCCAGCGGGTTGCCGATGTCGACACCGACAGCACCGACCAGCCCAAAAAGGGTGACGCGTAGTTCCTCCTTCTGAGGTAACACTCGTTTGGCACGAACCCGTATCACGACATACGTACTGCATCACGCGACGCGCCCACGCATTCTGGCGTGGGCGCCAACAGAAAGCTGAGTTCATAGGTGGCTAAGTCGTCTCCGGTCAAGAAGGCCTGGCGTTCCCTAACCTGGCTGGGCGTGCTTATCGTCGGCCTCATCGCCCTCAACGCCTTCGGCGTGTTCACTCAAAACGGATCGTGGACGCCGAAGCTTGCGCTCGACCTTGAGGGTGGTACACAGATCATCCTCGCCCCACAGGTCGAGAGTGGCGCGACCGTCACCTCGGAACAGCTCTCCGAGGCCGTGGGAATCATTCGACAGCGTGTCGACTCATCGGGTGTTTCCGAAGCAGAGGTCAACACGCAGGGCGGGCGAAACATCGTCGTATCGATCCCCGGTACCCCCGATGATGCCACCCTGGAACGTATCAAGTCGTCGGCCAAGCTGGAATTTCGGGCTGTTCTCGTCGCGGGCCAACCGTCCGGCCAGACCGTCGGTGCTGACGGCACCGCAACGCCGACGCCGAAAGCGACCGTCGATCCGAGCCTGTCGACCACACCCGCGGTTGCACCGACCGACGCGAGCGACCTGAATTACGTCACGCCCGCCCTTCAGTCCGAGTACGATGCCTTCGACTGCAGCAAAATCAATACCACCAATGTGGCGCCGGCCAACCAGCCACTGATCACCTGCGAAACCGATGGCTCGATCAAGTACATCCTCGGCCCCGTCGAAGTCGACGGTTCCACGATCTCGAACGCGACCAACGGCCAGCGCACCACCCAGAACGGCGCTACCACGGGCGAATGGGCTGTCAACATCGTTTTCAACAGCGATGGAACCTCGAAGTTTTCTGACGTCACGACGCGTCTTTTCAACCTCACCGGGGTGCAGAACCAGTTTGCGATCGTGCTTGACGGTCACGTAATTTCGGCACCGGCCACTCAGGGCGCCATTCTCGATGGCAAGCCCCAGATCACTGGGTCATTCGACCAGGAGAGCTCCAAGGCGCTGGCCGACCAGCTCAAGTTCGGTGCTCTCCCGATCAGCTTCACCGTTCAGAGCCAGGACACCATCTCGGCAACTCTCGGTTCCACTCAGCTGCTCAACGGACTCATCGCCGGACTGATCGGTCTGATCCTCGTTGTCCTGTACTCGCTCGTGCAGTATCGTCTCCTCGGTCTGGTAACGGTTGCCTCCCTCGGCGTGGCAGCATTGATCACCTACCTCCTGATCACCATCCTGTCCTGGCGTGAGGGCTACCGTCTGTCTCTGGCCGGTGTTGCCGGTCTGATCGTGGCCATCGGTATAACCGCCGACTCGTTCATCGTTTACTTTGAACGCGTACGCGACGAGCTTCGTGACGGCCGTGGGCTGGAGTCCTCGGTTGAGGCCGGCTGGAAGCGGGCCTTCCGCACCATCGTCGCCTCCGACGTTGTCAACTTCCTCGCCGCCGCGGTGCTGTTCGTACTCGCCGTCGGCAACGTGCGCGGCTTCGCCCTGACCCTCGGCCTCACCACGATTGTCGATCTCCTCGTGGTCAGCCTGTTCACGCACCCGATGCTGCAGCTGGTCGCGCAGACGAAATTCTTCAACGAGGGCCACAAACTCAGCGGGCTTGATCCTCGAGCCCTCGGTGCCGTTTACCGGGGGAGGGCTCGATTTGCGCCCTCGGCGTCTGTGTCGGCGACCAAAGTCTCCTCCTCAAGCAAAGAAGCAGCCAAACGACAAACCATCGCTGAGCGAAAAGCGTCGGAACTTGTCGGCACCACTACTGATCGATCGACAGACAGGAAGGATTCCTGATGGCCAGCTTCTCGAAGTTCGGAAATGACCTGTACACGGGGGCTCGCTCGCTCAATATCGTCGGGCGCCGCAAACTTTGGTACCTCATCGCCGGCGGGATGATTCTCATCGCCCTCGTCGGCCCATTCCTGCTGCGCGGCGGCTTTGTCTTTGGTATTGAATTCACCGGGGGCAGCGAATTCGTCATCTCACAGACGACGAGCCAGTCTCAGACCACGGCCACGGATGCTGTCGCCAGCGTCGTTCCCAACGCTGTACCGAAGGTCTCCACCGTCGGCGCAGACGGTGTTCGAGTGCAGACCGACCAGCTGTCGGAAGCGGAGACGACGGGAGTGCGTGACGCACTCGCCACCGCCTATGACGTGCCGGTCACGGAAGTCGCAACCTCCTTCATCGGGGCGACCTGGGGGCAGGACATCACCGGTCAAGCACTACGCGCCCTGATCGTGTTCCTCGTCTTGGCCGGCATCATCATGGCCATCTATTTCCGCACCTGGAAGATGTCGGTGGCAGCCATGGTGGCACTGCTGCACGACCTCGTCATCACGGCCGGGTTCTACGGAATCACTGGTTTTGAAATCACGCCAGCGGCGGTTATCGGGTTCCTCACGATTCTCGGTTATTCGCTCTACGACACCGTTGTGGTCTTCGACAAGATTCGCGAGAACACCAACTTCGACGGGTCGGGCTCGAGCCGGACCTTCTCCGAGTCGGTCAACCTCGCCGTGAACCAGACGCTCGTGCGCTCGATCAACACCTCGGTCGTTGCCGCCCTGCCGGTGGCATCCATTCTGTTCATCGGGGCGTTCGTGCTGGGTGCTGGCACCCTGCGTGACATCTCGCTCGCTTTGCTCATCGGTATTCTGGTCGGCACCTACTCGACCATTTTCATTGCGTCGCCGCTGTACGCCCAGCTGCGCAACGGTGAAGATGCCATTCGGAAGCACGATAAGAAGGCCCTGGCCGCTCGCTCCAAGGCCTCGGCTCCCGCGGCCGAGAGCGTCACAGCGTAGTCGACGGCACCGTGGGGACGTGAAACGGTCAGCCCTCGTGGGCTGGCCGTTTCTGCCTGTGACCGGCAGCTGATCGCTGGGGGCGTACAGGCGGCCCCGCAGAACCGGCATAATTGACAGTAAGCAAGCACAGCCCGCGTACCTCCGCCGGGCGTGAAGCCGAGGTGAGACTATGACGGACACGACGACCCCCTCCCCGGCCTCGCTGCGCCGTCTGGTTCCCCGCATCTTTTCGCGCGCGCAGCCTGCCGGTGCCGTCGACCGTTTGATCAAAACGGTACGACTGAATCATCCGAAGGTTGACCTGTCGATCATCGAACGTGCGTATACCGCCGCCGAGCGAGCACACGACGGACAGATGCGTCGCAGCGGTGAGCCCTACATCACCCACCCCGTTGCGGTGGCGCAGATTCTGGCCGACCTCGGCATCGGCACCAAAACTATCGCTGCCGCACTGCTGCACGACACCGTTGAAGACACCGACTACACGCTCGACGCCCTGCGCGCCGATTTCGGCGATGAAATCGCAATGCTCGTCGACGGGGTCACCAAGCTCGACAAGGTGAAGTACGGCGACTCGACCCAGGCCGAGACCGTACGCAAGATGATCGTCGCGATGTCCAAGGACATTCGCGTGCTGATCATCAAACTTGCCGACCGGCTGCACAATGCGCGCACCTGGGGCTTCGTGCCCAACGAATCCGCCGTGCGCAAGGCCACCGAGACCCTGGAGATCTACGCACCCCTCGCGCACCGCCTCGGAATCCAGACCATCAAATGGGAACTCGAAGACCTCTCTTTTGCGGTGCTGTACCCCAAGCTGTACGCCGAAATAGAAAGCTTGGTCAAACAGCGCACGCCGCAGCGTGAAGAGTTCGTGCAGCAGGTCATCGATACCATCAACGACGATCTCAAATCGGCGCGCATTCGCGGCAAGGTGGCCGGGCGTCCCAAACAGTACTACTCGATCTACCAGAAGATGGTCGTGCGCGGCCGTGAGTTCGACGAGATCTACGACCTCGTCGGTATTCGTGTACTCGTGAACTCGGTGCGGGACTGCTACGCCGTGCTGGGTTCCATCCACGCTCGGTGGACTCCGCTTCCCGGCCGGTTCAAGGATTACATCGCCACCCCGAAATTCAACCTGTACCAGTCGTTGCACACGACAGTACTCGGCCCGAGCGGTCGCGCCGTTGAAATTCAGATTCGCACCACCGAGATGCACCAGCGTGCCGAATTCGGTGTCGCCGCACACTGGAAGTACAAGGAACAGGTCAATGGCAAGAGCCCCGGTGGCCCCGGTCCCCAGAGCGACACCGACATGGCCTGGCTCGCCCATATCTCTGACTGGCAGGCCGAAACGGCCGACCCGGGCGAGTTCCTCGACTCCCTGCGCTACGAGATCGGTGCCAAAGAGGTCTACGTTTTCACGCCAAAGGGCCGCGTAATTGGCCTGCCCTCCGGTGCCACCCCCGTCGACTTCGCCTATGCGGTGCACACCGAGGTCGGCCATCGCACCATGGGCGCCAAGGTCAACGGCCGACTGGTACCGCTTGAGAGTGAACTCATCACCGGCGACGTCGTCGAGGTGTTCACCTCGAAAAACCCCGACTCCGGCCCGAGCAAGGACTGGCTCAAGTTCGTCAAGAGTCCCCGGGCTCGCAACAAGATTCGCCAATGGTTCACCAAGGAACGCCGCGACGAGGCCATCGAACAGGGTCGTGACGCGATCGCGCGGGCGATGCGCAAGCAAAACCTTCCACTGCAGAAACTAATGAACCAGGACTCCTTCGCGGAGGTCGCGGCCCAGCTCAAGTACGAAGACGTTTCGGCCATGTACGCTGCCGTCGGCGAGGGCCACGTCTCGACCCAGTCCGTGCTCGAAAAAGTCGTCTCCTCGGTGCAGAGCACCGAAGACAACGACAGTAGTGACTTTCCGGTCGCCGCGCGTGGTCGGCCGCAGACCACCCGCAACGGCGATTCGGGAGTGCTCGTGCGTGGCGCGCCCGATATTCTGGTCAAACTCGCCCGCTGCTGCACTCCGGTTCCGGGCGACAAGATCGTCGGCTTCGTCACTCGGGGTGCGGGTGTGTCCGTGCACCAGGCCTCCTGTCATAACGTGCAATCGTTACTCAAAGAGCCCGAGCGCATGATTGAGGTCGACTGGGCGCCCACCTCAAAGAGCGTGTTCCTCGTGCACATTCAGATCGAAGCCCTCGACCGCTCGGGGTTGCTTTCCGACGTTACCCGTGTGTTGTCGGAACACCACGTGAACATTCTCTCTGCCACCGTCAACACCTCCAGCGATCGCCTGGCGCTCAGCCGCTTCGTATTTGAAATGGGCGACACCACCCACCTCGACCGCGTACTGAACGCCGTTCGTCGCATTGACGCCGTCTATGACGTGTACCGGGTCAGCGACGGCTAACCGGCGACGTTCGTGCTGCCCGCACCGATCTGCTGCCGCAGCGCATACAGGGGTCCGTTGACCGCGGCGAAACGCGACACGGCGAGTGTGCTGTGGGCCGGGCTGCCTCGTTTGCACAGGCGCACGGCGGCCGAGACATCGGGGTACTCGCCGTAGTGCAACAGGCGAGCGAGCAGGGCGGTGAGGTCGGGAGTCGATGTCGGCATGTAGCGGGCAAGATCGACGGCGGTCCGCAGAGGAGTGGTGACCCGCGCTCCGGAGATGGTGCGCACGTCATCGGGGGACCGCACAATCTCGCGCACCTGTACCCGCGGCGACCACATTGCGGTCGTGCGCGCGCCGATCAGCACACAGAACTGATGGAGTTGCGGCTCGGGTGCCAAACCGTAAATCCACGCGGCGGTGAGCTGCTCGGCGATGGCGCGGGGCGGGACCAGCTGGCTGGCGGCGATAGCCCGAGTGTCGCATCCGTCAATTTCATCGATCACGCACCAAGAGTCTGCGACTTGAAAGACCTGCCCGTCGAGGCGGGCGCTGTAGAGTTCGGCGAGCGGCAGGTCGTTTACCGTGCGCACTCGACCCCGAGGGTTTGTCATGCCACCAGAATGACGCTTAACCAAGTCCAGGCCCCCGAAGGAGCCTGGATCTGTGGATAACGGGGTACCGCTGCGGCGTGTGGATAACTGCGCGGGAGACTACCGCAGGGCCGGTTCGCCGACCGTGCGGGTCACTGGCCGATCGCCCTGAGCCACGCCTTGCGCGCCTCGAGTGCTTCGGTCGCGTCCTTGATGGCGCGGGCGCTCTGCCCCTTCTGCGCCGTGGCCAGCTCAGCCTCGAGCTTTACGATCGCGTCGTTCAGCTGGCCGGCAAGGCCCTCGGTGCGGGCCTTGGTCTCGGGGTTGTTGCGCTTCCAGTGGTCGTCGTCGAGCTTGCGCACGACGGCTTCCACCTTGCGGAGGCGATCTTCGATCGGCTTGACCTGGTCGCGGGGAACCTTGCCGATGACGTCCCACTTGCGCTGGATCGTGGTGAGCGTGTCTCGCGCGGCATTGCGGTCGGTAGTGGTCAGGAGGGTCTCGGCCTCGGTCACTAGTTCGAGCTTGAGCACGAGGTTCGCGGAGAACTCCTCGTTGTCCTGGGCTTCGACCTCACTCTTGACCGAGTACAGCACGTCGCCAGCGGCCTTGAACTTCGCCCACATGGCATCGTCCTGCTTCTTGCCGCTGCGACCGGCCTTTTTCCACTCGTCGAGCAGGTTGCGGTAGGCGGAAACGCCATCGGCCCCCCGCGGGGCGAGGGCCTCAGCCTGTTCGATCAAGTTCTGCTTCTTGGTGCGAACGTCCTTGTGGGCGCTGTCGAGCTCGGCGAAGAACGCCTTGCGGTTCTGCTCGATCGTGGTGCGTGCCGCGCGAAAGCGCTTCCACAGGTCGTTGGCCTCGCCCTTGGGAATGCGGGGGGCGTCGTGCTGGTGCGCCTGCCATTTGGCGAACAGAGCGTCAAGAGCCGCGCTGGTTTGCTTCCACTGTGTCTTGGCCGGATCTTCGGCGGCGAGGCGCTCGGCCGCGGTCACGATCTCGGCCCGCTCGGCGACGGCGGCAGCGGATGCGGCCTTCGACTCGATACTCTGCTGCGCGGTCAGCTCGCTGACGGCGCCGCCGAGGGCGCCGAGGCGTTCGGCCAGGGCGGCTAAATTGCCGACGGCGTTGGCATTGGCGACGGCCACGGTCAGGTTGGCGACCGACTTGGCGATGTCTGCGGCCGGGGCGCCACCCTTCGCACGCTGCTCGAGCAGGGTGACCTGCCCATTGAGCTCGACGTACTTGCGTTCGAAGTAGGCCAAGGCCTCTTCTGGAGTGGCATCCGGGTATTGGCCAACGGCGCGTTCGCCATCTGCCTCGCGCACGTAAACCGTGCCGGTTTCGTCTACGCGACCCCATGGTTGCTGATCTGTCGTAGTCAAGAGCCTCACCTTTGCTGAGTTGTTGTGTGTGGATCCGCGGGAGTGAAAAGTGCGGAGCCAGGAAATACCCTGATAAGCCTATTGCAATAGCGCAGGAGGAACGATCGATCCTACTGAACTGTTATGCCCGTGATTGCCGTCGGCACCTTCGGAGTGCCGTCCCCGGAACCATCCGTGGTTCCGGCATCCGTGATCTGGGCCTTGAGCTCGTCAAGTCCACTCGTGACGTGGCCGAGCACGGTGTACCCGCCAGCCGCATCGGAGGGAATTGTTGTGTCGTCGTAGACGACGAAGAACTGGCTGCCCTGGCTGAACGCATCGCCGCCCTGACGGGCCATGGCGATCGTGCCGGCCGGGTAGACATCGTCGGCCGGCGCGTTTTCGATCGGACCATAGCTGTAGTCGGGTCCGCCGGAGCCGTCGCCGGCCGGGTCACCGCACTGCAGCACAAAGAAACCGCCGCTGGTGAGCCGGTGGCAGGTCACGTCGTTATAAAATCCGCTCTGCACGAGGCTGACGGTGGAGGAGACGCCCTGGGGGGCGAGCGCACCGTCAAGCTCAATGCCGAGGGTGACATCGTTGAGGGTGAGCGATCCGGTCCAGGTGCGACTCTCGGCGAGAGTGCTTGGGGGCACCTCGCCAGAATTCGCGCCGGCGACCGGCGTGGCGGTCGGCGTGGCCGTTGGAGTTGCCGTGGCCGCCGACGTGGGGGCCGGGGTACCAGGCCCGCCGTCGAAGTAGAACACCTGGGTGATCACGATCAGAGTCAGAACTACTAGCAGTCCGCCACCGGCGATGAGGTTGTCGCGCACGCGACGTTTTTTCTGATGCTCGTGCACGGCCCGCCGAGCCTGGTAGGAACGAACGCGGCCGCGCTCTTCACGTGCCGCACGCTCAAGCTTGTAATTCGAAGCCACAGGAACCCTCCAGGGCCATCGGGATTGGCGACGACCGTATACAACACAACCGGGGCGCCGACGCGTCCTGACCTCGTAGAACTCTCTCACAAACTACGCTGGAGGAATGTCGGATGTTCAACCGGGTCTGCGCGGTGGCGCGACCCCCCTCGCCGTACGAATGCGCCCGAAAACCCTCGACGAGGTCGCCGGCCAGCGCCACCTTCTGACGCCGGGGTCACCTCTCGTGAGCCTCGCGAGCGACAAGACGGGGGAGCGTGGCAGCGTATCGGTCATTCTGTGGGGGCCGCCAGGCACCGGCAAGACCACGCTCGCACAGGCGATCGCGCACAGCTCCGGGCGTCGATTCGTCGAGCTCTCCGCGGTGAACGCCGGTGTGCGGGATGTGCGCCAGGTCATGGAGGACGCCCGCACCAACCGTGACCTGTATGGCCTCTCGACGGTCTTGTTCCTCGACGAGATCCACCGTTTCTCGAAGGCCCAGCAGGACGCACTGCTGCCCGGCGTGGAGAATGGCGTGATTATTCTGGTCGCGGCGACGACCGAAAACCCCTCGTTCTCGATCATTTCCCCTCTGCTTTCCCGATCGCTGCTCCTGACCCTCGACGTGCTCAGCGACGACGACCTCGGCATCGTGGTCGACCGGGCCGTTGCCGATGCGCGCGGCCTCGCCGACCGGTTCGAACTCCAGCCCGAGGCTCGCAGCGCGATCATTCGTCTCGCGTCGGGTGATGCGCGCCGGGCGCTGACTGCGTTGGAGGCGGCGTCCGTTTCTGCCGAATCGACCCGTGAAGCCGGGGCGGTCGGCAAGCCTGTGATCACGACCGGCATTGTCTCGCTCGCCGTCGATCGGGCGCTGCTGCGGTACGACCGTAACGGTGACGAGCACTACGACGTGATCAGCGCCTTCATCAAATCGGTGCGCGGCAGTGACGTCGACGCAGCACTGCACTACCTCGCCCGCATGATCGAGGCCGGCGAAGACCCGCGTTATATTTGTCGCCGGATCATCATTCTCGCCTCCGAAGACATCGGCATGGCCGACCCGCAATCGCTTCTCATTGCAGTGGCCGCCGCCGACGCCGTGGCGCTTATCGGCATGCCCGAGGGTCGCATTCCCCTTGCCCAGGCCGTCGTGCACCTTGCAACCGCCCCGAAATCCAACGCCGCGTACGTGGCCCTCGACGCGGCGATCGCCGACGTGCGGGCCGGCAGGATGGGCCGAGTACCCACGGGCATGCGCGACGCTCACTACCCCGGCGCCAAGCGCCTCGGTCACGGTAAGGGCTACCTGTACCCGCACGACGACGCACTCGGGGTGGTCACCCAGCAGTATCCGCCGACCGAGCTGAAAAACACCCGGTACTACGAACCCACCGAGCACGGTCACGAGCGCGACATCTCCGGCCGCCTCCTGAAAATTAGACGCATCGTGCGCAACGAGTAGATGCGAACCCTGACTCCGCCTCCGGGCTGCGCCCTGGACAGCGGCGGCGGCGAGTTGTCCGCGGGGTTGCGAGTTGGATGCTGGAGCGAGGAGCGGATGCCCCGTCAACGCTGCCCGCCTCGAAAACCGGACGAACGGATGGCCCGCAACGCATCCGTCCACAAGGCCCGTGTGCTAACCTGATCCCTGCCTACAACTGGTCTCGGCATGCGGCTGCGTCCGTTTCCAGTTTGGAGGGGAATCGTTCTGTAGCCGACCGTCCCATGGCACCCAATCCTCTGATCTCCCATGACGTTTGTGCTGTAGCGATACGCACGCGCCCTGGTATCCCTGTTAGTGAGTCCGATTGAAAGGAAACCGTGTCTACCAAGTCACGTACCCGTAGTAAAACTCGCCTCTCGCGCGCCTTGGGCATTGCCCTCACGCCGAAGGCAGCCCGCTTTCTCGAGAAGCGCCCGTATGCACCCGGCGAGCACGGCCGCACCAAGCGCAAGACCGATTCGGACTACGCCGTTCGTCTGCGCGAAAAGCAGCGCTTACGCGCCCAGTACGGCATTCGCGAAGCCCAGCTCAAGATTGCCTTCGAGCAGGCTCGTCGTCGTCAGGGACTGACCGGTGAGAACCTCGTCGAGATCCTCGAGACCCGTCTCGACGCCCTCCTCGTTCGTTCCGCGCTTGCGCGCACCACGGCGCAGGCACGTCAGATGGTTGTGCACCGTCACATCCTCGTCGACGGAGAGCTCGTTGACCGGCCCTCCTTCCGCGTGAAGCCGGGCCAGCTCATCCACGTCAAGGCTCGCAGCGAGGGCATGGAGCCCTTTCAGGTTGCAGCAGCCGGCGGACACGTCGACCTGCTCCCCAAGCTCCCGCCGTACCTCGAGGTTGAGCTCGACAAACTTCAGGCCCGCCTCGTGCGCGCGCCGAAGCGCATCGAGATCCCCGTGACCTGTGAAGTCCAGCTCGTCGTGGAGTACTACGCAGCTCGCTAATACACTCAGGCCCGGTAGTCGATAGCCTTTCGGCTGTTCGAAACCGGTACGCTGTAGGGGGGGGGGCCCCC
>NZ_JAJAYI010000032.1 GCF_026786305.1 Cryobacterium sp.
CGGATGGTTCGTTCCCGGATTCTGGCCCATGATGATGATGAGATCGGCTTGGGCGAAGTCGTCGTAGCTGATCGTGGCCTTGCCGATGCCCAGCGTCTGGCCCATGGCCCATCCGGTTGACTCATGGCACATGTTCGAACAGTCAGGCAGGTTGTTCGTTCCGAAAGCGCGCACGAAAAGTTGGTACGCGAAGGCGGCCTCATTCGAGGCGCGCCCGCTCGTGTAGAAGGCGGCCTCGTCTGGGGACGTGAGAGCGTTGAGCTTCGTGGCCAAGACGGAGAACGCGTCGTTCCAGCTGATCGGTCGGTAGTGGTCAGCGCCGGCGGGCTTATAGACCGGCTCGGTGAGGCGCCCCTGCATTCCGAGCCAGTATTCCGACTTCTCCAGCAGGTCGTCAATAGAATACTGGGCCCAGAAGTCCGAGTCGATGGTGACCGGTGTGGCTTCCCAGGTGACGGCTTTCGCGCCGTTCTCACAGAATTCGAAGGTCTTGCGGTGAGTGGGGTCCGGCCAGGCGCAGCTGGGGCAGTCGAAGCCGTCTTTCTGGTTGAGGGCGAGCATCGTCTTGCCGGTACGGATGACGCCCAGATTCTCCAACGCCGGCTTCATGGAGTGGTATACGCCGGGCATGCCCGCGGCCCAGTCTTTGGGTTTTGTGACCTCGAGGTCGGATTCGTCTGGTTCTGCCGCCGAGAGATGCTCACGAGTCATGGGCCTTACCCTTTCCACACCCCGATTTGAGCTGTGTCCTCCAGACCTAACAGGCTTGGCGAGTTGTTGCGAGACCTCAACCCTACGTGTCAGGGTTGCCTGAAGCCAGCAGTTGATAGCAAGTTCGGCGTTTGACGTAGGGCGAGAATCAGGAATCATCACCATGCTCAGCCCGTCTGTGACCTGAGTGCTCGACGATAGTTTGGGCTGCTGGGTCGCCTCTGGTGACAGCGCGAAATCCTGCGCCATCACACCGGAATCGTAGGCCCGACAAAGGAACGACGAGAGCCCGCCCCCTCCAGGGCGAGCGCTCGTCGTTATGCCGTGCTGACCGCGCCCCATTCTGTCACCGTGACGATCCCCCCACAGATGAGGAAGACCATCACGATCAGCAGGGTGAGCGTCGCGAGGATACCGAGCTTGAGTCGCTTACGGCTCACGGCAAAGCGGATGACCACCATCGCCGCGTACAGCGCCACCACGATAACGAGTCCCGTCGTCGCGACCCCGGCTGGGCTGAGCCACTGCATAGCGAAGAGCAGGGCGCCGCAGAGGAGCGTGAGAGCGCCGCCCACCACAAGCCAGATAGCGCCCGTCGAGGTAGTCAGCGGTCGTTGATCGAATACTCGCTGTGACTCTGACACGATCGACACCCTCTCGTCTCGTCTTGCGCGTTATCCACGTTGCCACTCGCGAGAAGAAAGCGCCAGAGCCGAGAACGCATCCGCTCCATCTGCGCCCGTTCAAGTGCCACCCGGTTCTGGAGTAGTGCCCCGAACTGGGTCCAAACCAAAAAATAATAATTTGAATTTTCAACCCGGTTTGCCGTTGGCGTCACCGATGGTCCCAATCGACACCACGAGGCCCTCGTGGGCCACGGTCCCACGTGGCTTACGTCCGCGCACGAGGCCGTTCATACCCTCGAGGCGCATCAGCCGGTCGACCGAGACGGCGTCAAAAAGGGTGCGTTTGGGCGACAGCGCAGGTCTTCGAGGCACGAAGACCCAAGAAGTAACCAGGACACCCTGCGCGCGCAGGACCTCGCAGGTCACCTCGACTCCGTGGCCGTCGACTTTCATCCGAAAGATGAAAGCGACTATGGACGGTTTCGAGGATCAAGCTCCCCGTGCACGCCGCTCCCGGTTCGACCCGACAACGCCCGTTGCCCCCGGGCGGTGTCGTGTGCGGCCAACAACACCAGGTCGCGATTGCTGGATCGTTCGAGTGCTGCCGGGTCGAAGATCGCAGCAGGGCGGCCGAGCAGGTAGCCCTGCACCAGCGCGCAGCCCGATTCGGAGAGGGTGTCGAGCTGGTCAACGGTCTCCACGCCCTCGGCCACGACTTCGATATCGAGCTTCTGCGCAAGCGCGAGGATCCCCTGCACGAGGGCGACGGAGGACCGGGCAGGAATATCCATGATGAAGGTGCGATCGATCTTGATCTGATCGACCGGCAGGGAATTGAGCCACGCGAGCGTGGAAAACCCGGTTCCGAAATCATCGAGTGAGATCCGGATGCCGAGCTGGCGGAGCTCGGTGAGTCGTTCGACGACGCCGGGCAGGTCGATCAGTGCACGGCTCTCGACGACCTCGAGAATGAGGCGTCGGGGCGAGAGATGGTTTCTGGTGAGGGCGGCGCGCACCGTCGGCAGCAGCCGGGGGTCGACCAGCGTCGCGCTTGCGAGGTTGACGGCGACGTGCAACGGCTCGTCACCCGGTTGCGCCCAGCCTGCCAGCGCCGCGCACGCGTTCTCCATCGCCCACAGGTCCAGTTTGGTGATCATGCCGGTCTCTTCCGCGAGCGGAAGGAATGCGGCCGGCGCCAATAACCCCAGGCGCGGATGATTCCAGCGAATGAGTCCCTCGGCACCCACAACCCTGATGCCACCGGCGGCGGAAATATTGAGGACCGGCTGGAAGTGCAGGCGCATTTCGTTCCGGTCGATGGCGACCGAGAGCTCCGTCTCAAGCGACGGCTGTGACGAGGCGGATGCCGTTTCGCCGGAGACGGCGATCTGGTTGCGACCCGTCCTCTTCGCCTCGTACATCGCCGTGTCAGCCGAGGCGAGGAGCCGTTCACCGCGCCCGCCCTCACCCGTGTAGATGGCCACACCCACGCTCGTGGAGATACGCAGGTCCTGGCCGGCGAGATGAAAGGGCACATTGAGGCTGTCGACGATGCGTCCGGCCATTTCGAGCGCCGTCGACTGGCATGGCACATCGGTGGCGAGCACCGCGAATTCGTCCCCGCCGAGGCGGCCGATGGTATCCCCCGGGCGAACCTCGGAACGGAGGCGCGCGGCGACCTGGCGGAGCAGTTCGTCCCCAGCGCCGTGCCCGAGGTCGTCGTTGACCTTCTTGAAGTTGTCGAGGTCGCAGAACATCACCACGGTGCCCGTGCCGGCATGTGCCCGGTTCTCGCCGAGCGCCTGGTCCAGCCGCTCGGCGAACAGCACCCGGTTGGGTAAGCCGGTGAGAGAGTCGTGCAGGGACTGGTGCCGCACGGTTGCGAGCAATCTGGCATTTTGCAAGGCCGTTGCGCCCTGGCTGCTCACCCCGGCCATCCGGGTCAAGGCCGCCCGATGCACCTCTGGTGTGAGGTGACCCCGCCAAACGGCGGCCGCGATCCCCATCAGGAGATCGCCATCGAGCAATGGGACCACGACAACATTCGGGGCCCGAGTGGCGCCAAGCAACTGTACAAGGAGCGGGCTGGCCTCGTCCGCCCTGATGAGGACCGGTTCGTGGTTGGTCAGGAGTCCGATCAGCTCGGGAGTCGTCGAGGCCGGGATCGGCGTGGCGAGCAGCACCTGACGCTCATCCGGCTCAAAGCCGTCGCAGGCGACTGCCTGGAGCGACGCGAGGCCGGCGTCCCAGAGCAGGACCGCCGCGGCGTCGCACTCGACGATAGTCGGCAGGGCGGCCGCAATGATGTCCGCAACGCCGCTCGTGCTGCCGGCGGTGGCCAGTTCGTTAGCCAGCGCGAGCAGCGCCGTCGAGCGGCTCTCTTCCCGGCGGCTGTCCTCGAGCGCAGTGAAGAGGTCCAGGGCTGCCGCCGCGTGGCTGGCGTAGGCCTCGAGCAGCGCCCGGTCCGCGTCCATGGGACGCTGCCCCCGCGGGTACAGGGCCGCGAGGCGCCCGTGAACCTGGCGAGTCGACGCCACGTCGACGACAACGGCGGAACTGCCGAGGCTGTCGCCCTCGAGCAGCCGCGGCGCGAGTTCCGCGGCTCGCTCATCGGTGAGACCCAAAAAATGCACGAGCGGCGCCCCGCCGTGAGTCGGCTTAACGACAAAGAGGTAGGACGGCGCGAGGACCGCTGCTGCCGCGCGACCCACGATTCTGGCGAGCACCTCGCCGATATCGTCGCTGCTGACGAGGTCCGCCTCAGCCAGCTGTATCCGCTGGACCTGTTCACGCAAGGCTGCGAATCCACGATCGGCCGCGCGCCTACCGCTGCGCCATGACCACCAGTGCAGTCGCCGGGACCACGTGAGGCGGTATACACAGGCCGGATTTCCATCCGACTGGCACTCGGCTTGAACGATATGCGCCGATTCCAGCCCGAAGATACGTGGCACGGCAGAGAACAGGCCCTGCGCATACTCGCAATCCAGCCTGGACGGAGCGTATCCGTCGTGGAGATGAAAGCTGAGCGTCGCATCCGTGGGACCGATGGTGACGAGCGCGAGCGAAGACGTCGTGCTGAATTTCGGGACCATCCTCGGGAGCTGGTAGTACACGGCGCGGGGTGATGCGAAAGCGCTCAGAAGTTGCGCAATAGCCGGATGGAACCTGTCCGCAGCGGCAGATTCGCCAATTTTGAACATTGTCCCCGGGCCGAGGGCATCCGTCACGGCCTCAAAAAGCCGGATGCGGGTGTCGTAGCCGATCCACATGGCTTCCTCTAACTCCTCGACCGACTGGGTGATCCCGGCCGCCGCGAGTACGTCAGCGACCGCTTGGACGCCACCGCGCTCACGGACGAAGCGCAGTACCAGCATCACCGTCGCGCTGGACGTCTCACGCGCTTCCGCAAGCATTGCAACCCCCATGTTGGTGACTATCGGCATCCCCGCCCGCGAGGTAACGAGCTAGTTTCGAGTTTCTTAAAGTGCGACCGCAAGATGGAACGAGTGAGGCAGGGAGAATCTCATTGCAGTTCTTGCCTTCCGCGCTGTACTTGATTCAGTATTTCATGGTCTCGGCGTCATCGTGGTGGTGATTGAAGGCAACGACCGAGATGTCGGCGCGGGAATCGCGCCGTACATGGCCGCCCAACCGGACTGGTTGTGGAGACTCACCTCCGCGGTGGTATGAGTCATCGGTGGCTGGCTGTTTGATAACAGTCCTCCTATTTCTTCCTTGCTGAGTGGGCCCCGTCTTTTTGCCAAGGCGATGCCGCCACGTTGACGTTCGCGGATCAGCGATCGCTCGAACTCAGCACATGCTCCCATGACGTTCAGGAGCAGGGTCGCCATCGGGTTGTCGTCTCCCGTGAAGGAGGGCTGCTCTTTCACGAATGCGACCCGGACCTTCTTGGAGGTGAGCGGCGCACGATCGAACGGAGGTCGTCGAGATTGCGAGCAAGGCGGTCCATTGAGTGCACGAAAACGGTGTCGACGTCTCTGGCGAACTTGATCATCTCGTCCAGCTCGGGTCGGTTTTTATCTTTGTCTGACGCCTCTTTCTCGAACACCCGGTCGACGTCGATGCCATCAAGCTGGCGGGTGGTGTTCTGATCGAGGGTGCTGACTCGTACGTATCCAACTCGTTGACCCGTCACGGGGCTCTCCTGCCTGTTACGTCAGGTTGGATTAAAAAAAGACGGCTCGGGCTTTCTACCAATAAAAAATGACCCTATCTTGACAGTTCCAAATGCTGCCTCTTGACGTCCAGTTGGGGTGTACCCACCAGACACCCCTGTGGAAAACGACCAGTGTCGACTCCATGTTCACCAGATTCGACTCCCCCATCACTGTGATCACCCCGAGGGTGTGCGCCTGACGGGTCAGGCCGAGCGGGGGACGGTTTTCATGATGCCAGTCGGGTTGGCGAGCCGGGCACCGCTACACCCGCTGATCGCGGGATGTTGGTCGGCATCAGCTGGGCTGACCCCGGCCAGAGCGCAGGTACTGCCAGTGCCGGAAGCGAGGCGAGTACGAGTGCGTCGGTGCCGGCGATGGCAAGGAGTAGGCCCGTCGGGCTGGCCGCGCAGAATGCCATGTTGCACCGGGAGGTGCCCGCTCACGCCGGCTCGGCGGCCGGTGTCGACTTTGAGATGAGCGTGAGGCGCGGCATCGATCGCCCCGCCGGCATCGACGATTACATCGTCGCAGAGCTCGACTGCCATTTGCAGTGAGTCGTGGCCTCCGACGAGTCCAAAGAGGCCATGGCCAACACCTCCCTGGGTCCGGTCAAACGCAAAACGACATCGTCCGTTATATCGACGGGTTTTACAACAGTCGCCGGCGGCAGTCCTCGATCGGGCAGGTCAGCCCCGTGGACTTCGAGATGCAATATTCATCACAGCTGGCGGAAGTTCGAATCGCCGCTTAACCCGTGTCCACGAACCGGGGTCAAGGCCAGACCCACCACGAATTAGACAAGCGCGACCACAAGGCTGGCCTCGAGAACTGCGATGTTCACCGGACGTGGCTCCGCAGTCCGATGCGACTGGTGCAGGCGTCCAAGCACCTCGGGGGCGTTGAACGGAGCCCACGATCACCGCTGTCAGAAAGATCACAACTATGACCGCCAGCACAACGACCAACCGCCAGGCGATGACGAGCACCGCGAACCCACCCGGCCGTCACGCGTAGTGGTAATAACCGTTCGAGTCCCGTTCGACTCAGGTCAGACGCGTTCAGTTCTTACGCTTGCCCTTCTTGATCTTCACCGTCTCCTGTACCCGCCTCCACAAATCGCCGTATGCCTGCGCAGCCGGTGAGCGGTTCGCGTAGACCGCCACGGGCGCCCGCTCGGCGCCCATCCGTTCGATCTGCACCGTGGCGGGAACGACGATGTCGGTCACTACCTTGCGCGTGAGGGGCAACTGCTCGACCGTGTCGCGGTGCGACCTCTTGCGGCGGTCAACCATCGAAAAGAACCCGATGATCGGCGCCTTCGAGACGGATGCGGCCACGAACTCCATCACCTGATCCAGCGACCGCATCGACAGGGGCGACGGCACCAGCGGCACTACGACGACGTCGGCGGAGTACACGGCGTTCTCCGCGACCAGCGAAGAACCTGGCGGGCAGTCGAGGATGACCACATCGTAGTCACGGTGGATCTGCTCGAGGATCTTCGCGATCCGCTGCTCCGACTTCTTCGCGTGGTCGAAGACGAGGTCGAGATCGCGGTAGCTCGCATCCGCCGGCAGCACATCGAGATTGTCATAGGTGGTCGACCGGATCGCGGCTGTCACCCGGCTCTGGCCAGCGACGAGCGAGCCCACTCCACCCTTGATCTTCGGCTTCACCTGCAGCAGGAACGTCGTGGCGCCCTGCGGATCGAGATCCCAGAGCAGAACCCGGAACTCTCTCGCCGCTTCAAACGCTAGGCTCACGGCTGCCGTGGTCTTGCCGACACCTCCTTTGGTGCTGAAGACCGCGACGACTTTCACGCCGGCTTCGACGAATTCAGTGCAGAGATCAATGCGGACTTGTTCAGGCGCGAATACCCGGCGATCTTCTGCGCCTTCGCTTTTTCACGCAACTCGATCAGAGTGGGCGCGGCGGGCCGGGGCGAGGGCAGCGGCGGGGTGAACGGAGACTTCTTCGCCACGGACTTCGCAGCCGATCGGGTCGCGGTAGAGGCTCTCGCGGTTTCCTTGGCAAGTCGACGGGCGGCTTTTTCCTGCTTCGCCGCCAGCTTCTCGGTCTGCTTGGACAATCCTGCCGCCTTCTTGCGCAGCTTCTTGCTCGAATCGCGCACAGCCTTGTGCGCCGCCTGCACCGATTTCTCGGCGAGAGCCAAAGCCTTCTTCGCCTTTTTCTCGGTGGTTTTCTTCTTATCTGTCTTCGTCTGCGCCATCCTGCGCACCTCCAATGGGTCGATTAGATAACCTGGTCATTTCCTCCACCATAGTGATCCCTTGTCATCGATCGCGTGAACACAAGGTGAGCCGCGTCGTCTCGGAGTAAAATCCCGACCATCGAGCCGATCCGCTACCGCGACGGGACAGCCGCGCGGCGTGGTTGAACGAAGGGCATCTATCCAACTGGGAAACTCAGCTGCCCGCGACGTTGCCAATCCAGCTAAGAGGAACCCCTCCGGTCGGCAAGTTCTTACGGTCCTCGCCGAAGGCCGGATTGGCCTTCCCAAATGCTGTTACCGTCGCGTGCTTGCGCAGTGATTGTTTCAGTGCCTGTACTCCGGAAACAGCCAAGAGGACGCTCACCGCAAGCAAAATGATTCCACCCGCCACGAGCCCCAGTGAACCAGCAGAGTTCGCCACTGTCATCAATAGATACACGCCTAACGGAAGCGTCAACCATGCTCCAACGAAAGATAGCGATCCAAAAACCACGAGGACGTTCCCACGTCGAAGACCACGGATTCGGAGATCATCGGCTAAAGCCAGCTCCTGTGCCACTTGTGAAGCTTCCATGAATGTCACCTCATATTCGTCGCGCAGGGGTGAAGCTCTCCGGCGCAGGTGGGAAAGCGTCGGCGCATCGCCAAGATTGATCTATTACTTGTCCCAGTGCCGAGCAAGACCGATAGTGCAACCACATCGGCTAAACGACATGAGAACATCTGAGTTTCTTCTTGTCGACGCTCGTTGAAAAGTAGATTAGTAACGCTCGCGGAAAAGTAGATCACGATGGTTGTCTATTCTGCGGTGATCTCGGCTCTGGCGGACGGCACGGTCGTGATTCGGTTGCCCTGGAGTCGATAGCTGGTGCCTGTGAGCGAAATGGCGTCGGCGTGGGCAACGATGCAGTCGATCACGGCTGCTGCGACAGCGTTTAAGAAACAGTCCCAACAAGCCGAATGAGTCGAGAGGGATTTATCCGAAAAATCAGAATGCGACAAGCGACGTCCGCCACGAGGAGATGACTGCCCGCCAGCGTTCGCAATCCGATTTCCAGCTCATCGTGTGCTCTGCGTCGAAGTCCTCGAGGTTGACGACGTCGGGTCGGGTGACGCCGGCCGGATAGGTGTCCATGCAGGGGGTGTGCCAATCGCGGTCGCGGGATCGGGACGGGCGTCGCCCGGCGGAGACGGTTGTCCTTCCCTCACACCGGCCTTGACCTGGGCGTTGAGCGACTCGATGGAGCCTAGGGCTGCCATACGATGTCGACCGAGATCTCCACAGCCGATGTCGTGCCTGTGTTTTCGAGCCAGTGCGTGGTGTGCCTGTCTTCGGGCCAGCCCGGTCCGGGCCCGTACTCCTCAGCCGCGCCGTTTCGGTGGTCGGTGATCGTTCCCTGCAGGATGCAGACCATGCCCGGCCTACCCACGTGGTCGTGAATCGGGCCGAAGACGCCTCCAGGTTCGATGGTCACCTTGCGCATCCGGAGCTGGCGCCCCGCCATGCCCGCAATCTCGGGGCCGAGGTCGACTGCGGCAAGCAGTTCGATCGAGACGCCTTTCGAGTCCGGTGCCGCCTGTTCGTCGCTCATGGCATAATTCTCTCTCGATAGACCCGGCGTGCAGACGCGGGGAATTCATTTTTCACCTCGAACGCCAAATCGTCTACCGGCCCCACTGTCAACAGCAGACGCCGGCCCCGCCAACGCAGCCACGTCACCAGCTGATATCCCTATCGCGGTCGAAGCTTCTCCAACTGTCGACCGACGTTCTGTCGACCGAGGTTCTGTCAACCGACGTTGGCTGCCTATAGGAATGCGCTGGGTCCTGGCGGGTTTCGGAGTGTTGCGCCGGTCCAAATCAGGGCCGGCGTCAACGGAGGATGTTCATCCCTCGTTCGGGTTGCATTTGCCGCCCGTCCGGGTGTGGACGCGAAGCTGGCGTGGGAGGGGTGCGACTGTCATTCCGCGCCCTTTTTATGAATATCAATGAAAGGTAGTCGCATGTCCAGCACAGATTTTTCCCGGCGTCGGTTCCTGAGCGCTGCAGCGGCCGCAGCGGCCCTGGGGGCCGCCAATTCCCTTCTCCCTCCCTCTGTGCAGGCAGCGATGGCGCAGCCGATTCGGCCCGGCGGGATGAAGGCCATCAAGCACGTCATTGTGCTGATGCAGGAAAACAGGTCCTTCGACCACTACTTCGGATCCCTGCGGGGAGTCCGCGGCTTCGCGGATCAGGCGGCGCTGCGCTTGCCCAGTGGCACATTCGTTTTCGAACAGGCCACGGTCCACGGTGAGGTCCACGGTGAGACCGTATTGCCGTTCTCATTGCGCAAAGCTGCAGAACTGGCCGGTCGCCCGACCTCGGATATCCAGTATCTGGGCGCGTTGGATCATTCCTGGGCCGGGACGACCGCGGCTTGGGGCAACGGGTGGTACGACAAGTGGATCCCGTCCAAGAGCCCGTCGACCATGACGTACTACGAGCGTGCGGATATCCCGTTGCAGTACGAGCTGGCAGATACCTTCACCATCTGCGATGCCTACCATTGCTCCATCAACGGGTCCACGAACCCGAACCGTAACTATCTCTGGTCCGGAACGGTGGGTAATGAACCTGGTTCCGCGTCCCGCGCCGTCACCAACGCCGCCTATAGCTATGACCATGCCGGCTACGACTGGACCACCTACCCGGAACGGTTGCAGGAGGCCGGGGTGTCCTGGCAGATTTACCAGGATTGGGACAACTTCACCGACAATGCGGTGGAGTACTTTCAGACCTTCAAGAAGATCGGCCACAAGATGCTCGCCGCCGTGGACGGTCACCTGCGCACCACGGAAGAGTTCTACGACAGCCTTGCGGCTCGGACCCCGGCCGAGCAGCAGCGGCTGCTGGGCCAACTCAGCCAGGGCCGTGAGCTACTCAGCGAGGTGGAGAAGTCACTGTTCGACAGGGCAATGTGGCGCGGCAATCCGGATACTCTGTTAGATCGGCTGAGAGCTGATATTGCTGCGAACAAGCTACCCGAGGTCAGCTGGATTGTCCCTTCAGCCGCGGACTCGGAGCATCCCGGAGCCTCTACCCCGGTGGGCAGCGCGAACTTCGTCTACCGGCTGCTCGACACCATCGCCAGCGACCCGGAGACCTGGGCGACGACGGCCATCTTCCTAAACTTTGATGAAAACGATGGCTACTTCGACCATGTCCCACCACCGGTTGCGCCGCGACCGGAGTCTGGCAGTGGCGATGACTGGTTTGGCGGCTCGCCCATCGGCTTGGGCCCACGGGTGCCGATGACCGTCGTCTCACCGTGGACCATTGGCGGCTTCGTCAGCTCAGAAGTCTTCGACCACACGTCCGTGATCCGCTTTCTGGAAAGCTGGACGGGGGTTGAGGAGCCGAATATTTCCGCGTGGCGGCGCACAGTCTGCGGCGATCTGACCAGCGTTTTTGACTTCACCACGGCGGGCACACAACCCCAGGTGGATCACCCGGGCCCGGTTCCCGCCGCTACTTCCCGCTGGCTTCCCACCCCGCCGGCGGCCCAGGCCGCACCCTTCCAGGAATCCGGTAGCCGTCCGGCTCGCCCGTTGCCCTACTACCCGCAGATTTCCGCCCAGGCACGTCAGGACGGCAGCGTGACGCTGGCACTGAAGAACACCGGTCCGCGCTCCACACACTTCACGCTGTACGGCTATGCGAACGAATATTCCGTGCCGCAGCACTTCGACGTGCAGAAGCGACGGAGCGTTGACGTTCCGGTCAAGAAGGGGACGTTCGACCTCGTCGTCTCCGGGCCAAACGGTTTCCAGTACGCGCTATCGGGCACGTCCGCTGGCGCTGCTGTGGGCGTGGACGCCAGCATTACGGAGAACCGGACGACGAGCGACGTGGAACTCGCAGTCAGCAACACCGGATCCGTTGCCATCACGCTGACGCTCACGTCCCTGCAATACGTCAGCCACGCCCAGATCGAGGTCCTGCGGCCCGGACAGCAGAAGAAGCTCCGCTGGCCGGCCCCAAACGGCTGGTACGACGTTGACATCAGCACCACGGAGGACGCGACCTTCCGCCGCCGCCTGACAGGACGGGTCGAGAACGGCGCGGCCGTGCTCTCGGTCCACTCCTGAATCCGTGCCCGAGCTGCTCGGTGATGAAAACATTCGTCACGCGGGGCGTTCGTTCCGCGAGTGTTCACCAGAGGGGCGCGCTTCGGCAACCAGAATGGTGCGCCTCAAACCTATGGTTTGTGACGTTACAAACGAATTCGAATTGAGCGGAGCTCCCGATGTCCTTACGTCATGTCCTGGCCACCCTGGGCCTAATTCCCGCCTTGATGGCGCCTGTCGCGGTGCAGGCGGCCGCAGCCGACGATTCTGGCTTGCGACCCCAGCAGACCCACTTCGATCTGCAGGCCCACCGGGGTGGCATCGGCATGACCACTGAGGAATCGCTGGAGGGGTTCGGCAAGGCCATGCGTCTGGGTGTCACGACGCTGGAGCTGGACACCCAAATCACCAAGGACGAAAAAGTAGTCGTCAGCCACGACCGGCAGATCAGCCCGTCAAAGTGTCGCGACACGGCACCTGTTACGTCCGCCGACCCGATGTACCCGTACGTGGGTAAATTCATCAAAGATCTGACCCTGGCTCAGATCAAGACGATGGATTGTGGCTTCCAGCAGCTGCCCGGCTTTCTCGACCAGGAGCAGATAAAGGGCTTCCGGATGGTCGAGCTGAAAGATGTGTTATATCTGGTCAAGAGCTACCACGCTCAGCAGATAAAGCTCAACATCGAGACGAAGGTCGAGGCCGGTGCTCCCGAGCAGACTGCACCGGTAGGTCTCTTCGTCCGTCGGGTCTTCGAGGAGATCCACGCCTCCGGGATCGAGGACCAGGTCACCATCCAGTCCTTTGCCTGGGGGGCACTGAACGAAATGCACAGCCTCGCGCCGACGTGGCCTCTGGTGGCATTGACCAACCGCGACTTTCTGCAGGTCGGTCAGCCCGGTGCCTCGCCGTGGCTCGGCGGCGTCGACGCAGACACCTACGGCGGCGATCTCGTCACGACGGCTGCCGCCGCGATTCCCGGCGGCCTGACCGCAGTATCACCCAACTATGGGTTCCCCCAGAATGGCAAGGTCGGCGACCCCGGGTTCCAGTTCTACCCCGATCAGCTGATGGTATCTGCGGCACACGCCCGCGGTCTCAAGATCATTCCGTGGACCTGCGATGATCCGGCCACAGTGAAGGAGCTCATGGACCTAGGTGTCGACGGCATCATCACGGACTACCCGAATCGGGTTCGGCAGATCATGGCCGACCGCGGAATGAGACTACCGAAGGCATACGAGCCGCGCTGAGCCTCGATAACCTGACCCGACGAGAAACCGGCCAACGTGATCGAGGGGCGGTGGGGCATGTGGTCGAGACGGTGAAGTTCACCGCACCGGCCGCCGCTTGTGCGAGGTTCCACTGATCACGAGAACCTGAGGAAAACCGATCGTGCGTTGGAGCAAATCGGCTTCAGGTCAGCGGCAGCTTTCGCGCCCTGCGGGCGGGTGCACCTAAACTTGCTCGGTGCAGTTCTCTTTGTGGTTGGCCCTTCTCGGCGCGGGTACCCTGATCAGTTTCACGCCCGGCGCGGGGGCGATCAACACCATGAGCAACGCGATCAATTCGGGGTTTCGGCGCTCCATCTGGGGCATTCTCGGTCAGCAGGCCGCGATTGTCATTCACATCGTGATCGTGGCGCTCGGTGTGGGGCTGCTCGTGGCCAGTTCCCCGCTCGCGTTCAACATCATTCGCTACGCGGGCGCCGCCTACCTCGTGTATCTCGGCATCCGTCAATTTCTCGCCAAACCGGGCCTCGACGCCGAGAGCGTCCACGCGCTTCGTAATGAGCCACGCTGGTCGATGTTTCGACGCGGGCTGTGGGTCAACATGCTCAACCCCAAGGCGATCGTGTTCTTTCTGGCGTTCCTGCCCCAGTTCATTCGGGTCGACCAGCCCATGCTTCCGCAGTATCTGATCGCCGCCGCGACCGTCATCGTTATCGATGTTCTGGTGATGTGGTTCTTCTTCGCCGGAACGGCGCACTCGTTTCAGCGCTTCACCCGCAACGCTCACGGTCAGCGCGTTCTGAACCGAATCTTCGGCGTACTATTCATCGGCGTCGGCGTGCTGCTCGCCGTCATCCACTGAGACCTCGACTCCAAGCCACTTCGGCACCCGGGCTTTCAGAGTCTGGGCAGGTGCCGTTCGTATACCCGGAACATTCACGCGACGCGTAGCGTTGCATCCAATATGTCGGCTCGGGCCGGCATCACAGACCTCGAGGAGAACAATGAATACGGAACGAGCAATTCTGGCCAGCGGCTGCTTCTGGGGAGCCCAGCAACTGTTGCGCAGGCGCCCAGGTATTCTATCGAGCCGGGTCGGTTACTCGGGCGGTGATACCCCGAACGCGACCTACCGTCATCACGGCGACCACGCCGAGGCCGTCGAGATCGACTTCGATCCTGCCGTGATCAGCTACCGCGAAGTACTCGAGTTCTTCTTTCAGATTCACGACCCGTCAACCAAGAACCGGCAGGGCAACGATGTTGGCCGCAGCTACCGTTCCGCCATTTACTACACATCGCCGTCACAGAAGCAGGTGGCTGAAGAGACGATAGCGGATGTCGACGCCTCCGGCATCTGGCCGGGCCCGGCTGTCACCGAGGTTGAGCCGGCCGGTGACTTCTGGGAGGCCGAAGACGACCACCAGGACTATCTGGAGAAGTACCCGAACGGGTACACCTGCCACTTCGTGCGCCCCGCCTGGCAACTGCCAAGCCGAGCGGATGCATCCACTAACTGATCCCGCGGCCACGCCCGATTCACCGTCGTTGATACGGCGTCCCGAGGCGCCGGCGCGGCGGTGCCCAGCCGCTCACCATCATGATCGTCGGACCAACGGTGCCGGATTGGTGCACACTCCGGGAACCTCCGGTCACCGAAATGTGAGCGGGTGGCCAAAAATCGGGTCACATGACCTCAATTCGGTTCACTCGGCCGGGGTGATCAGCCTCACGCCCCGAGGGCCCCAACGCCCTCGCCAAGCAGTGGCAACCGCCGCACGCTCTCGAACTGCCGCACTCCCCCGTCGATCGGGTCGGTGAAGCTCAGTTCGCTGGCCAGAAGCTGCAGGGGTCGCTGGAAATCGTGCACCGGGACATCAAGAACCACGGGGTAGAGCGGGTCGTCGGTGATCGGTATACCCAGGCCCAGCATGTGCATGCGCAACTGGTGGGTGCGGCCGGTGCGCGGTGACAGCCGGTAGCTGCCCTGGTCGCCCTGCTCGGACTCGAGTTCGATCAGCGTCTCGGCGTTGGCCGGGGCGTCGGGCACGACCTCGCCCTGCCACTGGCCAAGCCGCGTGGCGAGGTGGTTCCGCACGGTGACGGGCAGTTCGAGACCGGGCCGAAGCGGGGCCAGCGCCCGATAGGTCTTGCCGACCTCTCCGCGTTGAAACATCGACTGATAGCCCCCGCGCCATCGCCGTTCGGTAGCCAGAATCAGCAGGCCGCTGGTGACGCGGTCGAGCCGGTGCAGCGGAGAGAGTTCGGGCAGCCCGAGCTGGGCGCGCAGGCGCACCACAACGCTCTGCACGACGTGCCGACCGCGCGGAATCGTCGACAGAAACGGCGGCTTGTCGATCACGACGATGCGCTCGTCGCGATAGATCAGGTGGATGGGCCCCGGTACGACAACCTCGTCGGCGAGGTCGCGGTGAAACCAGACGAAGGTGTGCGGTCGGTAGGGGTCGCGGCCGAACACTGGCGCGCCGGTTTCGTAGACAAAACGCGCGTCGCCGAGAAACCCGGGGACGTCCACGGACTCTGACAGCCGTTCGTGGAGCCAGGCACCCATAGTCGGCCACGGCTGCGGCTGCGCGCGCTCGGGAGTGCACACCCACGCAGCGTCGAGCCCGTGTCGCTGTAGGAGAGGAGAATGCGGGGGCACCCTTCGATCGTACGTTGCCTCACCGACAGCGTTGGCAGCCGGTGCAGCGTGTGTGTGAGCAGACCCGAGTGTACGGAGAACTACTGGCGAAGACTGGGTTGGGGTCATCGACTGGGAGAATCGGGTCATGACGACTTTCCCTATTAGTGGCACTGCCGGAGACCTTCTACGACGGGGCAGGCCTCTGGAATGGTTCACGCTGGGCTGGAAAGTGGTCGGGGTGATCGTGCTCGCCACAATCGCGATCACGGCATCGTCCGTGGCCATGGCCGGATTCGCCATCGTCTCTTACGCCGTCCGGGAATCCATCCATATTTTCCACGGGGAGGAGTAGCCGTGTCGGAGTGGTGGCAGGTTGTCCTCAGCGTTATCGCCGGTCTGATCGTGGTCTGGCTGGTGCTTGTTCTTATTCTCTGGCTCGAGCAACGCAAACATCCGGGTCGTGCGTCGCTCGTGGACCTTCTTCGTCTCGCCCCGGACGTGGTCCGCCTGCTGAAGCGGCTCGCCTCAGACCGAGCCGTGCCGATCGGGGTCCGGATCTGGTTGGGCGTGCTGCTGGTGTATCTGATCTCTCCGATCGACCTCATTCCAGACTTCATCCCGGTGCTGGGGTATGCCGATGACGCGTTGGTCGTCGCGAGCGCTCTCCGCTTCGCGACCAGGCGGGCGGGCAGCGACGCCATCACGAAACACTGGCCGGGGACCCCGGCCGGTCTGGCAGCCGTGCTGCGCCTGGCAGGGTTGGCCGCTTCCTGACAGTTCAGTCTTCAGTGTAAAGTCAGTAGATGCTGACTATTGCTTCGCGGGTGCACGTGATGAATCGATTGGGCCGAGCAATGGCCGACCCCACCCGGTCACGGATTCTCCTTGCTCTGCTGGGGGGTCCCGGATATCCGGGCACGCTCGCCCAAGACTTGGAGCTGACTCGGTCGAACGTCTCGAATCACCTGTCGTGCTTGCGCGGTTGCAGGATCGTCGTTGCCATCCCCGAGGGTCGGTCGACCCGGTATGAGATCGCCGACCCTCATCTGACAAAAGCTCTGACCAGCCTGGTTGAGGTCGTCCTCGCCGTCGACGATGGGGCCGCGTGCACCGACGACACCTGCGGCGTGCCGCTGTGCTGCGGGGCCGGCGCATAACCGCGTCGCCAGAGCTGATCGGGTTCGGTCTTGACTCCCTCGTTGAGGTGCTGTCCGCGGCCGCGGTGGCATGGCAATTCTCCGGCCCCGACCCTCAGCCTGGCTGAAAGGGGTGCCGGCCGGAAACTAGGTTCCGCCACGGCCATCGCGGACTCGAAACAAACCCTGATTTACTCCTATCTCTCGGCTGCGCTCCTGATCGGGCTGCTGCTGAACACCCTGCTCGGGTGGACGTGGGCCGACTCTGGTGCAGCGTTGGTGCTCGTCGTCTTCGCCATCCGGGAGGGCCTCGAGGCCTGGCGAGGCGATGCGTGCAAGGCCCCCGTGTCAGCCCTGACCGGCGAGCGGACCGTGGAACACGACGACTGCTGCGGCTGACCAGAAACTTCAAAGGGGCATCTGCTGGTGCTATCTGTGGCTGTGGCTGTGGGCGAGACGGCAGGAGTCGGTGCCGGGCAGCGCCGCCAGGCGCACGCCGGTCGCATTGAAATGGTTCACCGCCTGAGACTGGGTGACCGAACGTCGGATTGGCGCCGCTGGGTGCCAACGATCTACCTCTACCCACAGTTCGAGGGCGTCCCCGCCCCGTCCTAACCAGCCCGCACACGCATCTGCGAGGTCAGCGGATAGTACCGCTCCAGGGATTTCGAGCCGCGATCGCTTTCACAGTCTCACCGCGCGGTGATGGGGCGCTCAATTTAGTCCTTTGGGGGTTGGGTGGAGCAGTGCCGGGCACTCGAGCGTGCCTTGGACAAGCCGGAACGGTGGGTACTCGTCACGCAGCAGAGATGTGCAGGCGAGCACCCGATATATCCCGCGATTGATTCCCATGATCAGGTTGAACAGACCAAAACCGTACACCTTCGTGAACAACAGGAAGAGGGCGACGATGAACACCAGCAGGGCCAGCAGCCCGCCCACGGGTTGACCGTTGCACGCCGCCGACGAACCGCCGGCCAACACCGCCACAATGACCGGGTGCGGCAGGGCGAGCAGCCGCGACGTGACCAAGACCTTCCAGCGGGACAGCCGCTCCGGGTAGCGAACGTCGAATGTCACCGAGAAGGCGTTGCGACCCGGCGCTCACGAGCACCCCCAGGATGAGAAGCAGCATGTGGACGGTACTCATTTTCAGGCGGGGTGACTCCTCTGAAATTGTAGTGGTCATGATGGTGCTCCTTCGGTTCGGTGGTGCGTGGGGGTTGTGAGTTCGGCGTAGCCGGTCTTGCGCCCCCGCATCGTCAGAGCCCCGCCGTGACGGGCGACGGCTTGAAGCCCTTGGCGACCAGAAAGACGCCGAGGGAGAACTCCCAGCTGGCCAGCAACAGCGCGCCGACGCCCGACAGCAACGACGACGGACCCCAGAGCCCGAACAGCGTGCCGACCACCGACGCGATCAGAATCGGCGCCCCGATGAAGCCGAGCACGGGAAGAACCCGCGGAACCAGCCGCGACCGATACATCAGTGAACCGAGCAGCAGGGCGTTCAGCGCGGGGATGAAGCCCTGGCCGAGCACCGTCGTCCAGGTGTTCAGCGCGAGCAGGGCCTTCCCGGTGATGATGGCATCGGCCCCGGCCCCGGCCTGCCGCAGGCTCACAATGGCCATGAGGGCCACGACTCCGGCGAAGACGGTGGCAGCCTCGAGGGTTCGCGCCGCGACGAAGCCGAGCGCGACTCCCTCGTTCCGCCGCCGGACCACCGGGTACAGCGCAACGGCAGTGCCGATACAGCCCAGGGCCACGATGATCTCGAGCACGACAGCGATGATAACGGCGGTGTCGGGGCCGGCACGGATGATGTAGCCGGGGTCGGTGCGCACCGCCGCGTAGAGGCCAAGGGTGGGGATGGAGATGAAGGTGACTCGGTAGCAGATGCCCGCGGCGAGCGCGGACTTTCGCAGCGAGGTCATTCGAGGGCGATAGTTGTGGTTGACACGATGTTCTCCTTCTACGGTTCGTCGATCTGAGTGACCGGCACGAGTGCCAGTCCGGTGTCGCGCAGCTTCTGCAGCACACCGTGCAGCGCGGCCTGATCGTGAATCAGGCCATTAATGAGGGTGGTTCCGTCGCTCTGCGGGGCGAGGGTGAGCTCGTCGAACCAGGCGACCCAGCGCGGGCCGAGGTGCCCCCTGACACAGATCTCGAACCGGTGCGGTTCAGGGCCGGCTCCTGTCACGATGGGCTCCTGTCACGATGGGCTCCTGTCACGATGGGCTCCTTGGTTTCGGTGGTGTTTGAAACCTAGAAGCCGGCATGGTGAGCGGGCACCACCACGTGTGGTGATTATTGTGGTGAACCTAGGCGCTGCAGGGCTTTACGCCGCGTGCGTTACCCGCGCCTGAGCAGGTTGAGCTCAGTGGCCCGGCGCACCGCCGCACGACGGCTGGTGACGCCGAGCTTGGCGTAGATTTTCTTCGTGTGCGTACGAACAGTGTTCAGCGACACGACCAGTTCGCGGGCGATCGCCGGGCCGGTCAGCTCGGTCGCGAGCAGCCGCAGCACGTCCACTTCACGCGGGCTCAACGGCTCGATCAGCCTCTGCCGCTCGGGCGCGCTGCGCCCCCTCTCAGCGGATGCGAGCAGTCGCCTTACAAAGCGCGGCGCCATCCCCTGCTTCGTCGCGGCCCGCAGCAGCGCGACCATCGGCGCACCCTCATCGACGAAGAGCCGCACGTAGCCCTCCGGCTCGGCGAGCTCCAGCGCCCGCCCCAGCGACTCGAGCGCGGCAGTGTGGTGCCCGCGGAGATGCTCGGCGAGCGCCTGCACCACCAGAATCTCGATCACACTCCCCGTCCGCTCCCCCGCGTGGGCTGCTTTTAGCAGCCGCGCCAACAGCGGGATCGCCTTGGTGAGCACGCACTCGTCGCGCCCCGCCGCATACTCAGCCAGCAGCACCCGGGCCAGGGTCAGGTGCTCATACTCGCGCAGGTACGACAGCTCGTCATCAGCGCGCAGTCCTCGCTCCCGCGCCCAGGCCAGCGCCTCGCCCAAGCGACCCGATGCCGCCCACACCCCCGCCCGCACGGCCGCCACCGGCCGCACATTCGGAAAGAAATCACCCACATACACCCGCTCGGCTTCGTCGAGAAGGTCAACTGCGGCATCCGCTTCGCCATCAGCGAGGAGTGTGCGCGCCATGGCGACCCGCCACCGATACGGATTCTGCGGCAACCCGCCCGGCTCGCCGAGCTCGTTACTGACGCGCAGGTGCTCGCGGGCGGCATCGACGTCATCGCGCTCGCGACAGACCTCGGCCAGTCCGACGTGCATGTCGGCTGCCCCGCGCAAAGCAGAGCCGCCGGGCGCTGTCGCAGACGCCAAACCCCGCTGATAGGCAACCTTCGCATCGCCCAACCGGCCCTGTGTCACGCGGATGTCACCCAGCGCGACGGAGCACCCGGCCACGTCCGAGAGGTGCCCGGCCTGCCGCAAATGCTGCACCGCAGCAGCCCACCACTCGTGCGCCACCGCGAGATCGCCGCTGGCCCAGTGGGCCAGCCCCAGCATGCCGGAGGCCGCTCCGCGCTCGGCGAGGTCGTCGGCTCCGACCAGCTCGAGCGCTTGCCGGGAGTACGTGATGGTGGCGGGCGCATCGTCGAGCGCCCACGCCTGTGCGGCCCGATAGATCGCGATTTTGCTGAGGATGCTGCGCTCGGCGGGGTCGGTTCCACCCTGCCCCAGCAGACGCTCGGCAACCTGCAACCGGGCCTCGACGCCCTCGGTTTTGCCGGTCATCAGCAGGGTCCCCGCGTACAGAACGCTCAGCGGGGGTCGGGCGGCGAGCAGGTCGTCGGGCAGGGCCTCGAGCCAGTGCAGCAGGGTGACCTCCTGCCGGAGTGCGCCCAGCGCGGGCACGGCACGTTCGATCAGGTCGGCGGCGCGCTCAAAATGTCCGCCGGCCAGGGCATGGCGGATCGCCTCGTGCGGTTCGCCGTTCTGCTCGTACCATTCGCTCGCCCGCGTATGCAGCTCAGGAATCAACTCGGGCTGCTCATCGAGCAGTCGCGCACGGAGCACGTCACCAAACAGGTGGTGGTAGCGATACCACTGGCGGCGGTCGTCGAGCGCGACCAGAAACAGGTTTGCGCGCTCAAGCGCCTGCAGCCTGGCCCGGCCGCCGCCGTGGCCGGTCACGGCATCGCACAACGGGCCGGTCAGCCGACCCAATATAGAGGTGTGCAGCAGAAAGTTTTGCACCCCATCGGGCTGGCGCTGCAGAACCTCTTCGAGCAGGTAGTCGACGATATAACGGTCGTCGCCGGCAAAACCGGCGATGAACCCGGCGAGGTCGTCGCGGCCCTGCATCGACAGTGCCGCCAGCTGGAGGGCGGCGATCCAGCCTTCGGTGCGGCCGTCAAGCGCGGCCACGTCGGCGTGGGTCAGCGTGAGCCCCATCACCTCGCCGAGGTACTCCTGCGCTTCGATGGCGCTGAAGCGCAGGTCGTCGGCGCGAATCTCGAGAAGCTGACGGCGCACTCGCATCCGTGCCAGGGGAAGGGCCGGGTCGGAGCGGCTCGCGATGACCAGATGTACCTGTGGAGGCAGGTGCTCGACCAGAAAAGCCAGGTCGCGCTGCACGTCAGGCGACTCGATGACGTGAAAGTCGTCGAGCACCAGCACGACCTCGATCGGCAGTGACTGCAGGGCGTTGAGCAGCGGAACGACCGCTGGCTCGAGCGCCAGCCCGGTTGCTTTGTTCAACGCGGCAACCAGATACGACCAGAACACAACCGGGTCATTGTCGCTCGCGTCGAGCGTGACCCAGGCCACGGGCCTGGGGTCAGCAGCCAGCCACTCGGTCAGCAGGGTCGTCTTGCCGAACCCCGCCGGAGCCGACACGAGCAGCAGTGTGGCCTCGCCGGCGAGGCGCTCGTTCAGCCGGGTGCGCTCGACCAGGCCGTGTCGCCGCTGGGGCAGGTACAACTTGGTCTCGAGCAACGGGCCTGCCATGACCACCTCACTTCAACCGGCCGGGGTGGTCACAGCGTAGTAGCTTGTCGCTTCGCGCAGCGGATGCCGGGCTATGCTCCCCGTCAGCCCTTGGGGATGCCGTACTCGGCGGCGCTGGCGAATTCGATGCCGACGAATGCTTCGCCACCGACGACGTGGGCGTCGTGGCCCGGCGGAATAGCGTATGAGTCGCCGGCGATGATTGTGGCGGTGGCGCCATCATCGAGCACGGTTTCCAGCGTTCCGGACACGCAGTAGCCCACGTGTTGCAGCTGGCAGGACTCGGTGTGCACGACGGGCTTGATGCATTCGGACCAGGACCAGCCGGGTTCCATGCGCAGGCGGCCAATCGTCTATTCGCCGAGGTGGTTGACGCCCAGATTGGTCTTCTCGGGTGTGCGGCGTTCGTCGGGGGTGTCAAACGACTTGACGTGCATATGGCTCATGGTGTCAGACATGGGATCCTCCTTGTCGTGGAGGGCCAGCGGATTATGGGTCCGGGCACGTGGCCCAGCAGGCATCGACGGACTCAACGCCCAGAATAGTCGCCCCTCGGGATTCGGTAAGGGGTCGCGACGACTTCTTGCGCGTCATTTCCCGTGATCCGCTCGGCGCACTGAGCTATCGACACAACTTTATTATTCGAGAGCATTCGTCAATTCATCAACTCAGCAGCCTTAAGGCCAGGTGAACAAGAGGCCAATAGACCCGCCGCAGTGCACGATTTTTCGAGCCCACCAAATATGTTCGATATGGAATGTTTTTATGCCCGACGATCGGTGGCCTTCCGACGCCACCTCGTCGCGAAGAGAGGTCACAGTGCGTACACGTAACTCGAGATCAGTAGCGATATCAGCGGTTGTCCTCGGCGCTCTCGCCTTGAGCGGATGCAGCGCCCCCGAGGCGACCTCGTCGAAAGAAGCCCCCGGCACACTGATCGTGTACACGAACTCCAACTCAGATGGCCGTGGTGAATGGATCACAGAGAAAGCCGCTGAAGCGGGTTTTGCCATCGAGATAGTGGGACTCGGCGGAGCCGATCTCGCCAATCGCATTGTCGCGGAGAAGAACAACCCGGTCGGTGACGTTGTTTTCGGCCTCAACAACATGTTCTTCGAGACCCTCAAGGCTGAAGAGACCATCACTGCCTACAAGCCGTCCTGGGCGAGCGAGGTCGATGCCAACGCCGGCGACCCCATGGACGGCGCATTCTGGCCGCTCGTGGAGCAGGCCATCGTGACCGTGTACGACACAAATAAGGTGGCAGCATCCGCTGTGCCCAACGATGTTGCGCAGCTGCACAGCGAGGCCAAATACTCCGGCCGTTACGAGGTCAACCCGAGCCTGGGGCAGGCGACACCGCAACTCGTCCTCTCGGGAATCGTCGCCAACTATGCAAGCCGGAGTGGCGACCTTGGTGTCTCCGACACAGGTTGGAAAGAAGTTGCCGACTACTACGCGAACGGCTCCCCCGCCGTTGAAGGCACCGACCTCTACGCACGAATTGCTCGCGGCGAAGTGGATTATGGTGTGCTCCCGAGCAGCGGCATCACGAGTCGCGATGCTGAATATGGCACAGCGACGGGCATCGTGCCCCAGTCTGATGGCTATGCCTATGTGACCGAACAGATCGCGCTCGTTGCCGGCGGAAAGCGCCCGACGCAGAGTCAAAAATTCATCGACTGGTTCGGAAGTGCCGACGTGCAGGGACAGTTCGCGCAGCAATTCGCTGCCTACCCCGTGAATGAGGGCGCTCGGGCAGCGGCCCTTCCGGCGGTCGTCGAGCTGATCGAATCTCTCCCCCGGCAAGACATCGACTATGCCGCCGTGCGTGAGCACATCGGCGAATGGGTCGAGAAGACCGAACTCGAGTACCTTCCCTAACGAGTCGGCGCAGGCGTCTGCGGGTACACCCGCATACGCCTTTTCGATACCGAGCATCGAACGCGGGGTGATTCCCCGAGGAGCCCCAATGATCAAATACGACAAAATAGAAGTGACGTTCGGCGACCACAAGGCCATCCCCGAGCTCTCGCTCCATGTGGCCGAGGGCGAGTTCTTCACCCTGCTCGGGCCATCCGGCTGCGGCAAGACGACAGCGCTGAGAACCCTCGCCGGCTTCATTGAGCCCACTGGCGGCGAAATCTATATCGACGGCACGGCCTCGACGCGGGTGCCGAGCGAGAAACGCCGCATCGGCATGGTGTTTCAGAACTACGCCTTGTTTCCAAGTATGACTGTCGGGCAGAATATCGCCTTCGGCCTGACCGTTCAAAAGATGAGCAAAGCGGATACGAAACGGCTGGTCACCGAAATTGCCGGCCAAGTGCAGCTGTCGACCGACCAACTCGACAAGAACGTGTCTGAACTCTCCGGTGGGCAGCAACAACGCGTGGCCATTGCCCGTGCGCTGGTTCTCAAGCCGCGCATCCTGCTGCTCGACGAACCGCTCTCGAACCTCGATGCCAAACTCAGGGTTCAACTGCGCGAGCAGCTGAAAGACCTGCAGCGCGACCTCGGCATCACCACGGTATATGTGACCCACGATCAAGAAGAAGCACTCACCATGAGCGATCGCATCGCCGTGTTCAATCGGGGCGTCATTGAGCAGATCGGCACGCCAGCAGACATTTACGATCGCTCCCGCACCGAGTTTGTGTGCACGTTCATCGGTGCGATCAACCGGCTCGCGGCCCACACCGTGCGTGAACTCGTTGGCGGCGGCGCAACAGATCTCGACCCGAACAAGACCAGCTACGTCAGGTTGGAGAAGGTCTCGCTCAGGCCCTCGTCGAATTCGGCGAGCCTGCGCGGGTCGGTGCAGGAACGCGCCTACCACGGTGCCTACAGCACTTACACGCTCCGTTCCGGTGAAAGCACGATCCGGGCGATGGTGATCGAGGATGGTGCCGCTCCCCTGCCCGAGGGATCATCGGTCACGGTGCACATCGACCCGTCGTCGATCCTGCAGTACTGAAACGGAGCAGCTTATGCGCACTTCGCTGCGGACCATGTTCCGCTCACCGCTCGTCATCGTCGTCTCCCTGGCAACACTGTGGTTCATCACCGCCTTTCTGGTGTTTCCCAATGTGAACCTGCTGATGTCCACCTTCTTTCCCAACGGCCAGTTCAGCGGGCGCTCGGTCGAGAAGCTGCTCAGTTCTGAGCGAGCCATGCGCAGCCTGTGGCACAGCTTTCTTCTGGCCTTCACCCTGTCGATCACCGTCAATGTCGTCGGTATCTTCATCGTTCTGGTGACCAAGTATTTTCAGGTGCCTGGGTCCCGGGTGCTGTGGCTGGGCTATGCGACAACGCTCATCTACGGTGGAATCGTGCTCGCTGCCGGGTACAACTTCATCTACGGTCGCTATGGCTTCATCACCAGCGCCGTTCGCAACTGGTTTCCCGACGTTGATCCGAACTGGTTTTCAGGATTCTTCGCCGTCGTCATCGTGATGACCTTCGCCACGACGACCAACCACATGCTCTTTCTCTCGTCGGCGTTGGCCAAGCTCGACTATCAGACCATTGAGGCGGCCCGAATCATGGGGGCCTCGACGTGGAAGATTCTCTGGCGCATTGTGCTGCCGGCGCTTCGTCCGATGATCTTCGCGGTCACGGTCCTGACCTTTCTCACCGGGTTGGGCGCACTGACCGCACCGCTCGTGCTCGGCGGCACTCAGTTTCAAACGATTGCACCGATGATTTTGAGCTTTTCGCGCAGCTCAAGCTCCCAGGATCTTGCGGCCCTGCTCGCAATCATTCTCGGGCTGGCGACCATCATCATTCTCGCCACCATGAACCGGCTCGAGAAGTCTGGCGTGTACTTTTCAGTGGCGAAAGTCGCGACGCCGCTGCAGAAGCAGCGCATCCAGAGCCGATGGGGCAGAGTCGGGGTGAACGTCGCAGCCTGGCTGCTCTTCATCGTCTATTCGACGCCCGTACTCCTCATCATTGTGTTCTCCTTCGTTGAGTCAGCGAGCATAGTCACCGGCACCATCACGTGGGATTCGTTCACATTGCAGAACTACGCGACCGTTCTGGGCACCCCCGCTGTGCTGCGCCCGTTTCTGGTGAGCGTCGTGTACAGCGCTCTGGCCTCGGTCATTGTTGTGGGAGGCCTGCTGTTCGCGGCCCGGATTCTGCAGAAGTATCGAAACCCGTTCACGTCACTGCTCGAGTACCTGTTGCATATTCCGTGGATTCTGCCAACAATTCTGATCGCCCTGGCTTTGGTCATGACGTTCGATCGCCCGGCGCCGGTCGTGGGCGGGCAGGTGCTCACGGGAACGGCTCTGCTCCTACTGATCGCCTACATCATTGTCAAAGTGCCGTTCACGCTGAGGCTTCTGAAGGCCGGTTTCGCCTCGATCCCTGACTCGTTGGAGGATGCCGCGCGCATTTTGGGAGCAAAGTCTCTCTTCACCTTTCGGCGCGTGCTGGTTCCTCTGGTTCTTCCCGCTGCTGCTGCGGTGACCGCGCTGAACTTCAATAGCCTGCTCGACGACTACGACGCGGCCGTCTTCTTGTACCACCCACTGTACGAGCCGCTGGGCATCGCCATCAAGGCGAGCACCGAGGGAGAGAACAACCTCGATTCGATGTCGATCACCTTCGTCTACACCGTGCTCTTGATGCTGATCATGAGCCTGACCATGTATCTGGTCTACGGGCGTTCAGCGGGTAACGGAAGGCAGTCGGGCCAGCGTTTCGGCAGCCCGCTGGGCGCGCCCAAACGACGGTTCTGGCACGCCGGGCGCTGACGTTATCGTGCCGAGATCGTTGGCGGCACGGCATCCGCTGCTTTTGGGCTCATTATTCTGGTGGCAGAACAGCTCTGGGTTCGTGCACGTGGTGTGCGCTACGCGCCGTTGAACCGAATGACGGTCTGCGGCCCGGCAAACAGTCCGCGCACGTACGCTGGAGACATGACCCTGACGCCGCGCGTATACATCATTCATGAGAACCCCGACTGGTTGCCGCCGTTCACCGCTGCGTTCCTGGCCGAGGGTGTTGACGCAGAAGAGATCCTGCTGACGAAAGGCTCGATTGACCTCGACACCGAGCCGGCGCCGGGCGTCTACTGGTCGCGCATGAGCGCTTCGGCGCACACCCGCGGCAACACGCACTCCAAGGACTTCACCCGGGCCTACCTCTGCTGGCTCGAGCAGTCGGGCCAGCGCATCGTCAACGGCGGCGACACGATCAACTTCGAGGTCAGCAAGGTTCAGCAGCACCGCGCCCTCCGCACGGCGGGATTCGATGTGCCCACGACCGTGGCGGTGTTCGGCCGCGACGGCCTGCGCGAACGCTCGCGCGAGTTCGCCCTGCCGTTCATTACCAAGCACAACCAAGGCGGTAAGGGTCTCGGCGTGCGCCGGTTCGACTCCTACGACGCGTTCGACGCGTATCTCGCCTCGCCAGAGTTCGAAGAGCCCGTCGACGGCATCACCCTGCTGCAGGAGTACCTCGTCGCCGAGCGCCCATTCATTACTCGGGTTGAATTCGTTGGCGGTCGCTATGTCTACGCCGTGCGGGTCGACATCTCAGCGGGCAGCTTCGAGCTGTGCCCAGCGGATGCCTGCCTCGTCGCACCCGGCGACACTCCCGGCGACGCTCCCGGCGACACTCCCGGCGACGCCCCGGCGGCCCCGTTCTCTCTGCGGGAGGGCTTCGACGGCGACCCGCTGATTGCCCGGTATGAGGCGTTCCTCGCCGAGCAGGGCATCGAGATCGCCGGCGTCGAGTTCATCGAGACCGCTGACGGCCGCCGCGTGACCTACGACGTGAACACGAACACCAACTACAACCCCGACGTCGAGGCCGCCGCCGAGTTGCCCGCCGCCCGCGCGATCGCCCGGTTCCTGGGCAGCCTGCTCCCCGCACGCGTGCCCGCCTGACCCGCTTAGACCACGGGTAGTCGAGTGTCGGAGGCTCGGGGCAGATTGGGGCCCGGAGGGAGGCCACAAGGACTACCCAACCGACGTCGGTCGACCCGCCCCAGTCGTATCGCAGCCCAGCCCTCTCGCCGGGCAAGATTGTGCCCTCGGGGCCGATGCTCTTTGTCGGTGGGCAGAACGGAACCGACAACACCGGCGTTTTGCTCGAGGGGCTCAAAGCACAGACCCCGCACGTCATGCGCAACGTGCTCGCCGGAGCCGGCGATCGTGCGCATCCACCAGTGCCCTAGAACAGCGGCCAAGGAACGGCCGGCATCTCGCCGTGTGGGGCCGGAAACCGGGCGTCGGACCGCAATCGGGCGCAACGTGCGGCGAGAGCAGCAATTTCTTCGTCGCTGAGCAGCTCTGTGAGGGTCTCGCCGAGCTCACCGGCCAGGTGCTCGCTGACGCGGTCGATCCCAGCGAGCTCATCCGCGGTGAGATCGTCGCCCAGCCAACCCCACAGTACGGTTCGAAGTTTGTGCTCGGCGTGAAAAGTGACGCCGTGATCGACTCCGTGACGGTGTCCGTTGGCCATCGCAAGAATATGGTCGCCCTTGCGATCGGCGTTGTTCACGACCACGTCGAACACGGCCATCCGGCGCAACGCCGGCGAATCCTCGTGGATCAGCGTGACCGGACGACCCTTCTCATCCGTACCCTCAAGCACGTGGCGCCATCCGGCTTCGGGAACGGCATGCGCTGAGACCAGGTCAACGGCGTCCTGTGCTGGGTCGGCGTCCTGCCACAACTGCACCATCCCCCGGCCCATCGGGCCGTCGCGCAGCCACGTGAGCGGCACGACGTTCCAGCCGAATGATTCAGACACCAAGTACGCCGCGGCCTCGCGGCTGGCGAGATTTCCATCGGGAAAATCCCACAGCGGTTGCTCGCCGGCTATCGGCTTGTAGACCACCTGTACGCCCCCGATCTTCGCCAGGAACGTCGCATTGGAGGCTATTCTGATTCGCCCCGTGAGCTCAATCGTGCCGTCGTCCAGGTCGGCCGGGGCGATCATCAGTCGGCGGGTTTCGTGCAGTCGTGCCCGCTTGCGTCGATGGGGTTTCCGCAGAGCAGGCACATGGGCCGGCCCGCCCCCACGACCTCGCGGGTTCGCTTCGCGAATGCCCGAGCGGTGCCGACGGGCATCCGTACCAATAACACTTCTGCTGGCTCCTCGGAATCCGCTTCAAACGCCTCGTCATCGCTCTGCTCAAACCGGTACGCCTCAATCACGACCTGCACGGTGGAAGGGTCCCAGGCCAGGCTCATGCCGCTGGTTCGGAACTCCTCTTCAACGGGCTGCTCGAGTGGATCGTTGTCGACGAGTTCAACGGGAGTGGTGGTCGGGATGCTGAACGGGTTACCCTCAAAGTTGCTCAGTTGGTCGAGGATCTCGTCGATCTTCTCGGCGAGGAGAGCCGATTGTTGTTTCTCGAGGGCGACACTCACGATCTGGGCTCCGGTGCGCGCCTGCAGGTAGAACGTGCGCGCCCCCGGCAGACCGACGGTGCCCACGACGACGCGATCCGGCCAGGCGAACTCATGCACGATTGTAGGCATACGACTATTTTACGCGCGCGATTTGTGCGTCGACTGATGCCCGGCCCCACCACCGACCGGGGCGTCCTCCGAGCGGATGCTCGCAGCGAGCCAGGAGAGATCGGCGGAATCGGTGTTGGTGGCGTGCACGCTCGGGCGGTTGGTGCCGTAATGCACGATCGAGATCGACGCGGGGCCCACATTGATGCGCTGGAACAGGTCGAGGTGCATGCCGAGCGCGTCGGCCAGGATTGACTTGATGATGTCACCGTGACTCACTGCCACCCAGACGGCTCCGGGTCCGTGCTGCGCTTCGAACGCCGCGTCGAACCGCCGAATTGCGGCGACCGATCTGGCTTGCATTGCCGCCATCGACTCGCCGCCGGGAAAAACGACTGCTGACGGCTGGTTCTGCACCACCGGCCACAGGTCGTGCATGGCAAGATCGTTGAGGGCTCGGCCCTGCCAGTCACCGTAGTCGCACTCCGTGATGCCCTCCTCGATCGGCGTCACCGGGGAGCCGGCTTGGTGATCGAGGATGAGTTGCGAGGTCTGCCGGCAGCGCTCGAGGGGGCTCGAGACCACGCCGACCAGCGGTACCACGGCCAGGCGCTCACCGGCACGGGTCGCCTGGTCAACCCCGATCTGGTCGAGCCGCACCCCAGCCATGCGTCCGGCGAGGATGCCATCGGCATTCGCGGTGGTGCGACCATGCCGCACAAGAATAACTGTAGCCATGCCTACAGCCTAGGCATCCATTTCGGCGTTGCTGCACACAGAGACCGCCGACGATTGCTGGCACCCTTCGGTCGCGACGGCAACGAGTGGCAGGACACCCACCGTCACGAAGCGCTCGAGAGTGCATCTCACTGCCCGGATCGGATTCGGATGAACCAGCCAATCCGCGGGAGGGTTCTCAGGGGCACAGCCGCGGTAGGAACCGAATCAGAGCGGATGCGACAGCCCGTCAAATGTCAGCTCACGACCCAGGATGTTCTGGGCCGCACGGTGGCCAGAGCGCAGCGCCGCCGTCACCGTTGCGGGATCTTCCGTCCAGGTCGCCTCGCCCGCGAGGTGCAGCACACCATCGACCGGAGTGGCCAACCGGTCGTGGTCCGCGGGGGTCGATCCGGGCTTCATGTACGCGTACGACCCGCCGGAGTAGGGATCGTCCTGCCAGCGGGTGATCAGCACGTGCTCAGGACGCTCAACCCGCTCCCCGTAGAGACCGCGCAGGGCTTCCAGCACCGACGCGGCAATCCGGTCGTCGTCCCACTCTCGCGTCTGAATGGCGCTCGGCCCCGCCGCGAAGGTGAGAAGCGTCGGTACCCCGTGCAGGTCCGTCAGGTCGTACCAGGAGTGCCACCACTCGCCGGCCGTGCCCTGCTGGCGAATCGCGTAGACATCGTCGTCCCAGAACCTGGTCGGGAAGCGCAGAAACACCTTCTCGAAGTTGTTCATCTCGAAACCGGCGATGGCGCTGGCGAGCCATTCGGGCAGAGCGGGATCAAAGACAAGGCCACCGGACTTCAGAACGCCGATCGGAACGGTGACGACGACCTGGGCCGTGGTGAACTCACCCCGGGTGGACCTGACGGTGGCTCCGTTGTCCGACCACTCGACGCGCGTGACCACGTGCTCAAGCCTGACGTCGAGCCCCTTGGCCAGGTTCGCCGCGAGCTGGTCGAAGCCGTCGGGGAAGACGACCTCCTCACCCGCCACAGTGTCGTCATCGAGGCCGTGCGCATCAACGTCCCCGGCCCACACTCCGTACTGCTCTTCGGAGCGGTGCAGCAAGAACTCCCGCACGCGCTCGGCGCGGTCAGCATCCCAGTGCAGCCTGGCACGGGTCGAATCGATGGCTTCCTGGTACGAACTCCCCAGTGCGGAGGCGTCGATTGTGACCGACAGGTGCTTGCCGAAGTCGCGAACGTCGTCGGCGAACCCGTGGATGGCCTCATCGCTCAGGCGCTCGCCGGTTGGCCCGTAATACGCGATGGGGCGCCCGTCTGGCTGGTAGCTGCCGACAGTGAACTCGACCGTGCGCAAACCGAAGTAGCCCACCACATCGGCCAGCGGGTTGTCATCGACGCCGTGAATCCACGAGGCGCCACGGTCGCTGATGAAGCCGTCAGAGCGCTCGGTCCAGGTGCGGCCGCCGATGCGATCGCGCGCCTCGAGTACAACGACACGCTGCCCGGCCTGCGCCAGCAGCCGTGCGGCGGTGAGTCCAGAGACGCCCGCACCGATGACAACGGTGTCAAAGTTCTTCATTGGCTCAATGTAGCAACCCGCCCCCGGATACGACAAAGCCTGACGTACAGCCCCGCGGAAAAGCCCCGCCAAGGCGCGCGGCGGGCGGGCGGGCGGAGCGTTGTCAACAGTGTGCGCCCCATTTCATACAGCTGCCCGCCCTGTCCGGCCCGGCCCGGCCCCCCAGTCGAACTGCTGATTAGTCCGGGCGCAGGCTCCGCGACGCCCACCCTACTCACGCGAATCGCCGGTTCGGAAGCACCCGTTGACGATACTCCGGGTATTTTCGGCGCAGGACCGCAGCCGGCGTGATCGGGTATGGGAACGGCGAGCCGAGCATGCTGGTTTCGAGTAATGGGCTGTGGCTTCGCGGCGACGGCCACGAATCATGACTCGAGAGCGCGCGTCCTACCCAGGTACATCAGTTCCCAGAGGGCCTTGGTTTCGGTGTGTTCCTCGACCAGCACGTCGTCGAGGTAGCGGCGCAAGACGAGGGTTCCGGCGAAGCGCAGGTAGGCGGCGTCGAACCTCATCAGGCGCGCGAGCACCTTCGCGGCCGGCGGAACGACGTCGATGAACCGGGTGCGCAGCAGCGTCTGCTCCCGCTCGAAGGTGATGGTGAAGCGGTCCGGGCCGGCGCGGTAGTCGTAGGTGAGGGCATCCGCTACCGGTTTGCCGGTGGAAACGTCGATGCCGATGCGATCCGTGCTGACGGCCACCTTGGTGCCGTCGTCGGCAACCACAACGCCGTCACGGGCGAGGTGCAGGATCGTCAGCGGCTCATACCCGTAGGCCTTTTCGGCGGTGATGTGAGCGGCGATCAGACTGTACGGCCCGACCTGCGCGCGGCCCCAGTACCAGTTGTGCATGAGTTCGCGCATGGGAGCATCGCCCCAGTTGTGGTCGTGATAGCCGATGCCCGTGGCTCTTTCGACCTGCCCGTCGACCGAATATTCCGCTTCGACACGCCCGTTCGGCACCGCCACAAACCAGGCGAACGTTTTCTCGACCCCGTTGCGGGCAAACATTTCGTACCCGGTCGCGGGCCGCCAGGCCGGTACCGTGCCGGCGAGCGTCACGGTCACCGTGACGTTTTCAATGGATGCCGCCACCCGGTAGGTCTGCAGGTCACCGCTGAAACGGTTCTCACCGATGCGCACGTCGCAGCCCTCGGCGGAAGCGCTGAACTGCGTGGCGTCGGCTGCGAACGTTTTCTCGAACGACCTCCCGTCGGGCAGGTCGAGGTTGATGGTCACGAACGGAGCCAGCCGGGTGTTGGGCGTTGCCGGGTTCTTCGTGTAGAAACCGACGACGAGCTTGGCACCGTTATCGAGATTTGCGTCGAAATACCACCACTCATACGACCCACGACGGTTCGGGTCGGTGCGCAGGCCGTCTTCGAACACCTCCGCCCGAAGCGGGTTGAGGCCGAGCCGCGCGAAGTCAGCCGAATCAGAGGCCAGGCGCACGCCGGTCGCGGGGCGGACACTCGTCGTGATCATGACTCTCCTTTTACCGATGACCTAGGTATACACCGCCACTATCCGAGGCACCAGATCCTGCGGTTCAGCCTGTATGGATTGCGACGGCGCTGCCATCAGTGAAATAGGTGCAAACATGGTCAATCGTAATCGAAATCGAAATCGTAATCGTGGTCGTGGTCGACGCGATGACGCCGCGGTTGGCCAGGCGGGTGTCGGTACCTCACGTGTTGTCCGTGATGACGACGCCAGCAATGAGTAATGGCACACCCGAACACATGCTTTCTCACGTCACCTACCCGAATAAGGGTGAAAAATACGCTGGCCCTGGGCATAAAAATGCGGTCGGACCTGATGAACAGGGCCGACCGCATTCGGTTAGCGAATTTCGCTTTTACGCATCACGCAGGTGGAAGCGGGTTCAACATCGGGCGTCCTCAGCGAACACGAGAAGCACGACGTTGTCCACGGTCAGGGCGAAGGACTAACCCTGCTTGACGCTGACGAGGGCTCCATCGGGATCGTAGTGGTTGTTTGCAAAGTCAATCTTCGTTGTGGTCGGAGCAATCACAGCGCAGTCCGCCAGACGAGAATCATGGCCGAAGGTATTGTCGGTGATCGTCGCCCCTGCGATCGGGCCGTAGGACTTTTCAGCGATGTTCACGGTGCAGGCTCCACCATTGGCGAAGTTGCCGGTGAATGTGAAGTCAGAGACCTTTCCACGGTCCTGGGTGATCTGTACAGCGGCACTGTGCGAATCGGTGAGCCGACTACCGGTCACGGACACGTTGTTTCCGGCCTGGATCTGAATGCCATCGTCGTGGCTGGGTGATCCGCCCTGGTTCGGGTCATTGCTGTAATGCATGTGGTCGTGGATCCAGGAGTCCTGAATACGCACGTCGCTGCCGGTGATGTGGATGCCATCGATCACGTTGTTGATGTTCAGGCGAGTGGCGGTGAAGTTGTAGCCGTAGATGCCATTGGCATCGGGCGACGCGGTGGTCGGGGACAGCTCGGTGTCGGTGACGACAAGGTTGCTGAATCCACCCAGGTTGTTGATGAGCGCTCCGGGGCCGTTCATGGTTCCACCGCGAATGATGGAATTCTTGATCGTGACGTCGGGGGCGCTGATCTTGACCAGGCCATGGATGTCGAGGCCGTCGAGCACGGTACCGGCCTCGGTGACGTTGATGTCGCCCTCGTGCACGGTGAGCGCTGTTCCGGCCGGGACACCAGTGTTGGAGTCACCGGGCACACCACTCGTTTCCGGAGCGGGCGCGGGTGCCGGAGCAGGCGCCGGAGCGGGCGCCGGAGCAGGCGCGGGCGCCGGAGCAGGCGCGGGTGCCGGAGCGGGCGCGGGTGCCGGACTCGTTGCGGAACGCTCAAAACCCGTAACCGCGAGGTTTAGGGTGACGTCAGCGCCGCTACTGGAGGCGGTGACCTTACCGTCCGTGTTCGAGTTCACGGGAACCGTGATGGTTTTCGTAGCGCTGGTGCCCGATGGTGCGGTGAAGGAATACGCTGATGCGTTCTCCGGGCCGACGGCAATTTTGACCTTGCTGCGGCTCTTGACCCCAGAGGTGGAAAACTTTATATCAACGGATTTCAGTTCTGACGGCAGCGTGTCCAGTTGAGTGGACACGCTTCCCCCGGCCGGAATATCGATGGAGGCGCTGGTCTTGTCGAAAGCCGTGGTGTCGGCACTGGCCGGAGCTGCGGCGAGGCCGGAGAGGGCGATGACGGATACCGCGAGTGCCGAAAGAATAGCTAGTCGTGGACCCGCGTGCGGGGTGCCATCGGCGACAGTCTGCGGGGTACGAGTTGAATTTTGGTTGTTCGTTGGTGTTGGGGTGTGTCTAAAAGCCATAAGTTAGTTACGTATATTCCCTGTTATGCACAAGTTCGGAGCGTGCAGGTGATCGGCTGTAGGGAGCCACAGTGTACCCAAGAAGCATTACTCACTAATGGTGGGCACACAAATCGAGTCGACACTTTTGCGCAGTACCCGGCGGGCGCGCTGTTTCAAAAAAGCGGCCGGACCTGCGTTAACAGGGCCGACCGCTTCGAGTCTGGGATTTAGCGCTTACGCTTCTCCCGCACGCGCATGCTGAGGTTGATCGGGCTTCCCTCGAAGCCGTAGATCTCACGCAGGCGGCGTTGGATGTAACGACGGTAGCCCGGGTCGAGGAAGCCGGTGGTGAACACCACGAACGTCGGTGGGCGGCTTGAGGCCTGGGTGCCGAACAGAATGCGCGGCTGCTTGCCACTGCGCACGGGGTGCGGGTGGGCCGCGGCGAGCTCGGCCAGGAAGGCGTTGAACTTGCCGGTGGCGATGCGGGTGTCCCACGACTCGAGCGCGAGTTCGAGGGCCGGAACCAGCTTCTCCATGTGGCGACCGGTTTTGGCCGAGATGTTCACGCGCGGGGCCCAGGCCACGTGGGCGAGGTCCTGCTCGATCTCACGTTCCAGGTAGCGGCGACGGTCGTCGTCGATCTGGTCCCACTTGTTGAACGCGAGCACGAGCGCACGGCCCGATTCGATCACGAGGTCGATAACACGGATGTCCTGCTCACTGATGACCTCGGTCACGTCGAGCAGCACAACGGCGACCTCGGCCTTTTCGAGGGCAGCGCTGGTGCGCAGCGAAGCGTAGAAGTCGGCACCCTGGGACAGGTGCACTCTGCGGCGAATACCGGCGGTGTCGACGAAACGCCACACCTTGCCGCCGAGTTCAACCTGCTCGTCAACCGGGTCGCGGGTCGTGCCGGCGAGCTCATTGACAACAACGCGCTCCTCCCCCACGACTTTATTGAGCAGGCTGGACTTGCCGACGTTCGGGCGGCCGAGGATGGCTACGCGGCGCGGGCCGCCGACCTCCTGCTTGGCAACATTGGAGATTTCGGGCAGTACGAGCAGAATCGCGTCGAGCAGGTCGGCAACACCACGACCGTGCAGGGCGGAGACCGGCCATGGCTGACCGAGGCCGAGCGACCACAGGCTGGCCGCTTCGGGCTCCTGGCGCACGTCGTCAACCTTATTGGCGATCAGGAAGACGGGCTTGCCGCTCTTGCGCAGCATGCGCACGACGGCCTCGTCGGTTGAGGTTGGGCCCACGTTGGAGTCAACGACGAACATGACGAGGTCGGACAGGTCGATGGCGATCTCGGCCTGGGCGGCGACGGACGCGTCGATGCCCTTGGCGTCGGGCTCCCAGCCGCCGGTGTCGACCAGGCTGAACTTGCGCTCGTGCCATTCCCCCTTGTAGGCCACGCGGTCCCGCGTGACACCGGGGGTGTCCTCCACGACGGCCTCGCGGCGGCCGAGGATACGGTTGACCAGCGCCGACTTACCCACGTTGGGACGACCGACGATCGCTATAACCGGAACGGCCGGCAGGTACTGGATGGCGTCGGGGTCGTTCGTGACGGCCTGAAGCACGTCGAGGTCTTCCTCGTCCAGGTCGTAATTGTCGAGGTCCGTGCGCAGGGCGGCGGAACGCCGGGTGGCAAGTTCCTCATCGAGGTTGGCGAGTCGTTCCGCCAGCTCGGTGTCGAGCGCTGTGCTCGTGTCGTCGTATTCGTTACTCATTCAAAGCCCGCTTCGTGCGTGTGTGTATGACGTCGATGACCGCTTCAACGGTCTGCTCGAAGTCGAGATGGGTGGAGTCGACGGTTATCACACCGTCTGCAGCGCTCATGAAATCGACAACCTGTGAGTCAGCGCGATCACGCGATCGCAGCTGTTCTGCCACGGTTTCAGCCGATTGGGTCGTTATTTCCGCAGAGCGTCTGGCCATTCTAGCCTCCTCCGATGCCGTGAGTAGAATGCGCACCTCGGCCTCGGGGGCGACGATGGTGGTAATGTCGCGCCCTTCGACCACGACGCCCGGTCGATCCACGTTCGCGGCGAGGCTGCGAAACAGCTCGGTGAGTGCGCCCCGCACCGCGGGAACACGAGCCACAGCGCTGACCGCAGCGCTGACCTCCGGCGAGCGGATGGCGTCGGTCACGTCGGTCTCTCCCACAGTGACGAAGTATTCGTCTGGATCGGTACCGATCGAATAGTCGAAGTCTTTCAGGAGCGCGGTGACGGCATCCGCTTCGGTCGTATCGGTGCTGCGGTCAAGCACCAACCAGGCCAGCGCACGGTAGGCGGCGCCGGTGTCAAGGTAGGCGAAGCCGAGGCGGCGTGCGGCCGCACGGCTCACGCTCGACTTGCCGCTGCCGGCCGGCCCATCGATGGCGACAAGGGTGGGGAGAGAGTGACGTGCCATGCGGCTAACCAGCAATCCGCCAGCCGCGGGCGGCCAGCTCTTCGGTGAGGCGCGTGACGGCCTCGGGCAGTACAGAGATTTCGGCGAGGCCGATCTGGGCGCCCGGCGAGTGTTCCAAGCGTAAGTCCTCGAGGTTAACGCCGAGCGCGCCGATGTCATTGAGTAGCGCCGCGATTTGGCCTGGCTCGTCGTTGACCATGACGACCATCGAGGCGAACCGGCGGTCCTGCCCGTGTTTGCCGGGCAGGCGGGCCACCCCGGCGTTGCCGCCGGCGAGTTCTTCGGCGACCTTACGCTGCGCTCCGGGCGCAGCCGGGTCTTCGAGGGCGTCGATGAACCGGTCGAGGTCGTCGCGGAAGGCCAGCAGCACATCGCGCACCGGGCCCGCATTGGCACCAAGAATCTGCACCCACAGGTCGGGGTCGCTGGCCGCGACGCGCGTCACGTCGCGCAGGCCCTGACCGGCGAGGTTGAGCGAGGAATGCGCGGCCCCGGTGAGGCGGAGGGCCATCAGGGTGGAGATTACCTGCGGCACGTGCGAGACGAGCGCGACGCCGAGATCATGTTCCTCGGGGGTCATCTCGACCAGGATGGCGCCGAGGTCGAGAATGAGATCATCGATCGCACCGGCCTGCTGATAGCTGATTGCGTCGTGCGCGGCCACCACCCACGGGCGGCCGATAAACAGGTCGGCGCGGCCGGACAGCGGGCCGCCCTTCTCCCGACCGGCGAGCGGGTGCGACCCAATGTAGCGGCTGATATCGGCTCCACGCTCCCGCAGTTCGGCGAGCGGGGCGAGCTTGACGCTCGCTACATCCGTCACGATCGCGCCCGGGTAGGTCTCGAGTTCTCTGGCAACGATCTCGGCGGTGACGTCGGGCGGCACGCACACCACGATGAGCTGCGGCAGGTCGCCGGGCCGGGCGGCGCGGCCGGCGCCATAGTCGATGGCGATGCGCAGGTTGGTCGGTGAGGCGTCAGCGAGGATCGTCTCGATCTGGCGATGGCGCAGGCCGAGGCCCACGCTGGTTCCGAGTAGGCCGACGCCGACGATACGCACCGGGCCGACGAGGCGGCTTTCAGCCATGGTTCAGTCCCTGGTCTCAGTCATTGATCGGTGTCGCTGGTACGTTAGTTGGCGTCGGGCCGCGCACTCGGCGCCTGGCGGGACACGGTGAGCAGCTGGCCCAGTTCTTCGCGGGTCAGTTCACGCACGGCGCCCTGCTGCAGGGTGCCGAGGTTCAACGGTCCGAACTGGCGACGCACGAGGTCGACCACGGGATGACCGACGGCGTCGAGCATCCGTCGTACGATGCGGTTGCGACCGGAATGCAGGGTGAGCTCGACCATGCTGGAGCCGCCGCCGGGAGGGCTCGTGAGGACGCGCGCCTTGTCGGCGTGGATGGGGCCATCGTCGAGTTCGATGCCGCTCTGCAGCTGGCCAATGGTCTGCGGCGAGACTCGGCCCTCGACCTTGGCGATATAGGTCTTCGAGACGCCGAAGGAGGGGTGGGCGAGCACGTGCGCGAGGTCACCGTCGTTGGTGAGGATGAGCAGGCCGCTGGTCTGGGCGTCGAGGCGGCCCACGTTGAACAGGCGTTCATCGAACTGGTCCGTGAATTCGCGCAGGTCGGGGCGTCCGCTTTCGTCCTGCATCGAGGAGACGACGCCGACCGGCTTGTTGAGCATGAGGTAGCGGCGGGTGGTGTCGAGCTGCACGGCCACGTTGTCGACGGCGACCTGGTCGGTTTCGGGGTGCACACGGCGGCCGAGCTCGGTGACGACTTTGCCGTTCACGCGCACGCGCCCGGAGGTGATGAGGTCTTCGGAGACACGACGGCTGGCGACGCCGGCCGAGGCGAGCACCTTCTGCAGGCGCACGCCGTCGGCCGCGGCCTCGGGATTGAAGTTGGGGTCGCGAGCGGCGTCCGGGGGAAAATTGTCGTAATTGGTCACAGTAGATCCTCGAATCCATCGGTGCCGCCGTCGAGCAACGGCGAGAGGTGGGGTAACTCGTCGAGCGAGTTGATTCCGAGCTGGGTGAGCAGCAAGTCTGTGGTGGCGTAGTTGATCGCGCCGGTGTCACTGTCGGTGAACGCCTCGGTCACGAGGCCGCGACCGAGCAGGGTACGCACGACGGAGTCGACGTTGACGGCGCGAATGCTCGCGACCTGGCCGCGACTGATCGGCTGTTTGTAGGCGATCACGGCAAGGGTTTCGAGGGCCGCCTGGCTGAGCCGGCTGGGATTCTGCGTGAGCACAAAGTCGGTCACGAGCTCGTCGTGCGTGGCGCGCACGTAGATGCGCCAGCCGCCGGCCACCTCGCGCAACTCAAAACCGCGGCGAATGGTTCGGGAACCGTCGGGCGCGGCAATGCCGTTGAAATCCGCCACGAGCCGGGCAACGGATGCCGACACCTCTGTGATCGGCCGCCCCACGGCGGTTGCGAGGTGCACGAGGCCCTGCGGTTCGTCGGCGACCATGAGCACGGCTTCGAGCTGCCGGTCGAGGGTGTGGGCCGGTGTTTCACCGGCTGCGGCATCCGTTTTCGGGGTGCGTGGCCGCGTGTCGGTGGCCTGGTCCTTAATTGTCATAGTCGGCCCCCAGTGACGCCAGGTTTTGATCGGACCACGAGTCGGTGCTCCAGCGTAGGGTGAGCTCGCCGAGGGGCTCGATTTGGTCGAAGGAGACGGCACCGTGGCGGTACAGCTCGAGCACGGCAAGAAAGCGGGCGATGATGACGCCCTTCTGGTTGGCACCGGCGATCAGCTGGCGAAACGAGACCGGCTCCCCCGGCTCGAGCATGGCGACAACGTAGGCGGCCTGTTCGCGAATGCTGACGAGCGGCGCGTGCAGGTGGTCGAGGCCCACAACGGGCAGCTTGCGGGGTGCGAGGGCGACGGCGGCCACGGCGGCGAAGTCGGCGAGTGAGAGCGTCCAGACCAGCTCAGGGGTCTTCTGACGGTACTTCTCTTCGAGGCGCACCGAGCGCACGTGGCGGCGGGTCTCGGTGTCGAGCTGACTGTTGAACCAGGTCGAGGCTTCTTTGAAGGCGCGGTACTGGAGCAGACGGGCGAACAGCAGGTCGCGGGCTTCGAGCAGGGCCACGTCTTCGGCGTCGACGAGCTCGCCCTGCGGGAGCAGTCCGGCCACCTTGAGGTCGAGGAGCGTCGCAGCGACGACGAGAAACTCGGTGGCCTGGTCGAGCTCTTCGGCGGCGTCGAGGCCGCGCAGGTAGGAGATGAACTCGTCGGTGACCTGGCTGAGCGAAATCTCGGTGATGTCGAGTTCGTGCCGGGTGATCAGTTTCAACAGCAGGTCGAACGGGCCCTCGAAGTTGCCGAGGGCGACCGAAAACGCGGGCTTCTCGGCCGCGCTAGGCGACTGCGCCACGGTGGATCAGTTCGCGGGCCACCTGTAGGTAGGCCTTGGCGGCCGCGTGCTCGGGCGCGAAGTCGGTGATCGGCACCCCGGCCACGCTCGCGTCGGGAAATTTCACGGTGCGACCGATGACGGTTTCGAGAACACTGTGTCCGAACGCGTCGACGACGCGCTCGAGCACCTCGCGGGAGTGCAGGGTGCGGGAGTCGTACATGGTGGCGAGAATGCCGTCGAGTTCGATGGCCGGGTTGAGGCGGTCGCGCACCTTGTCGATGGTTTCGATGAGCAGGGCAACGCCGCGCAGGGCGAAGAATTCGCACTCAAGCGGAATCAGTACGCCGTGACTGGCGGTGAGCGCGTTCACGGTGAGAATGCCGAGCGAGGGCTGGCAGTCGATCAGGATGACGTCATAGTCGCCCGAGACCTTGCGCAGCACGCGCGCCAGAATCTGCTCGCGGGCAACCTCGTTGACCAGGTGCACCTCGGCGGCGGAGAGGTCGATGTTGGCCGGAATGACGTCGAGTCCCTCGACCAGGGTCGGCTGAATCGCGTCTTTCGGGTCGACCTTGCCGTTGAGCAGCAGGTCGTAGATGGTGGTGACGTCGTGCGTGGGCACCCCGAGGCCGGCCGACAGGGCGCCCTGCGGATCGAAATCGATTGCGAGCACCCGGCGGCCGTAGCTGGCCAGGGCAGCACCGAGGTTGATGGTCGTTGTGGTCTTGCCGACGCCACCCTTCTGGTTGCAGAGGGAGATGATGCGGGCGGGGCCGTGGCTTTTGAGCGGCTCCGGTTCGGCGAACTCGTGTTTTTCGCGTCCGGTCGGACCGACCGGTATGTCGTCGAAACCGGGAAGCGAAATTCGCTCGCTCAACTTACGCGTCACTGGCCCGCCCTTGATTTGTCCTGCACCCATCACTTGGTCGATTGTAGCGAGTGGAACGGCCGGTCGCCGAAAGGATCGCCGCGCTCCCCCTCGCGAGAGCGGAAAAATTGTTGCTTCACGGCTGCTGACGCAACCATGTACCCGCTCGCGCGGACCTATCAGCGGGCTCGGGGGTGGGACAGTGTGTACATGTCGCGCAGGGTGTCTGCGGTGACCAGGGTATAGATCTGGGTGGTGGCGACCGAGGAATGGCCGAGGAGCTCCTGCACCACCCGCACGTCGGCGCCCCCGGAAAGCAGGTGCGTCGCAAACGAGTGCCGCAGGGTGTGCGGCGACACGGGCACTGTGAGTCCGGCGCGTTCGGCCGCGGCGCGAATGATCAGCCAGGCGTTCTGCCGGCTGACCCGTTGGCCGCGCAGGCCGAGGAACAGGGCCGGCGTGGATCGTCCGCGCACCGACAAGATCGGCCGGGCCCGCACGAGATAGTCCGAGACGGCGGCGCGCGCAAAGCTGCCGACCGGCACGATGCGCTGTTTATCACCCTTGCCGGTGAGGCGCACCGAGTCGAACATCTCCACGAGCACGTCGTCGACGTTGAGATTGACCACCTCGCTCACCCGCGCTCCGGTCGCGTACAGCAGTTCGAGTAGGGCTTTGTCGCGCAGGCGCTGCACATCGTCGCCGTCGGTCGCCGCAAGCAGGGCGGTAACCTGATCGATCGAGATCGCCTTGGGCAGGCGCAGGGCAAGCTTGGGAGGTTTGGTGTCGTGCGCGGCATCCGCTTCGACCAGGCCCTCATCGAGTAGAAAGCGGTGGAATCCGCGCACGGTGGAAAGTATTCGGGCGACCGACGCCGCTGTCAGCGGCGACTCCGGGCGCTGGCGGAGATGCTGAACGAACGCTGAGATGTGCTGCCGGGTGACGGCCCGCAGGTCGGCGATCGGTCGCGGCGGGGCGGCGGCACTCGTGGCGGCCGTGGCGGCGGTCGGGTCGGCGGTCGGGTCGGCGGTCGGGTCGGCCGCCAGCCACGCCGTGTACAGCCCGAGGTCGCGACGGTAGGCGGCGACGGTGTTCGCGGCGAGGCCGCGTTCGACCGCCACGTGCCGCAGATAGGAATCCACCGCCGTAGCGATCGCCATCTTCAGACCAGGCGCTCTCAGGCCGTGATGTTTCGATTAAGCGAATGCCGCGGCCACGGCAGGTCCGCCGGCGCGAGTGTGCTCCACCCGCGTGAACGGGCCACCTGGGCGGACAGAACGCCGACGATCAGAATCGGGTTCGCGATTCTTCGCGCCATGACGGCGTCGACGCACTCGTCGAGCGGTACCCAGCGCAACTCGATATCGGCTTCCTCGTCGGTGCGGTCGAACGCAGCAACCGCAGAGACGCTCCGGGCGAGGTACACCCTAATAGCCTCATTGCTGCCACCGGGCGAGGTATAGAACTCGGTGAGCAGCGCCCACTCGGAGGCGACAACATCCGCTTCTTCGGCCAGCTCGCGCTGGGCACCGACAACGGCATTCTCACCGGTCACGTCGAGCAGGCCGGCCGGTAATTCCCAGCCACGCAGGCCGGTCGGGTGCCGGTACTGCTTGATCAACAGCACCCGGTCGTGTTCATCGAGTGCGAGCACAGCGACCGCGCCGGGGTGGTCGAGGTACTCGCGGGTGATGTTCGTGCCGTTATACGCGAACGAGTCGCGGCGCACGTCCCAGATGGCGCCGTCGTAAACGACGTCGCTCGCGGTCAACTCGACCGCCAGTACGTCATCCTGCAGGAGGCCATCAGGCACTGAGTTCTTCTTTCACCTCGAACAACCGGCTGGCCTGCTGGCGGTCGAGCGCTGCTTTGATCAGACCGCGAAACAGCGGATGAGCGTGGTTCGGTCGTGACCGCAACTCCGGGTGGGCCTGCGTGCCGACGTAGAACGGGTGCTCGTCGCGCTTGAGTTCGACGTACTCGACCAGGTGACGGTCGGGCGAGGTTCCGGAGAACCAGAGGCCGGCGAGGGCGATCTGGTCGCGGAACGCGTTGTTGACCTCGTAGCGGTGGCGGTGACGCTCGGAAGCCTCGTTGGCGCCGTACAGTTCAGCGACAAGGGAACCTTCGGCGAGGCTGGCCGGGTAGAGGCCGAGGCGCATGGTACCGCCGAGGTCGCCGCCGGCAATGATCTCGACCTGCTCTTCCATGGTCGCGATGACCGGAAATTCGGTCTCCGGATCGAACTCGCTCGAGGAGGCACCGGGCAGGTTGGCCTTGTTGCGGGCGTATTCGATGACCATGCACTGCAGGCCGAGGCACAGGCCCAGCACGGGAATTCCGTTTTCGCGAGCGAATTTGAGGGCGCCGAGCTTGCCCTCGATGCCTCGGATTCCGAAGCCGCCGGGCACGCAGATGCCGTCGAGCTCGCCGAGCAGGCGGGCTGCTCCCTCGTCGGTTTCGCAATCGTCGGAGCCGATCCACACTATTTTGACCTTGGCCTGATTGGCGAATCCGCCGGCTCGCAGCGCCTCGGTGACCGAGAGGTAGGCATCCGGCAGGTCAATATACTTGCCGACCAGGCCAATCGTGACCGCGTGCTTGGGGTGACGGACAGCTTCGAGGAGGTTCTCCCAGCCGGTCCAGTCGACGACGTCGGCCTCGAGGCCGAGGGCGTTGACGATGTACTTGTCGAGGCCCTGGTCGTGCAGCATGGTGGGGATCTCGTAGATCGATGCGACATCGACAGCGTTGACGACGGCGTCTTCGTCAACGTCGCACATGAGCGCGATCTTGCGCTTGTTGGACTCGGAGACGGGCCGGTCGCTGCGCAGCACGAGGGCGTCGGGCTGAATTCCGATGGAACGCAGGGTGGCGACGGAGTGCTGGGTGGGCTTGGTCTTCTGCTCGCCGGCCGCGCCGAGGAACGGAACAAGCGAGACGTGCACGAAGAAGACGTTGCCGCGGCCAAGTTCGTGGCGCACCTGGCGGGCCGCCTCGAGGAACGGCTGCGACTCGATATCACCGACGGTGCCGCCGACCTCGGTGATGATCACGTCGGGGCGCATCTCCGCGATCGCCTGCAAGCGCATGCGGCGCTTGATCTCGTCGGTGATATGCGGAATGACCTGCACGGTGTCGCCGAGGTACTCGCCGCGGCGTTCCTTGGCGATGACCTGCGAGTAGATCTGCCCGGTTGTCACGTTGGCCGATTGGCCGAGGTTGATGTCGAGAAAACGTTCGTAGTGCCCGATGTCGAGGTCGGTCTCTGCACCGTCGTCGGTCACGAAGACCTCTCCGTGTTGGAACGGATTCATCGTTCCCGGGTCGACGTTGAGATACGGGTCAAGCTTCTGCATGACGACTCGCAGGCCGCGTGCAGTGAGTAGGTTTCCCAGGCTGGCCGCCGTCAATCCCTTACCGAGCGAGGAGACCACTCCCCCGGTCACGAAGATGTGCTTCGTCGTGCCGTTGGGGTTGTTCTGGCCGTCTGACCTGTCCGCAATTATATTTTCCACCACGGGCTTCAATGCTATCACTTGGATTTTGTCACTTACTGTTCGGTGGAAGTTCGGTCGGAGAGGACTGCGCAAGGTCGAGCAGTTCCCGGGCATGTTCGAGGCCGCTCTTCGAGTCGGGCAAACCCGAGAGCAGGCGGGCCATTTCGGCGGCACGGTCGTCACCGCGCAGCTGGCGCACGCTCGACGCGGTGACGGAACCGTCGCTGTCTTTGACAACGCTGAGGTGGTTGCCGGCGAAGGCGGCGACCTGGGCGAGGTGGGTGACCACGATCACCTGGGCGGTCTCGGCGAGTCGGGCGAGTCGGCGGCCGATTTCAATCGCGGCGGCGCCGCCGACGCCGGCGTCGATCTCGTCGAAGACGAAGGTCGGCACCGGGTCGGTCGCGTTGATGACGACCTCGATGGCGAGCATCACCCGGGACAGTTCTCCACCGGATGCCCCGCGCGCCAACGCTCTCGGTTCGGCGCCCGCGTGCGGTTGCAACAGCAGGCGTACGAGGTCGCTGCCGGTGACGGTGAACTCCGGGCCGAGTTCGACCGCCACGTGGAGCACGGCATCCGGCATCGCCAGCGCGCCGAGCTCGGCGGTCACCCGGGCACCGAGCTGCACGGCCGCCGCTGCGCGTAACGCGGTGAGGGCGGCGGCTCGCGTGGTGACCAATTTGTGGTCGGCATCCGCTTCGGCCGTGAGCGTTTCGATGCGGTCCGAGTCGGAGTCGAGTTCGAGCAGCCGCGTGCGGCCGGTATCGAGAAACTCGATGGCTTCCCCGAGGCCGCCCGGATATTTGCGGGCGAGGATGCTCAGTTCGGAGCGGCGTTCCTGCACGATTTCGAGTTCGCGGGCGCCGTCGGCGTCGAGGCCGGCCAGGTAGCTGGAGAGTTCGGCGGCGATGTCGGCGACGACGAAACCGACATTGGCAATGGCGGCGACGAGGGGTGGCAGGGCCACATCGTGGACGGCGACCCGGTCAAGGGCGCGCCGGGCGGTCTCGAGCAGGGCGACGACGTCGGGCAGATCGTCGGGATTGTCTTCGGCGGAGATGAGCTGGCGGGCCTGTTCGCCGGCCAGACGCAGTTCTTCAAGGTTACCGAGGCGCTCGGCGCGTTCGCCCAACTCGGCGTCCTCGCCGCGTTGCGGGGCGACCGTTTCAATCTCGGCAATCGCGGCGCGCAGGTCGTCGGCCTCGCGGGCGCGCAGGTCTTGTTCGGTCTGGAGCCGGTCAAGATCGGCCTGGTTGGCCTGCCAGCGGTGGAAGGCGTGCTGGTAGTCGCCGAGCACGGCGGCGAGGTCGGAGCCGGCAAAGCGATCGAGGGCGTCGCGCTGGGCGGCGGCGGAGCGCAGGCGCACCTGGTCGCTTTGACCGTGCACGACGACGAGGTCGTTGCGCAGGTCGCCGAGCACGCTCGCGGGCGCGCCGCGGCCACCGACCATCGCGCGACTGCGCCCTTCGCTTGAGACGGAGCGTCCGAGAATGAGTTCGGGGCCGTCGAGGTCTCCCCCGGCATCACGCACCCGGTCCGCGACAGCGCTGGCGGGGTCAATGACCCAGCGACCCTGTACGAAACTCTGCTTCTGGCCCTGACGTACGGTGCCGGCATCCGCTCGATCGCCGAGCAGCAGTCCGAGAGCGGTGACCACCATGGTCTTACCGGCGCCGGTTTCGCCGGTGACGGCGGTGAATCCGGGGCCGAGCGGTAGCGTCGCCTCGGCAATGACGCCGAGGTCGCGAATGAATAGTTCGTCGATCACTCGCGGCCTCGATCCCTGGGGACCGGCCGCGCCGACCATCCGATGCGCGCGATCACTCGCGGCCGACCGGGCCGCGCCAGCCGGTGACGGGCAGGTTGAATTTATTGACCAGGCGGTCGGTGAAGGGGCCGATATGCAGGCGGGCCAGGCGCACCGGCACACTGGAGCGTCGCACGATCACGCGGGCTCCGGTCGGTAGATCGTGGGTGCGGCGTCCGTCGGCGCACAGCACGGCGCGGGCGCCGGTACGCGAAAGAACCTCGACGGCGAGCGACGATTCCGGGCCGACCACCAGCGGCCGGGCGAACAGGGCGTGGGCGCTGAGGGGAACCAGCAGCAGCGCTTCAACGCCGGGCCAGACAATCGGGCCGCCGGCCGAGAACGAATAGGCGGTCGAGCCGGTCGGGGTGGACAACACGACGCCGTCGCAGCCGAACGAGGACAGCGGGCGACCGTCCACCTCGACGACGACCTCAATCATGCGTTCACGGCTGGCCTTTTCGACGGTGACCTCGTTGAGAGCCCAGGTTTCGTAGACGACCTCGTCGGCCACCTTGACCCGGACCGATAGGGCGAGGCGTTCTTCGACCTCGTAGTCCCCCTTGAGGGCGCGGTGCACGGCCTCACCGAGGTCGTCGCGCTCACTCTCGGCGAGAAATCCGACGTGGCCGAGGTTGATGCCGAGCAGTGGGGCCGAGCAACCGCGCACGAGTTCCGCCGAACGCAAAATGGTGCCGTCACCGCCAAGCACGATGACCAGTTCCAGCTCAGCGGTCAACACGCTCTCGCCGAGAATCGCGATGTGCCCGTTGAGCTCGGGCGAGGAGGCGAGGAGATCGGCCCGTTCGTCCACGGCGAGCACCGGCACAGCGCCGCTGGCGATGAGCTGCTTGCAGACCGTCGCGGCGGCCTCAAGCGAGTCGGCGCGACCGGTGTGGGCCACGATGAGAAAGTACCGCGGGGTGTAGCTCAACTCGTCACGCTCCCACCAGTGCTTCGATCCGGTCCATCCATTCTGTCGGATTTGTGCCGGCCGTGGCGCTCATCCAGCACAGATACTCGTGATTTCCGGCCGCCCCGATGATGGGTGAGGCGATGACGCCGCAGACTTTCAGGCCGAGGTCCCAGCCGGCCCAGAGCACGCCAGCCACGGAGTCGGAGCGCAGTCCCCTGTCGTGCACGATGCCCTCACGAATGCCGCCACGGCCCACCTCGAACTGCGGTTTGATCAGCAACACGAAATCGGCGCCCGGCGCAGCCGTGGCCACGAGGGCTGGCAGCACAGTGGTGAGCGAGATGAACGACAAGTCGGCCACGACAAGGTCGGGTCGGGTGTCGATTCCAGATGCCCCGGCGAGGGTTTCCGGGGTCGCATAGCGGATGTTGTAGCCCTCGACCAGCTTCAACCGCGGCTCGGTCTCCAGTTGCGCGGCGAGCTGGCGATGTCCGACATCGGCGGCGATGACCTGGGCGGCACCGCGTTCGAGCAGTACCTGGCTGAAACCGCCCGTGCTCGCGCCGGCGTCGAGCGCCGTGCGGCCGGTGACGGTGAGGTTGAATGCGTCGAGGGCGGCGTTGAGCTTGTGGGCCCCCCGGCTGACGTAGTGGTCGGTCGCAGCCACATCAAGAACGGCGTCCGCTGAGACTTTGGTGCTGGCCTTCACGACCGGTACGCCGTCCACCGTGACGAGGCCGTCGGCAATGAGTTTGGCAGCGACCGTTCGGGAGCGAACCAGCCCACGATCGGCCAGGGCGGCGTCGAGGCGGCAGGCGGGCATCCGTTCTGGGAGGACATCAAACGGGTCAGCGTCGTTCAGGACAGCGTCGTTCAGGACAGCGTCGTTCAGGTCAGCGTCGTTCAGGTGCTCAGGCATGGGTGCGTCTGTTTCATGGTCGTGTGGGTTTTTCGGCGCGGGGGCCTCAGCGCCATTCATGCCTGGCCCGCCTGGTCGGTATCAGCTTCAACGTTGACATCAGCGTCTTCGAGCTGTGCGCGCAACCGCTCCTGCAGCTGTCCGAAGGCCTTGGCGCGCTGGTCGAGCGGCTGGCTCTCGATGTCGGCCAGTTGCGCGGCGAGATCAACCGGTACGGGATCGGGCATGACGGGCTCGGGGTTCACACTGTCTAGGCTACTGCGCGAGATAGAGTCGCTCCGGAACGTTGAGTCCGTAAATCGCCCGTCCCGATCGGTAGATCGCTGCGCAGGCGGCGCGCAGCAGGTTGATACCGCCGTCGCCGTCCTTGACGATTTGCACGTCGTTACCGTTGATGCGCACGCTCGCGCCGTTCACCGTGGCGGTCGAGCCGTCCTTGGAGAACACGGTTTCCGGGTAGGGCTCGTGCAACTGCTGGAGGTTCTCAATAATGAATGCCGGCCTCGACTCTTTGTCGGCGGCGAGGGCCTGCTTGGCCCGGTCGATGCCGGTGAGCACGAGCACAGCGGGGATTCCGGCCCGATTGGCACCCAGGATGTCGGTGTCGAGTCGGTCACCGATGAAGAGCGCATTTTGCGCGCTGAAACGGCGCGTGGCCTCCAAAAAGATGGCTGCTTCGGGTTTGCCGGCCACGAGCGGCAGTCGGCCAACGGCGGTATGAACGGCGGAGACGAGCGTCCCGTTGCCGGGTGCGATGCCGCGCGCGACCGGGATGGTCCAGTCCGTGTTGGTTGCGATCCACGGAATTCCCATGCCCACACCGTCGGCGTTCAACGCGAACGCCGCCTCGGCCAGGTGCACCCAGCCGACCTCCGGCGCGAAGCCCTGAATCACCGCGGCCGGCTTGTCGTCGGCCGAGCGGGTCACCACGAATCCGGCCTTGACGACCTCGTCAACGAGCCCGGCGCCACCAACAACGAGGATGCTCGCGCCGGGAGCCACCTGTTCCGCCAGCAGCCGCACGGCCGCTTGGGGGGAGGTGACAACATCCGCTGCCTCCACCGTCAGCCCGAGCTGAGTGAGGTGGTCGGCGACCGACTGATCGGTGCGCGAGGCGTTGTTGGTGATGTAGCCCACGCGAATGGTCTCGGCGGCACGGTTCAGGCTCTCGACTGCAAGGGGAATCGCCGCCTGGCCCGCATACACCACACCGTCAAGATCGGCCAGCAGAACGTCAACGCCGGCCAGCGGCGTCGCCGACTCAGGCTTTCGGCGATGCAGCATCCGGCTCCGTCTCGGTGTCGATGGATACGGTGTCGATGGATACGGTGTCGTCATCTCCGGCGTCAGCGGCGAAGTAGGCGAGGGCGTCGTCGTCGTCGTCTTCCATCTCTTCGATTTCGATGGTTTCGTCATCGTCGCCGGAGGCACCGATGGCGGCGTCGGCGCGGGAGGCCCGCTCGAGCCACTCGTCGGCTTCGCCCTCACGTCCGAGTTCGGTGAGCACCTCCGCGTACGCGGCAAACAGCTCGGGGCTGTAGGAGAAGGCCGTGTTGGGGTTGAGCTGCGGAATTTCGAGCTCGACGAGCGCAGCATGCGTTTCACCGAGGTCCAGGCGTGCCCCCGACATGGCGATGGCCAGGCCCACCTGCACGGCGGGGGGCAGCGTGCTGCGGTCGACCGAACGGCCGAGCTCGAGGGCACGGTCGGGGCGGCCGACGCCACGTTCGCTGTCGACCATGAGGGGCAGCTGGTCGTTCGAGCCGGAAATACGACGGTAGGTGCGCAGTTCGCGCAGGGCCAGGGCGAAGTCACCGGTGGCGTACGCGGTGATCGCGAGGCTTTCGCGCACCACACCGATGCGGCCGGCCCGGCGGGCGGCGCTCATCACGTGCTGGTGGGCGAGCTGCGGGTTTTCGTCGATGACGCGGGCGGCCATGGCCAGGTGGCGTCCGACGGTTTCGGCGTTCTCCTTTGTCAGGGTTTTGAGTTCGTTGCGTGCAATGCGGTCAAGGTCGTTGGCCGAAATGTCGTCGGGAAGTTCCGGGTCGTCGTGACGCGGACGCACCGAACGCAGCTCGCGCTGCATGCGCTGCTCTTCGGTCATCTCCTCTTCGACGACGCGCGCATCGCGGTCGTTACGAGCCGGGGCACCGTCGCGCGTCCACAGTTTCTTACCGGCATCGACCCGCGGCGCACCGGCACGGTTAGGCGAGCCGCCGCGCTGGGTCCACGGCTTGCTGTCGTTGTCGGAGCGCGGCCGGTCGCTGCTGGGCCGGTCGCTGCTGGGCCGGTTGCTGCGCTCGGGGCGTGCCCCATCCTTGTCCCAGGGTTTGCGGTCCCCGCCCTGCCCGGGATGGTCCGAGTTGCCGCGGTACGGAGCACGATCGTTGCCGCCGGACGGACGGTCCGAGTTACCCCGGTACGCCGGACGCTCGCCCTGAGCGGGACGGTCAGAGTTACCCCGGTACGGAGCACGATCGTTGCCGCCGGACGGACGGTCCGAGTTACCCCGGTACGCCGGACGCTCGCCCTGAGCGGGACGGTCAGAGTTACCCCGGTACG
>NZ_JAJAYI010000033.1 GCF_026786305.1 Cryobacterium sp.
GGGGTTTTACAACAGCCGTCGCCGGCACTCAGCGCTCGGTTACCGACGGCCCAACGAAGTCCACTATGGTTATCAGCAGCCAGCCCTGGCAGCGTAGACGAATCCACTAATTCCGCTGTCCGAAATCCCCGCAGCAGCCCAGTCTTGGATGCCGGCTTTGAACGTGTAGGGGTTTTGTGCGGAGCCGTTTCCGGTTCCGCCGGCGGTGAGGACTTGCGCGCCGTAGGGGTCGTAGCTGTAGGAGAAGACGTTGCTGGCGAAGTCAACGATTAGTCCGACGGGGTTGCCAAGGCCGTCCCAGACGTAGATGCCACTGATACCTGTTGAGGTGGTCAGCATGAGCGCTTGCCCTGTAATCGGGTCGCTATACACATGAGCGCCGTTGCCGTTGACGGTGTATGTGGTGACCTCGGGGTTACCCTGGGCATCGTTCTTGCCGTAGCCGATCGAGTAGGTGCGGGTGGGAGTGCTTTCGGTCAGGACGGCTTTCTGGTCGGCGCCCGCGTAGATGTAGGTCGAGGTGACACCGTTGGTGGTGGCGCTGGTCATCTGTTGAAACCCGTTATACGTATAGGCAGCTGTCGGGGTAGCGGTGAGGTTCCCCGCGCCGTCGTAGGTGTACCCGGCGGTGGTGATCTGGTTTGCCGCGTTATACGTCAGCGTTTGCGAGGACGTCGCAGCGCCGGTCACGACTTGGCTGAGCCGGTTACCTCGAGCATCGTAGCTGAAAGTAAAGGTGCTATTGCCTCCAGAACTGCCCGATTGGGCGACCTGGCTGACCCGGCCCGCCGTGTCGTAGGCATACGTCGTGGCCTGGCCAGTGAGGGAGTCCAGAGACCACCGCAGTTTGGAGCGGTCGGTGGCCGTGGCGGTGCCACACGTCGGGGCGGCTGAAGCGGAGTTGTAGCAATAGGTGGTGTCGAAAACGACCGCGATGTTCGGCGCGGCAGCCGTACCCGTGTTCGTCGACGAGGTCAGCCGGGCGACGCGGCCGGAGGGATCATAGCTGGTGATCTGGTGGCCCGCCCAGGAGGAGTTGTTTGGGTTCGTGGACTGCAACCACGTATCGGTGCGCCGTCCTTGAGCATCGGTCGCATACCGAGTGAACTGATACGCCCCCGACTTGGGATACTGAGTGCTCGTGAGCACACCGGACGCATCAAACGTGTTCGTGTAGGTCCCGAACGAATCGGCGGACGTGGCCTCGTTGGAGGCCTTGTCGTAGGTGTACGTCTCGGAACCGCCAGCCGTGTTGGCAGTCGTGAGTTGACGATTGAGCTGGTCGAACGTGTTGGTGATCGTCCCGGTCGGGCTGATACTCCGGGTCAGATTCCCGACCGCGTCGAAGGTATTCGTCACCGTTGCCGAGCCATCCGCCAGAGCAACACTGAGCAGGCGATCATCCTGGTCGTAGCTGTACCGGGTCGTGTTTCCCCGCCCATCGGTCTGGGAGGCGACCCGGCCATACGGGTCATAGGTATACGTTTTCACCCCGAGGCTGGACCCGGTCACCGGGGTGACCGTGGCCAGCTGATGGTTTCCGTTATAGGTGTAGACGGTGTTGTTGCTGCCGTTGCCCGGACCGGTCGCCGTCGCCACGGTGCCGTCCATGTTGGGCGTTACCGCGGCCACCGCACCGGTTGCGTCCGCGCTGGTGAGCGGGTTGCCGGCACCGTTGTAGGTCAGGAGGCTCTGATTCCCGTCGGCATCCGTCGCCGTAGCCGGAAGGTAGGCCGTGTTCGCCGCCGTGTTATACGTCGTCGACGATGATGCTCCCCCCGGGGACTGCACCTTCGTCAGGGAGTTCCCGCCGTTGGCACCATACGTGCCGCTCGTCGTGCCGGGGCCGGGGGCGCCGGTGGCCCCGACCGTCGCCGTCAGGGTGTCCGAGTTGCCGGTATACGTCTTGGACCGCACACGTCCCATCGGATCGGTCGCCTGCAAGACCAAGTCCTGGGTCGGGTTGATCGAATACGTGGTGTGCGCCCCCGCCCCGACGGCGACTGCCGGGTCGGTGTTGGGCCCCGCGACGAGGGTCTGCGACGTCGACGGGTAGGTCAGACGTGTCGTGGACGTGCCGGGCGACCCGGCCGTCGTGTTCTGCTGGTTGATCGTGGAGACCATGTGCGTCGTCCCGCTGTAGCTGATCGTCGTCACCGCCCCCGACGGGCCGGTGATCCGGGTCAGATCGGTGCCAGCGTACCCAAACGCGGTGATATTCCCAGCCGCATCGACGAAAGACGTCAAGTTCGAACTCGAGTCCTTGGTGTAGGTCACCGTGCGGGTGTTGTACTGGTTCGCGCTCTGCGTCACCGAGAGCGACAGCGCACCGGCGTCATAGCTGAGAGCGGCCGTCCGGGCGCCTACCGGGCCGGCCGTAGATACGACGGACGTCGGCACCCCCGAGGTGCGGAGAATCGACGTGATATTCACGTTCCGATCGGCCACCGACGTAGCGTCCCCATTCACATCGAACGTGACGACCTGACGAGTCGTCAGATCCGTCAACGTATACGTCGTGCTCGACTTCACCAAGACCTGCTTGAACCCGGCCGGCGACGTGAACGCCGTCGTGGAGCCCGACACCGGGATGAACTTCCACGTCGCCCCGGCAGGGCCCGTATAGATCAAACTCGTCCCCACCAGAGACAGGAAGCCGCTTCGCTTCTTTTGGGGCAACCGGAACTTTCGACGACCATCCGCGCGTATGTGCAGCGCGTCACTGAAACCCCCGACGTTCGTGAGGTCGCCGCCAAGTTCGCGTGGGCCGGCCGAGCGCAGGACTTCCCCGACAACTCGTTGCCCCGCTGCAGGGCTGCTGAGTTTCGCAGTTTGAATACTCGTTGATCCCCACCAAAGTCCACGTTTACTGGATGATAATAGGCGGTGAACCGGGAGAATTCAGTGTTATTTCCGGAGACGAGCAGAAGGCCCGTTCTGAGTGTTTACGCTGGTCGGGCTTTATTTTTCTGTTGCATTGGTGCACCCCCCCGGACTTGAACCGGGAACCCACTGATTAAGAGTCAGTTGCTCTGCCAATTGAGCTAGAGGTGCGTTTTCGGCCGCGAACCAACCCGCGGCAACGTGTAACCCTAACACCATGAAAGGGCTCCCCGCCAATCGAACCGACAAACCGCGCGTGGCGCGCGCCGACGCCCAGCATTACTATTCTTGACAGGGTGACTGAGCCTCGAATTCATTCCCTCGCCGACGACCTCAAACTCGCCCTGGAGCTCGCCGATACAGCCGACGCGATCTCCCGAGCGCGGTTCACCGCTCTCGACCTCGTCGTAACCACTAAACCCGACCGCACCCCGGTGACGGATGCCGACCAGGCCGTCGAGCGGGCCGTCCGCGGCGTGCTCGCCGAACAGCGCCCCGACGACGGCATTCTCGGCGAGGAGTTCGGCACGGTTGGTTCGACGACGCGCCAGTGGATCATCGATCCAATCGACGGCACCGCAGGCTTCATGCGCGGCCTCCCGATCTGGGCCACACTCATTGCCCTCGCCGTGGACGGCGTTCCCGTCGTGGGCGTCGTGAGCGCACCGGCCCTCGGCAAGCGCTGGTGGGCATCCGTCGGAGCCGGCGCCTGGTCGAGCGATGAGCGCACCCCGGGCGCCTCCCCCGAGCGCCTCGCCGTCTCCGGCGTCGACACCCTCGCCGAGGCATCCATCAGCTATGGCAGTCTGCAGCAGTGGGACAGTGCCGGGCACCTCAACGAGCTCGTGGATCTCTCCCGTCAGGTCTGGCGCACCCGAGCCTACGGCGACATGTGGTCGTACATGCTGCTCGCCGAGGGCCACCTCGACATTGCCGGCGAATTCGACCTGCAGCCCTACGACATGGCGGCGCTCGCCCCCATCGTGCAGGAGGCCGGCGGCCGGTTCACCTCGGTCGACGGCCAGCCCGGCCCCTGGCATGGCAGCGCCCTCGCCACCAACGGCCTGTTGCACGACGCGACACTGGCCGTGCTGAACCCGGCATAGCCAGGCATCCGCTTGACGGGACGCCGAGCAGACCACGTGCGGGGTAAACCAACGTGCGGGTTGGACCAATGTGCCGGTCAGACCGTGGCACCCGGATCATCGGGATTCACGACGTTGCGGGCATTCCGCGCGTCGAGGCGTCGCTGACGCCAAGCCCGGGGGTTCAGCAGCAGAATCGGCTGGGGAATGCGCAGCGCGTAGCCGGTCGGAAGAATCCATCCGTAGCGTTTGGCCAGCAGCGACAGGCCGGCGCCACTGAGAATGGCAACCCCGGTGCCAATCGCCACGAAACCGAGCTGACTCAGAATGACCATCTCGGTGCTCGCGAGCAGCGCGCTCGTGGCATAGAGCGTATTGCCGCCGAAAATTGTCGGCACCTTGAGCAACATGATGTCGCGCACCATGCCACCGCCGACCGCCGTGATAATGCCGAGCAGAATGGCGGGCAGCCAGCCGAGGCCGGCCTCGAGCGCTTTCTGCGCGCCCACCGCCGACCAGCAACCCACGGCGAGCGCATCGAGGAGCAGCAGCACGCGCCGGGTCCAGCGGCCGTTGAAGGTGACGAAGAAGGCGATGACCCCGCCGAGGATGGCGCAGATCAGGTACGCCGGGTCGATCAGCGCTGCCGGGCTGCCCTGCTGCAGCAGGGTGTCGCGAATCACTCCGCCGCCGAGCCCGCTCATGATCGCGAGCACCACGAAACCGACAATGTCGAGGCGTGCGGTGCGTGCTGCGACCCCGCCGAGAATGGCATTGGCGAGTACACCGGCCAGGTCCACAAAGCGGATTACCTCAAACAGCGTCTCCGACTCAGTGTTCACTTGCCCCATTCTCTCTTATATCTGCGCTGAGACTGGCGCATCTACAGTTAAGGCATGAGAATCAACGCTTTTTCCGACGTCTGTCTGCGGGTCGTCATGCTGCTGTGTGCGGCGCCGGAGAGCATGACATTCACATCGAGAGTGGTCGCCGCCGAGGTGGGCACGCCCTACAACCACGTGAGCAAGGCGCTGTTGCGGCTACGGCAGCTCGGCCTGGTTGAGGCCATTCGAGGGCGGAGCGGCGGCGTGCGCATCAGCGCGCTCGGTCGCGAGGCCACTGTCGGGGCGCTCCTGCGCCAACTCGACACGCGCACCGACCTCGCCGCCTGCGACACGCTTAGTGGTCCGTGCCCGTTGCTCAGCGGATGCGGCCTCCGCGGCGCCCTGCGCCGAGCCCGGGAATCCTTCTACCGCGAGCTGGATGACCTGGTCATCTCCACTCTCCCGCACGGAAAACCGGATGGACCGGTGCTCGCCCCGCTGGGTTTGGTGCGGTAGGACTAAAGTCCCTAATTTCTACGACTTGTAGAAATTATCCGCGTAATTGGTATTTCAAATGCTACTTTTGCTGAAGGCCCCCACAACCGGGTGTCGGTTATGCAGAAGGAGTATTCATGCTTTCGCCCCAGTCCCTCCCCCTCATCGAAGCCACCCTGCCGCTGGTCGGCGAGCGGATGCCCGAGATCGCGAAGAACTTCTATCACCGCATGCTCACCGCCCACCCCGAACTGTTTGACGGGTTGTTCAGCCGTTCCAACCAGAAGAACGGCACGCAGCAGCAGGCCCTCGCCGGCAGTATCGCCATGTTCGCCGCGCACCTCGTGCAGAACCCCGACAGCGCCCCCGAAATCATGCTCGGTCGCATCGCGCACAAGCACGTCTCGCTCGGCATCGTTCCTGAGCAGTACGACATCGTCTACAAGTACCTGTTCGAGGCCATCGCCGATGAGCTGAGCGACGTCATCACCGCCGATATCGCCGCCGCCTGGACCGACGTGTACTGGCTCATGGCGCACGCCCTGATCAAGCTCGAAAACCACCTCTACGCCGGTCTCGCGAGCGACAAGCCGCTCGCCCCGTGGACAGTCATCGCCAAGGAGAAGGCCGGTATCGACGCCTTCACCTTCACCCTCGTGCCCGCCGATGACACCCCTGTTTCTGCCTCCCGCGCCGGCCAGTACGTTGGCGTGACCGTCACGATGCCCGACGGTATTCATCAGGTTCGCCAGTATTCGCTGTCGTCCGGCACGGGCACCGACACCCGCGTCTTCACGACGAGGCTCGACGCTGACGGCGAGGTCTCCCCCGCGCTGCACCGCGACGTGCAGGTCGGCGACCAGCTCATTCTGTCGAACCCCTGCGGCGACGTCACCCTCGCCGAGGGCGATGGACCACTCGTGCTCGCCTCGGCCGGCATCGGCTGCACCCCGAGCGCGTCGATTCTGCGCTCCCTCGCCGAGTCGAATTCCACGCGTGAGGTGCTCGTGCTGCACGCTGAGAGCACTCTCGAGCGCTGGGCGTTGCGCGACCAGATGCGCGAGGACGTCGCCGAACTCGAGGCGGCCGAGCTCGAACTGTGGTTGGAAACGCCGTCATCCGGCAAGGGAATCCACGACGGATTCATGTCACTTGACAACGTGACCATTCCTGACGACGCGTCGGTCTATCTCTGCGGCCCGCTGCCGTTCATGCGCTCGATCCGCTCGCAGGCGCTCGCCTCCGGGGTGCCGGCCGACCGCATCCACTACGAGGTATTCGGCCCCGACCTGTGGCTCGCGAACGCCTGACGCGCAACGCGCAACGCGCAACGCGCAACGCGCAACGATTCAGCCTGGCCCGGGTACGCCCGCGCTAGGCTGAATCGTGGACTCTAACGGTGGTGTTGAGATGGAACGCAAGTTTGACGTCGACGAGCTGACACTGTTGCCGCGGTTGAACGACTTACCCGGCGTGCAGGCCGTCGCGGAGCCGGTGACACACGACCTCGAGGCCGTCTATTTCGACACGAGCAACCTCGTTCTTGGCAGCGCAAAGATCACCCTGCGCCGACGCACCGGCGGCGACGATGCCGGGTGGCACCTGAAACTGCCAATCGATGTCGGTCATCGCCGCGAAATTCACGCCCCGCGCGGCGTGCACAAGCAGGGCGAAGCGGATGCCGTACCCGAGTCGCTCGCGCAGCTCGTGCGGGTCTACGTACGCGACGCACCACTCGTTCCCGTCGCACGTCTGCATACCACCCGGGTGGTGCACGCCCTGATCGGTGCGGGAGGCGAAACCCTCGCCGTGCTCTGCGACGACCGAGTGCAGGCCGAACGGCTCATTCACGAACCGGCTTCCGTGGCCTGGCGCGAATGGGAGATCGAGCTCGTCGACGGACCGGAGGACCTGCTCGACGCGGGGCAATCTGTGCTCGCGAGCGCCGGCATCCTCGTGTCACAGCACGCCTCGAAACTGGCGCGCGCCCTCGGCGACCGGTTCCCGGCAGCCCCCACGGCGAACCGGCATCGCCCAACCCCGGGTGGCCCGGCCGGGAACGTGCTGCTGGCCAGCCTGAGCGACCAGATCAACGTCATTCGCCGAGAGGACCTGCAGATTCGCCAGCACACGGCCGGCTCCGTGCACGCCATGCGCGTCGCCACCCGCCGGATGCGCTCGGTGCTGGCCACCTATCGTTCCCTCGTCGACCCGACCGTCGTGCACCACCTCCGCACCGAACTCGGCTGGCTCGCCGCCGTGCTCGGTGGCTCCCGCGACGAGGAGGTACTGCAGCGGCGCCTCGCTGGTCTGCTCGACCGCGAGCCCCCGGCTCTGCTGCTCGGCCCCATTCGCGAACGCCTCGAAACCCGCTCCGAAACGAATGCCGACACCGCCGAGCACACGCTTCTGACAGCCCTCGACAGCCACCGCTACTTTCGACTGCTTGACGCCCTGGATACCCTCGTCGCTTCGCCGTCATTCACTCCCGTAGCAGGTCAGGATGCCCGCGTGCTTGTTCCCGCGCTGGTCATGAAGGAGTGGACGAAGCTGCGCCGGGCGGTTCGCCAGGCCAGAACAACCGTGCCGGGGCCGGAGCGCGACGCGGCCCTTCACACGACCCGCAAGCGCGCAAAGCGGCTGCGGTACGCCGCCGAGACGGCGCATCCGATCAGCCACAAGCGATCTGCCCGAGTGACGCGTTTCGCCCAGAAACTGCAGACCATTCTCGGCGACCAGCACGACAGTGTCATCGCTCGCGAGCGCTTGCGTCGCCGGGGCGCGGTCGACGCCTACCTGCACGGTGAAAACACGTTCAGCTACGGCCGCCTGCACGCCCTGGAGCAGCAGAAAGCCGAACGAGCGGAATCGAAATTCTGGAAGTCTTGGAACCGCCGCCCCTGACCAAGCACCGGGGTGATGTTTGACTCCGGCTGGGTGCGGGGAGCAAGCTGCGGCGCGCCCGCCACGACTGGCTCAGCGTCATCAACGGCCTGTTCGAGCTCGACCATCTACTCGTCGACGGCCGGGTTTTTGCGCATCAGCGCTATGACAAGGCACAGCACTTTGCTCGAATCCGACGACGTCAGACGCCTGTTCCCCATCATCACCGAGGCCGAACGCCTCATTGCCGACCCGATCGTGCGCAACCACGGCACCATCGGCGGCTCGCTCTGCCCGGTCGTTTTCGTCTCCGGGCAGCAACACCTCGTCCGCTTCAACGCGGTGTTACGCGCCGTGTTTGACGGTCGGCTCGACCCGGCGCGACGCCGCGGCGATCCGAACGCTCCCCCGGCCATCGGCTCCGAAACCCGAGCCGAAGCCTTTATGTTCTCCCCGCACCGCACCCGGCTGAACCGCCAACTCGCCCTGCGCGACCCCGACCCGGCGCTCGCGCAGACGGCCGCCATTCGCGGTGACCCGTCGGCATCCGCTCGGCACGGTTTCACCACGCCTCGACCATTTATCGCGACGCCACACACGACCCGCAGACCACCCACCAGAGGACACCCTGATGCAACTCGACAGCACCTTCACCGTTATCGCCCCCGTCGCCACGGTGTGGACATCCCGATGGACGTCGAACGCGTCGCCTTCTACGTGCCGGGCGCACAGATTCTGAACAAGCTCTCCGACGACAACTATCAGGTGGACATGAAGGTCAAGCTCGGCCCGCTGACCATGCAGTACTGTGGCCGGATGACTGTCGACGAGCGCGACACCGAGGTGCACCGCGCCGTGATCTCCGGCAAGGCGCAAGAAACCCGAGGGCAAGGCACCACCCAGGCAATGGTCACACTCGTGCTGGTCGAAACCGACGGCGTGACCCAGGGCACCGCTCCACACCGGCCGCGGCGCCGACCCTCGACGCAATGAGCCTGGTCAAGGGCGTCATCGCCGACCAGCTGAGTGACCCGGTGAACCTTCTGGGCCTGCTGGCCACGGTAGCCTTCATCGCATACCGAATCGGTCGACGCGCGTCTGGCCGCTGACCAAACGCGGCGACGACAGAAGGGACACCGACATGCGTGAAATTCTGGATACCCTCTTTACCGGCTGGCAGAACGGCGCCACGGCGGGCCTGGCCACGGTCGTGCGCACCTTCCAGTCCGCGCCAAGCCCGGCCGGCACCTCCATGCTGGTCAGCGCCGACGGCACCGTGGCCGGCTCGGTCTCGGGCGGCTGCGTCGAGGGCGCCGTCTACGAACTGGCTACCCAGGTTGCCGAGGACGGCGTGCCGGTGCTGGTGCGCTACGGCATCAGCGACGACGATGCGTTCGCCGTTGGGCTCACCTGCGGTGGCATTCTTGACGTCTTCATCGAACCCGTCTCCCGCGATACCTTTGCCCTGCTCGAGGGGGTGCACGACGACGTGGCCGCCGGCCGCCCGGTGGGCGTAGCCACGATCATCGAACATGCGGATGCCAGCTGGCTCGGCCGACACCTCGTGGTGCGGCCGCACGGATTCGAGGGCGACCTCGGATCGGACCGCGCCAACAGCGCCATCGGCGACGACACCCAGGGCTTGCTCGCAGCCGGTCGCAACACGACCCTGACCTACGGTCCCGACGGCGAGCGGCGCGGCGAAGGCATGCGGGTGTTCTTCGCGAGCTACGCGCCACGGCCACGCCTGCTCGTCTTCGGTGCGATCGATTTCGCCACCGCCCTGGCCCGGCTCGGCACCTTTCTGGGCTACCGCGTCACGGTCTGCGACGCCCGCGGCGTGTTCGCGACCGCCGCCCGGTTTCCCGGCGTCGACGAGGTCGTCGTGAGCTGGCCCGACCGCTACCTGCGCGAACAGATCGCCGGCGGGCTCATCGGCCCCCGCACGGTCATCTGTGTGCTCACCCATGACCCGAAATTCGACGTTCCCCTGCTCGAAGCCGCCCTGCACGGCCCGCCCGTGGCCTACATCGGCGCAATGGGGTCGCGTCGCACCCACCTCGACCGGCTGGAGCGGCTGCGCGAAGTCGGTGTGACCGACGCGGAGCTGGCCCGGCTGCGCAGCCCGATCGGCCTCGACCTCGGCTCGCGTACGCCCGAAGAGACCGCGGTTTCGATCGCCGCCGAGATCATCTCGCTGCAGTGGGGCGGCAGCGGCGAGCCGCTGCACACCCGCGTCGACGCCATCCACCACGACGACCTCGTCGACCCCGACCCGCCGCCGGCCCCCAACGGCCAGAAGTTGATCGAGGCATGAGCATTCTTGACTCCGTCACGTCTGTTCTGCTCGTGCACGCGCACCCCGACGACGAGACCATCAGCACCGGCGGCCTCATCGCGTATCTCGCGAGCCGCAGCATCCGGGTCAGCCTGGTCACTGCCACCCGAGGTGAGCGTGGAGAAGTCGTCGCCGGGCCACTCTCAGCGCTCGCCGGCAGCCCGGCCCTGGCCGAGGAGCGCGAAGGCGAACTCGACCGCGCCGCCGCGACCCTCGGGGTCAAGGCGGGCTTCTGGCTGGGCGAAACTCCGGCCCGTGCGCCCGGACTCCCCCCGCGCCGCTACCGCGACTCCGGCATGGAGTGGATCCGCCCTGGTCTGGCCGGTCCGGCACCCGATTCTGAAACGGATGCCCTCGCCCGGGCGCCGCTGGCCGAAGTCACCAACGACCTCGTGGCCGTTCTCCAGCACGTGCAACCAAACCTCGTCATCAGCTACGACGCCGCCGGCGGCTACGGGCATCCCGACCATGTTCGTGTGCACGACGCCGCGCTCGCTGCCAGCCGCACGCTCACGATTCCCTACGCAGAGATTCTCGATACCCCCACAGCGGATGCGGAATGGTTCGACCTCAAGGCCCAGCGCGATACCGTCGTGACGGCCCTGCGCTGCCACGCCAGCCAACTCAGTGTCGACGGCGAGTTCATCGTGCACTCCGGCGGCCAGCGCGACCGAATCCGCACTGCGATCGGCATTCGCCTCTGCTGACCCGCCCCTTCCGTTCACATCTATGTGGTCGCAGGCCCTCCGCACGATCAGGCGGTGACGGTGACGGTGACTTCGTGCCGCTGTGCCGGGCTGACCCCGGTCCAGGCACGAGCGGCAATGGCTGTCGCCATCACTCCGATCACGGCCAGCACGAGGGCCGTCGGTGCCAGGCCGAGCAGGGCACCGAGCACACCGGCCAGGGGGTAGGTCAGGGCGAAGCAGGCGTGGGACAGCGAGAACTGCACGGCGAAGACGGCGGGCCGGTTCGTCTCGTCGGAGCAGCGGCGCAACAACCGGGCCGACGGCGTCAGGATCAGCGCTGTAGCAGCGCCGAGCACGAACCAGATCACGAGCAGAGCCGACCAGGTCATGGCCGTCGCCGGCATGACAACAACAAGGGCCAGGGCGCCAAGCCCGACCGGCAGCACAACACAACCGAGCAGCATGACGCGACGGTCGGCACAGCGGTCCAGCAGCCTCGGCAGCGCGAGCGCGACGAGCATCGAACCGAATCCGTAGCAGGCCAGGGCGATCGCGAAGTCGGACTGGGCGCGACCGAAGTGGCTCTGCACCAGCACGACGGTGTTGACGATGACCATGCCGGTCGACGAGGCGACGACCATGTTCATAGCGAGCAGGGCGCGCAGTTCCGGCGTGTGCCAGAAGACGCGGGCGCCGCGGGTGAGGCGTTCCAGAAAGGGCGTCGGACCGGATGCCCGGTGTGCTGGCAGTGTGGCCGAGAGCACGAGCACGGCTGAGCCCACGAACCCGACCACGGTTCCCACGAACAGGGAGTGATAGCTGACCACGGTCAATAGCGCGGCGGCCAGAATCGGGCTCAGCAGCGACTCGAGGTCGTAGGCCAATCGGGACAGCGACAGGGCTCGTGTGTAGTCGCTCTCCTGAGGCAGCACGTCCGGGATGAGGGCCTGGAATGCCGGGGTGAACGTGGCCGAGGCCGCCTGCAGCACGAAGATGAGCAGGTAGATCTGCCACGCCTCGGTAACAAACGGCAGGGAGAGTGCGACGATCGCGCGCAGAACGTCCGCTGAGACCATCAACGTCTTGCGCGGCACGTGCACGGTCAGCGCTGAGACCACCGGAGCTATGCCGACATAGGCGAGCATCTTGATGGTCAGCGCGATGCCGAGCACGATGCCGGCATGGAGGCCGGCGAGGTCGAACGCGAGCAGGCCCAGGGCCACGGTAAGCATTCCGGTGCCGATGAGCGCCACGATCTGGGCGCTGAACAGCCGGCGATAAGTTCTATTGCGCAGTACCTCAAGCACGAGGGTCTTCTTCCGTGGCGGTCCTGACCTGCGCGAGCGGATGCCGGTGATGCGCCGGGATACCCTCAAGAGCATGTTCGGCCTGGAAGATCGCATCAGCGACCAACTGGCGGGCATGCTCATTGGCGAGGCGGTAGAACACGCGCGTGCCCTCGCGGCGGGTTGTCACAATGCGGCCGAGGCGCAGCTTCGCGAGGTGCTGGGAGACGGCCGCCTGAGACTTGTTGGCCGCAGCGGCGAGCTCGTTCACCGACAACTCCGTATCGCGCAGGGCAAGAATGATGCGGATGCGCGTGGCATCGGCGAGCATCGCGAAGACCTCGACGGCCAGCTCGACGTAATCTCCGGCTGGGTCAAGTGTGCCAGAATTCGTATCTGCATTCATACGCATATTATTGCACATGCTGTCAGTCGACCAGACAACTCTGGCCGCCCACTTGGGCGGCCAGAGTTATCTGCGGATGCTCAATAACGTCAAACAAAACAGCGTGTGACAGAACCGATGGTGGAGATGCGGGGAATTGAACCCCGGTCCACTGCTGTGGTCATATGCCTTCTACGGGTGTATCCAGTGAAATCGCTTTCTCGGCCCCGGAATTTGCCACTGGCATCTACTCCGACAGGCCCAGCCTTCGTTAAAGTCCCTCTACACCCCGTGGCTCAATGTAGAAGCAATCTCTCTAAATGGCGTCAGGATCCGGGTAGAGAGCATTCCCGGTCTGGCGGACTTCTTTAGTGCTTTCGCTTAGGCAGCGAGAGCGAAGTCAGTGCGCTTTGAATTGGCACTTATTGTTTTGCAGAGATCGTTTACGAGATAACCCTGCATCCTCGACCCGCTTCTCACAATTGCGCAAACAATGTCGAAACCGATCATCCCCATACACAGTGCAAGCCGCGGGGCCTGCGCTGGGTTCGTGTCACACGCTGTTGAGTTACCAAACTGCACCTTTCGGTGCAGCCCTCAATTCTACTACAGAACTACCGTCAACGGAAAAATAATTACCTAATCGCCGAGGTGTCGCTGTGCCGACATCGCGCGGTCCGATTCGCGCTTGTCGGTGCGTTCCCGCAGCGTCTGGCGCTTGTCGTACTCTTTCTTACCCTTGGCGACGGCGATTTCTACCTTGGCCCGACCGTCGGCGAAGTAGATGCGCAGCGGAATGAGCGTGTAGCCGCCCTCTTTGGTCTTGTGGCTGATCTTCACGATCTCCTTCTTGTGCAGAAGGAGTTTGCGCTTGCGACGTGGGGGGTGGTTGGTCCAGGACCCGCCGGAATACTCCGGAATATGCACCGCGTCGAGCCAGGCCTCGCCACCCTCGATGAAGGCGTAGCCGTCGACCAGGGTGGCACGCCCGGCGCGCAACGACTTGACCTCGGTGCCGCTCAAGACCATCCCGGCCTCGTAGGTGTCACTGATGAGGTAGTCATGTCGGGCCTTGCGATTGGTCGCCACGACCTTTTCGCCACGTTCCCTGGGCATGTACCTCACCTCAATTCGTTTCTTCAAGCGGATGTCGCCCTCGAGCAGGCAGGGTGCCTGCTCAGCAGCCCACCAGTCTAGCGGCACCGGGCAACCTGAGGGCGCGGGCCGCCCCCCGGCATCCGCTTGTATTAGACCTTGAGGTAGCGGGTGATCGCGAAGTTGGCCGAGAATGCGGCCAGCACCGCACCGACCACGAGCAGAATCGGCACCACGACAAGCGCATCGTCCATGCCGACCAGGGCGAAGCCGGTGAGCCTCGCGCCGAGATACCCCTGCACGAAGAAATACACGAGCGCCACGATCGCACCGCCGGCCAGCAAAGAACCGAGCAGAGCCGCGAACACGCCCTCCAGAATGAACGGCGTCTGAATGAACCGGTTACTCGCGCCCACCAAGCGCATAATTCCCAGTTCCCGGCGTCTGGAGAACGCTGACAAGCGAATGGTCGTGGCAATGAGCAGCGCCGCCGCAATCAGCATCAACCCGGCAATACCAATGGCCGTGTAACTGGCGACATTCAGCACGGAGAAGATCTGATCGAGGTATTTTCGCTGGTCAGCGACATTCTCGACACCGGCGATTCCCGACAGACTCTCCACGAGCACCGCGGACTGGGACGGGTCTTTCAGGTTGACCCAGAACGTTTGATTGAGCTGGTCGGCCGTGACATAGTCGGCGACCGGGTTGCCGGCGAACTGCTTCTTGAAGTTATCGAAGGCTTGCTCGTGCGTCTCGAAATAGTAGTTGTCGATGAACGGCGCGAGGGTCGGCGATGTGAGCTGAGCCTCGACCGCGGCGATCTGCTCCGGCGAGGCGTCGCCGCCGGTGCAGGTTTCACCCGGGGAGATATCGGAGCACATGTAGATACCGACCTGCGCTTTGTCGTACCAGAAGTTCTTCATCTGGCCGATCTGCATCTGCATGAGAATGGCCGCACCGACGAAGGTCAGCGAGATGAAGGTCACGAGCACGACGGAGACGACCATCGAGGCGTTGCGCCGCAGACCGTTCGCGGCTTCGGAGAGCACCAGACCGAGCCTCATCGGGTCGGCCCCACGTTTTGCTCGCCCGTCTGGTCGGGTTTCTCCCCCGGCGCCCGCAGGCCGAGTTTCTCGGCGAGCGTGAGCTGCTCCGGGGCATCGTTCGAGGTGACCGGCAGCACGGGGCGTGCCATCGGCGGCACCGGTGTGGCTGGGGCGTCCTCAGCCGCGGCATCCTCGACCAGCGGGACGTCGACCGGGGCTGGCGCAGCGGCATCCGGCGTGGAAACCGGTGCAGCCGCCGCGGCGACCGCAGCGACCGCAGCCTGATGCAACGACACGGAGGTCTCGGGAACCGGGGCCGACGGGTGCGTCAGTGCTGGTTCAGGTGCAGCGGCGAGCCGGGCATACACCGACGCGACGGGCGTTGGGTCGCTGGCGGGGGCATCCGCTGACGCGGCGGGAAGGATGGTCGGGATGGAGGCCGTGGCGTACCCACCCTGGCGCTCGTCACGTACGATCTCGCCGTTGACGAGCTCGATCACGCGACGCTGCATCTGGTCGACGATGCCGGCCTCGTGGGTGGCCATGATCACGGTGGTACCGCCGGCGTTGATGCTCGCAAGCAGCGACATGATCTCGGCGCTCGTGGTGGGGTCGAGGTTTCCGGTGGGCTCGTCGGCCAGCAGAATCTGGGGCTTGTTCACGATGGCGCGGGCGATGGCAACGCGCTGCTGCTCACCACCAGAGAGTTCGTGCGGCAGGCGCTGCGCCTTCTCGTCCAGGCCGACCATCTTCAGGGTGTCGGGCACTGCTTCTTGAATGAAGCCGCGACTCTTGCCGATCACCTGCAGGCTGAACGCGACGTTGTCGAACACGGTCTTGTTCGGCAACAGGCGAAAGTCCTGAAAGACGACGCCCATGTTGCGGCGAAAATAGGGCACCTTGCGGTTGGAGATCGACCGCAGGTCCTGGCCGAGCACGTGAATGCTGCCGCTGGTCGGCTTCTCCTCCTTGAGCACGAGCCGCAAGCAGCTCGATTTTCCCGATCCGGAGGCGCCGACCAGAAAGACGAATTCACCTCGCAAAATCTCGACGTCGATCGAGTTCAGTGCCGGCCGAGTGGTGCCGGGATACTTCTTGGTTATGTGATCAAAACGGATCATAGCTCTTAGAGCCTAGGCATCCGCAGGCGTTTTCCCTACAGCGACATGCCTCGCAGGCGGCAAGCGTCAGCACGGCTCTAGTCTTCGGGTGCCTTCTTGCGCCAGCGGATACCGGCCGAAATGAATCCGTCCAGGTCACCGTCAAAGACGTTGCCGGGGTTGTTCACCTCGTACTCGGTGCGCAGGTCCTTGACCATTTGGTACGGCGCGAGCACGTAGCTGCGCATCTGGTCGCCCCAGCTCGCGGTGATGTTGCCGGCGAGTTCTTTCTTGGTCGCGGCCTCCTTCTCACGTTCGAGCACCAACAGTCGTGACTGCAGCACCCGCATGGCGGCGGCACGGTTCTGGATCTGACTTTTTTCGTTCTGACAGCTCACCACGGTGCCGGTGGGCAGGTGGGTGATGCGCACAGCGGAGTCCGTCGTGTTGACCGACTGGCCACCGGGGCCGCTCGAGCGGAACACGTCGACGCGAATGTCACCGTCGGGCACCTCGATCGATTCGGTCTGCTCGATCAGCGGCACGACCTCAACTGCAGCGAACGAGGTCTGACGTTTTCCGGCCGAGTTGAACGGGCTCATGCGCACCAGGCGGTGGGTACCGGCTTCAACGCTGAGGGTGCCGAAGGCGTAGGCGGCGTCAACCTCGAACGTCGCGCTCTTGATGCCGGCCTCTTCGGCGTAACTGATGTCGAGTACGCTCGTGCGCCAGTTGTGCTGCTCGGCATAGCGCAGATACATGCGCAGGAGCATCTCGGCAAAGTCAGCGGCATCCACTCCCCCGGCGCCGGCGCGAATGGTGATGACTGCGTTACGCTCGTCGAATTCGCCGTTGAGTAGCGTCTGCACCTCGAGTTCACCGAGCAATTTCTGCAGACTCGCCAGTTCGACGCCGGCCTCATCGGCCAGTTCCTGGTCACCCTGGCCGTCGTTGGCCAGATCCACGAGCATCTCCAGGTCATCGAGCCGCGTCGCGATGCTCTCAATGCGCGCCAGTTGCGACTGGCGGTGACTGAGGTCGCTCGTCACCTTCTGCGCGTGCTCGGTGTCGTCCCACAAATTGGGCATGCCAGCCTCGCCGTTGAGGTCGTCGATGTCCGCGCGCAGTCGATCTATGTCGATCACCGAGCGGATGTCGCCAAACGTGGTCCGCAGCGCGGCGATCTGTACTGAGAAATCCAAGTCAATCATGTTCTGTCCAGCCTACCGGGCTCGCGTAGCATCGATTCTGATGAGCAATGCCCCGCGCCCCCTCAATCTGCGATCGATCGCCCTGACGGCGTTTCTGCCCACCCTGCTGTTTTCCGTCGGCGAGGGCGCGATCATTCCACTGATTCCGCTGGTCGCCAATGACCTGGGCGCCACACTGGCCATCGCCGGGGTGATTGCCGCCATGATCATGCTCGGTGAACTCGTCGGCGACATTCCCAGCGGCTGGGTCGTAGCCCGCATCGGTGAACGCAACTCGATGATCTGGGCATCCGTCGTCACCATCGGCGCGGTGGTCATCTGCCTCGTGGCTCCCGATCCGTTCGCTCTTGGTATCGGCATCTTTCTGGTTGGCATCGCCACGGCCGTGTTCGCCCTCGCCCGGCACGCCTTCATGACGAGCTACGTGCCGCTGGTCTACCGGGCACGCGCCCTGTCGACGCTCGGCGGAGTGTTTCGAGCCGGCTGGTTTGTGGGCCCGTTTCTGTCCGCCGCGCTCATACACCTCACCGGCAGCACCCAGGCGGCGTTCTGGGTGTTCATCGCGTGCTGCGTTCTCGCGGTCACGATGCTGCTGATCCTGCCCGATCCCACCCGCGACCTCGCTGCGCCGGGTGCTGGGCCAACGCGCATCGTTCCGGGACGCTCCGTGGCTGAGTCGGCGGCATCCGCTTCACCGACAGTGGCAGCAGGCAACACTGCACTAACGGATGCCGCTGCGCCCGTCACCGCGCAGGGTCTGTTTCCGACCATCCGCACCCACCACGGCGTGCTCGCGCGGCTCGGCACCGGTGCCGCCCTCGTGGGCGCGATGCGGGCCAGCCGTACCGTCATGCTGCCCCTCTGGGCGGTCAGCATCGGGGTCAGCGCGCCCGACACGGCCCTGATCATCGGTATCGCGGGCGGTATCGACTTCGTCTTGTTCTACGTCAGCGGTCAGATCATGGATCGATTCGGTCGCATCTGGAGCGCGGTACCCTCGATGATCGGCCTCGGCCTCGGGCACGTCGCCCTCGCGTTCACCCACGACCTGCCAAGCAACGTGGGCTGGTTCATCGGCGTCGCGATGTTCCTCGCCCTCGCCAACGGCATCGGCAGCGGCCTGCTCATGACGCTCGGTGCCGACCTCGCGCCACAGCGATCTCCGGCACCGTTCCTCGGGGCCTGGCGGTTCACCGCTGACTTCGGCAGCGCCGCAGCACCGCTCGCCGTAGCCGGCATCACCGCGCTCACCTCGCTGTCGATCGCGAGCGGCACCATGGGGGTGTTCGGCTTGTTCGGCGCCGTGCTGTTGCGCCGCTACATACCCCAGTTCGCCCCGCATCGGCCTCGGAATCTGCTCTAGCCGGCAACGGCCATGCGGCCGAAATGGAATGTTCACGGCGGCCACGACGTTGGCTCCAGTGTGCCCCTCATCGGAGAATACGAACCAAGCGGCGCCCAATGGGTGCGCGACCAGGTCGACCTGTACGAGAGGTCCGGCGGTATCGAGGGAACGACGCTGCGTGGCATGCCTGTCATCGTCCTGACGACCGTTGGTGTGAAGTCCGGCAAGCTGCGCAAGGCGCCGCTCATGCGCGTCGAGCACGACGGTCGGTATGCCGCCGTTGCCTCGCTCGGCGGCAGCCCCAAGAACCCGGTCTGGTACGCGAATGTCGTGGCGCACCCCGAGGTCGAGCTGCAGGACGGCACACAGAAGTGGGACATGCGCGCCCGCGAGGTCACCGGCAACGAAAAGGCCGCCTGGTGGGAGCGCGCCGTGAGGGCGTTTCCCGATTACGCCGCGTACCAGGTCAAGACTGACCGTGAGATTCCTGTCTTCGTGCTCGAACCGCTCGCCTGAGGGTGGCGAGGGCAAACACCCGTAAAGCGTTCATCGAACGCCTCACCCTGCGCAACCTCGCCGACAACGATGGGGCACTTCTACGCTCCGGCGACGCTGCGTTCGATGCACATCAACGGCTCGAAGCGCGATTCGTGAACCTGCGCAACGCCACGCTGGCCGGCGTTCTCATCCGCAACTGCATCATCGAAGAGCTCGACCTCGGCAGCGCCACCGTGCCGCGACTCGAACTGCACGACTGCCGCATCGTCACGCTCGATGCCGGCGGGGCCAAGCTCAAAGACGTCACCCTGTGCGGGGGCGAGGTCTCGGCCGTCCATGGGTTCGATGGACTGCGCGGTGCCACGATCGACGACGCCCAGTTGAGTCTGCTGGCGACGCTGCTCGCCGCCCACCTCGGCCTGCGCGTCGAGTGGGCCGAGCACCGTTCGGTGAGCGGATGCCCAGCTCCGGCGGAGCAGATTCGCCCGGCCTACGAAATCGCAGTTGCGGTCAGCTCGAGGTCGGACGTCGGCCGGTCGCGCTGCGTCGCGATCGCCGCCCCGGCCGCGACGCACACGACGACGATGGCACTCTGCTGCAGCAGGGTGAATGTCTCGCCGAGCACGAGGGCGCCGAAACCGGCCGCGATCACGGGGCCGAAGCTCGTGATGATCGCATACAGGCGCGGGCTGATCCGACGCAAAATGTAGGTGTCGAGCGTGTAGGGAAAGGCCGAGGAGACCACGCCGACGAGCAGGAGCAGCCCGACGACGCCCCAAGTGAAGACCGACAGATTGAGGGTGAACAGCGCGATCGGAACGACGATCACGAGACTGACCAGGCTCGCAATCGAAATGCCCTCGAGGCCGGCGAATTCAGTCGCTACTCGGCGGGTCAGCAGAATGTAGCAGAACCACGAGGCGGCCGCGGTGAGCGCGAGCACGATGCCGAGCACGTCGAGCGTGCCGTCCGACCAGGTCAGCAGAAACACTCCCCCGGCGGCGGCAGCGGCACACACGAAGTCCAGGATACGGCGGCTGGTGACCAGGGCGAGGGCGAACGGTCCGAGAAATTCGATGGTCGCCGCGATACCGAGTCCGAGCATGCTGACGGCTTGGTAGAAACTGAGGTTCATGACGGCGAGCACGACGCCGAGGGCCAGTGGCGGCCAGTTTCGGCTCCAGCTCAGGTTTTTCAGCGTGGGCCGGGCCAGCGGCAACACGACAATGACCATGACGATCTGGCGGGCCGCGACGACGGCGGGCGAACCGACGACCGGAATGAGCAGTCCCGCCAGTGACGACCCGAAATTGATGCTGACCTCGGTGGCAAGCTGAGCTCCCGCACCGCTCAGTTGGTCCCGCCTGGTACGCACACTGCTCCTGTCGGCGCCGTCAGGGCACCTACCGACAGTACCGCTCGCGGCATCCGCTCTTGAACTGCGTGCGTGGGTGACCGCCTACAGCTGCAGCGGAACGAACTGGTATTCGCTCGTCAGATGCTCGTGCTGGCAGGCGCCGCAGTACAACACGCCGGACACGCGCATGGCGTCGACGCGTGAGGAACACTGGATCACCTTGGGGCCACAGCACGGTGAGATCACCATGTAGCCTCCCGATTCGGCCGGATCGTGACCGCTCAATCCGCGATCGTGATGCACGCCCTCGCAGGGCAACAGCGAGTCAAAGTCGAGCTGCTCCACAATCTGTTCGTCGAGTAATGCATCCATGATTTCACAGCCGATCTCGGGTGGTTCAGCCGCCATACTGGGCCACGTCACCCGGCGGCGACCAGCCCGGATGAACGACGACCCAAGATCGCCGGCACTACCAACCGGGACCAGGGCTGGCACGGTGTCGACTGCGGTACAAAAAGCGTTTAGCCCCCGAGGAGGTAGGAGGCTTCCCTGTCGACTACGTGTCTGTAAAGCGTACGCTTCTATTCTTCAATTTCCAGTTCGAGTTTGTACGGCTCTTATGGGCGGCAACAAAATTCGAAAATATTTCTGAGGTTCAATTCATACTTAACTGAGATTTTCTCTCTTGTAGGATGGTGTGGGCTATAATTGTGGGTGAAAGAGGCACCGCCGCCATGATCCTCACCGCCCCGCCCGCCGCCGCCAGCTCCACCCCGGATCCTGTGTTCTCCCGGGTCGCGGTGATAACTCAGGCCGGTGCGATTCTGGCCTCCGCGTTGGACGGGGTGCGGTTTGGTCACCTCGACGACACCGAGGCCATCGCGGTGATGACGACCCTCGAAGGGCTGGGGCACACGGTGGACGGGACGCAAGGTGGACGGGACGCAGGGTGGATGGGGCCAGACTCCGAGCCACCACCGACATCGGTGCCCGCGCCGACACCGACCTCGGCGCCCTCACCCCCGAAACCACTGGACTACCCGGAGCGGGCATCCGCTTCGCCCCCGACCTACTGTGCGCCCAAGCCCTGCAAATGGCAGGCCCGACTCGACCCCGACGGCACCGCCCCGAACGAGGAGGTCGTCGAGGCGACAAGCACGTTGACGTTCGGACTGCTGCGGAACGGGCTCTACCCGCTGCGCGCCGACGTCACCCTCGAACTGCGCGGCATCATGGACACCCTCTTCGACACCCACCTCTCCGCCCGCTCCTCTGCGACCCCACCCAAACCTGGCGCCCCACCCACACCTGGCGACCCCACCCACACCTGGCGCCCCACCCACACCTGGCGCCCCACCCACACCTGGCGACCCCACCCACACCTGGCGCCCCACCC
>NZ_JAJAYI010000034.1 GCF_026786305.1 Cryobacterium sp.
AGCCCGTTGCGGCTCCGGTCGCCACGCCCGAGCCCGTTGCGGCTCCGGTCGCCACGCCCGAGCCCGTTGCGGCTCCGGTCGCCACGCCCGATCCCGTCGCGGCAGCACCCGCACCGGTTGAAGCAGCACCCGTCGCGGCAGCACCCGTCGCGGCCCCCGCCCCGGTCGCAGCCGCACCGGCGGCTCGTGGCTCACACGCCGGCACCAGCGGTTACGTCACCCCGATCGTGCGCAAGCTCGCGAACGAAGCGGGCGTAGACCTGTCGACGATCAGCGGCACCGGAGTGGGCGGACGCATCCGTAAGGAAGACATCGTGCGGGCCGCCTCGGCTGTCGGAACGGCCGCCGCTGCCCCGGTGGTCGAGGTCTCGCCGCTGCGCGGAACCACCCAGCCGATGTCCCGCCTGCGCAAGGTCGTCGCCGAGCGCGCCGTCATCTCCATGCAGTCATCCGCTCAGCTGACGACCGTGGTCGAGGTCGACGTCACCCGCGTCGCCATGTTCCGCGACCGGGTCAAGGGGACCTTTGCTGAGAAAACAGGCAACAAGCTCTCGTTTCTGCCGTTCTTCGCCCTCGCTGCCGCCGAAGCCCTGCGTGCCATTCCGATCGTGAACGCCACGATCGAGGGCGACACCATCGTGTACCCGGCCCAGGAGAACATCAGCATTGCGGTCGACACCGAGCGCGGCCTGCTGACTCCCGTCGTGCGCAACGCCGGGGAACTCGACCTGGCCGGTTTCGCCGCCCAGATCGCCGACCTCGCAGCTCGCACCCGGAACAACAAGCTCAAGCCCGACGAATTGAGTGGCGGAACGTTCACGCTGACCAACACCGGTTCGCGCGGTGCCCTCTTCGACACGCCCGTCGTTTTCCTACCGCAGAGTGCCATTCTCGGCACCGGGATCGTCTACAAGAAGCCGCTCGTTGTCACCAACGACGGTCTTGACTCGATCGCGATCCGGTCGAGCGTGTACCTCGCCCTGTCCTACGACCACCGCATCATCGACGGTGCGGATGCAGCCCGCTTCCTCACCACGATGAAGGCACGGCTCGAAGCCGGTGCGTTCGAAGGCAACCTCGGCATCTGACAGCTCCGCTTGATCGGTACCCTCCAGTCGTCTCGGTGCCAACTCAGTTGTCGAAAATCTCACGAAGACGCCAGCCGCCCTCGCCCTTGACCACAAGGACCGAGGCCGGCTGGCTTTTTTCTTGCCCTCGGTCCGGGGTCAACGCGACGACGGCGAGGTTTCCGCTTCGTGCGGCGAGGGACGGCAAGAATCCCAGATAGTCGGCCAATCCCCGGCCGGATCCATCCTGCTGGCGTTCGCGGGCGTTGTAACTATCTCCTGCCAGCATCGCCGACCCGGTCTGATCGACGTCAGCCAGACAGACGAGGGACGCGGCGGCCAGGCAGGTCGCTCGACGGGCGAGCAGCGCCAGAACGGCCGCTACGGGGTCATCCCCCGCTATCGCCGCTGAATCCTCGGCGGCCGCTCCGGCCGAGCCCGCAGTATCCGCTGGTGCTGGAGCTGGAGTTGGTGCGGGAGGTGGTGCTGGCGGAATGGTGGAGACCTCCACCGTGCCGCTCATGCCTGCTTCGCTGGCGCGCCCCGCATCACCGGCAAGCCCGGATACCGGAAACAGTGTCAGTGCGAGCACGACAATGCTGAGGCTGCCCAGAGCCGCCACCAGAAGGGGCCGCTGGCGGCCATGCAGTCGTTTGCGCAGTGCGTGCCCGGCGGCTTTGAGCGGCTGCGAGTCAACCGCGCTCTCCAGCACCCCTTGGAGCCGTGCCTGAGGCCGCAGCCCCCGTACGACGGCGGCGCTCAGCCCGGAGAGTCCGCGGAGAGCGTCGCGACCGCGGCCGACGTGCCCGTGGGTCTGCCCGACGGCGGAGACGTCGTCGTCGTCGTTTAAGTCGTAGTCGTCGTAGTCGTCGTAGTCGTCGTTGTCGTTGTCGTTGTCGTTGTCATTGTCATTGTCGAAGTCATCGCCAGAATCGGCGCCGAGATCATTGCCGGATTCGTCAGCGAAGTCATTATCCGAGTGGCAGTCCCTGGCACCCCGAGCCGGCTCGGATCTATCTGGGTCGAGTGGATCCGGCTCCCTCCTGTCGGGCAGCTCTGCCGTGCCGACCAGACCACGGCGGAGCCGCACACTGTCAACGTGACGTGCCCACATCTCGACCGCGGGAGTGTCCTCGGCGGGTGCGGCCGCATGGGGTCGTGTGGCGGGTTCAAAGCCTCGAAGGGGCTCGGCGTCGGCCCATTCGAAGAGGTCGTGCTCGAGGGCTTGCAGCGCCGAACCGGGGTACGCTCCGGCATCGACCGGACCTGAGCCTGATCGATCCACCGCCGGTTGCAGGGCGGTCTGGAATTTCCGAAGCAACGCAGCCGCGCTGCCCCGACGCGAGTCCGACGTATCGAGCTTGTCGCAGAGGGACTGCATCACGACGCCCAGGCGTGCGTAGTCGGCGCGCAGCAACGGCATCCGTTCTCGGGGAACCTCACCGAGCCGCCGAACTGCACCAAAGCCGGTCAGCACGGCACGGCCGCTCGCGTCGAGCAGAATTGTGGCCTGGCTGACGCTCCCGAGTGCAAAGCCCGACGTGTGCATGGCGTCCAGGGCTACGGTGACCGGGGCGAGAAGGGTCACGACCTCGCCGGGTGACAAGCTTGGGTATTCGACCAGGTACCGGGCGAGGGACCCCCCGGTCAGCCGTTCCAAGACCAGGCAGATGCGACCATCGCCAAGTCGCGCGACGTCCAGCAGACGTACGAGCCCGGGAGCGGCCGCCGACGTGAGCACGGCGATATCAAGTTCGATGCTCGCTGCTTCGGTGTCGGCGCGAAAAACCTTCAGGGCCACCGCGCTACCCGTACCGGAGTGTCCCAGGTAGACCACGGCCCGATTCCCCGTGCCGAGCAACCGGATCACGCGGTGGCCGGCAATGACGGCGTCGGTTTCAGACGCTGCTGCAGCCGTGCCCGACTCGTCGGGATCCCTGTGTACTCTCACGCGATCATGATCCAACGTGATCCGGGCCGCCCGACGCGAGCATCCCGCATCCGTGCACAACACGGCAGCGGCGTCAGTGTGGAGGAGCTGCGAGTTGTTCTGGTGGAGCTTACGGGGAGCGGCAGCGACAATTTAGTGGCAATTCAGTGGCAGTGCAGTGGCAATGCAGTGGCAATGCAGTGGCGATGCAAAAGAGGTCACCCGCATCGCTGGCGCTGGGGGGTCCTCTGCCCCCTAGACTGGGCAGATGCTCGACTTTGTCGTCGCGGGGCTAAGCGCCAACTCCGTGCCGTATGTTGAGGGCCTTGAGCTCCAACGCGCAGTCCATCGTTCCGTCGTCGCCCATGAGCGACCGGACACCGTCCTCCTCCTGGAGCACCCGGCTGTGTACACCGCCGGTAAACGCACCCTGTCCGAGGAACGACCCGTCGATGACACGCCGGTCATCGACGTAGATCGAGGTGGCAAGATCACCTGGCACGGCCCCGGCCAGTTGGTCGGCTACCCGATCCTGCACTTGCAGGAACCCGTCGACGTTGTCGGATACGTTCGGTCGCTCGAGGGCATCCTGATCGAGGTTTTGGTCGAATTCGGCATCGATGCCGTCCGGGTCGCCGGACGCTCCGGTGTGTGGGTCGGACCGGCCGACCACGAAGACAAGATCGCCGCCATCGGAATCCGGGTCGCCCAAGGGGTGACCATGCACGGTTTCGCACTCAACTGCAGCAACTCGCTCGAACCCTATTCGCGCATCATCGCCTGCGGAATTCGCGATGCGGGCGTAACCACGATGTCACGCGTGCTCGGACGCACCATCGACCCGAGCGAACTCATCGACCCCATCACGGCCGCCTTCCTTCGCGCAACGAGCCTGAATTCCGTCAGCACCAACCCCGCCAGCCTCGACACCGTCAGGACGAACGCATGAGCACAGTACCCGAAGGCCGCAAACTGTTGCGCCTGGAAATTCGCAACGCAGAAACGCCGATCGAACGCAAGCCCGCCTGGATCAAGACGGTCGCCAAAATGGGACCGGAATATCAGAAACTACAAAGCTTGGTCAAGAGCGAAAATCTGCACACCGTGTGTCAGGAGGCTGGCTGCCCGAACATCTTTGAATGTTGGGAAGACCGCGAAGCCACCTTCCTGATCGGTGGTTCCCAGTGCACGAGACGGTGTGACTTCTGCCAGATCGATACCGGCAAACCGGCGGACTACGACACCGACGAACCACGCCGGGTGGGTGAATCCGTGGTGACGATGAACCTGCGCTATGCCACCGTGACCGGCGTAGCCCGTGACGACCTGCCCGATGAGGGCGCATGGCTCTACGCGGAGACGATCCGTCAAATTCACCAGCAAAGCCCCGGCACCGGCGTCGAGATTCTCGTGCCGGACTTCTCCGGCAATCCGGAGCACCTCGCTCAGGTCTTTGACGCCGCACCGGAGGTTTTCGCTCACAACGTGGAAACAGTGCCGCGCATCTTCAAGCGCATCCGCCCGGCCTTTCGGTATGACCGGTCGCTCGACGTTCTCACGCAGGGTCGCAACGCCGGACTGATCACCAAGTCGAACCTCATCCTCGGTATGGGTGAGGAACGCGCCGAGATCACCCAGGCGCTGCACGACCTGCACGACGCCGGAACCGACATCATTACCATCACGCAGTACCTGCGCCCGAGTGCCCGGCACCTGCCCGTCGCCCGCTGGGTGCGCCCGGAAGAGTTCGTTGAGCTCAACGAGGAGGCCAAGGAGATTGGCTTTCTGGGCGTTCTCTCCGGGCCACTCGTGCGCTCCTCCTATCGTGCTGGTCGGCTGTGGGCCCAGTCCATGGTCGCGACCGGTCGGGAAATCCCCGCCGAATTGCGCCAGCTGGCGGATGCCCAACTCGGGTTTGCCCAGGCCGTTTCGTGACCGAATTCGGTCACGCGGCATTCGAGTGACTGGGTAGTCTTATACCCATGGCACGCAGCAAGGAAAAGACCCCCAAAAAACCAAAACAGCCCGGCCGCTTGAAGCAAATGTGGCAGGTCTTCCAGATGACGAGACGCTATGACTCAAACATCGTCTGGATTCTGGTATTGGCCTTCCTCATACCCGTTCTGATCAGCCTGGCCCTGGCCCTGCTGATCCCGGGCAGCAACGTCTTCACGATGGTGCTCTGGATCGTCGCCGGCGTGCTCGCCGGTATTCTGGCGATGCTCATCATTCTGGGTCGCCGCGCCGAGAAGGCCGCATATTCGCAGATCGAGGGTCAGCCCGGAGCCGTGGGGGCCGTGTTGCGCAGCTCACTCAAGCGTGGCTGGGTCGGTAGTGAGATGCCGGTTGCCGTCAACGGCAAGACGCAGGATGCGATCTATCGTGCGGTCGGTCGCGGCGGCGTCGTACTGATCAGCGAGGGTCCGAAGACACGCACCACACGCATGCTCGACGAAGAAAAGCGCAAGATCGTGCGCATCGGCGGAAACGTCGGAGTAACGGTGATCTCAGTCGGGCCCGATGAGGACGCCGTGCCGCTGCACAGGCTGGCACGCCGCCTGACCCGGATCAAGCCCACCCTGACCAAGGCCGAGGTACTCGCCGTCAACAACCGGCTCAACTCCATGGGTACGAAGCTTCCTATTCCCAAGGGCGTCGATCCGATGAAGGCACGCCCGCAGCGCGGCTAACAGTCACCAGAAACGAAGGAAGGGTGGGGGGGGGGGCCCGCCCCCCCCCCCCCGTGTTGGTTAAAAAAAGTTTAAAAAAACCCCCCACAAAAGCGGGGGCG
>NZ_JAJAYI010000035.1 GCF_026786305.1 Cryobacterium sp.
ACCGCACGCAGCCGCGGTCCCTGCCGCAACTTGAACTTCTTCGGCTGGTGAGCCTGTCCGCGTCCACGATGAGGAGCGAACCAGGCCCGAAACCGTCCGTCCGACCGACAACCGCGGCTTCGCGAAACACTGTTTATGGTGGCAGGCCCAACTCTTGGACGATCCGGGCCATCGGCGCACCTGGCCCGGCCAAACCAGGATCCGTTCCCGCTCGGTGCCCGTCAGCGCCCCGGTTGCGGCGCCCGGTCACCTTCAATACCCAAGACATGGCGTGACGCGCGACCTATGGGCCCAACGACCAGAGCCGAACAACCGATCGGTACCAGCGACTTCCCTTCTCTCCGGAAGTGGAACGTCATTTGTTTCTTTTGCTGGGTCAACTAGCCGTTCATCGCCCGGCTGCGCTGGCGCTGGTTGACGTGCAGTCGAGGATGATTCAGTCTGAACGATTGGCTCGGAGCCACTTTTGGCTTTATTGCCCCGATGCACCCCTGGTACCGGGGTGCTACTTTCTCGCTCCGAGGAGTGCCAGGAAGTCCGATGACGCAAGCCGCCCCGGTTCGTAATTTGGATACAGATTTACGCATGTGGTCTCCATTCGAGGTCGCTGGCGTAACCAGATGAACCGGAGACTTCCATGCATCACCGCCTTCGACGCGTAGGTCGCGTCGCCATCGCCGTCACGCTTTCGACTGTCACCCTCGCAGCCGTCGTGTTGGCCGGCTTCTTGTTCTCCGATGGGCAGACCCACGCGCCCGTGCCCACCATTCTCGCGAAAGACCTGCCCGCGAATCGGCCCTCCTCCGACGGTCGGATCGTGGTTGCGGTCGCGCTGGGCGCCACCGGCACGGTTGGCAGTGACGTCCTCGCACCCTACGGCGTGTTCGCCTCGTCTCCTGAATTCTCGGTGTACACGGTCGCGGCCAGTGCTGCGCCAGCGTCGATCGACGGCGGTCCAGCCATCGTTCCGACGTTCACGTTCGCCGACGTGGATTCCGGCCGGGCTCCGGCTCCGGATGTCGTGGTCGTGCCTGCGGTCGGTGACCCGTATGGGAGCGCGGAAGCCCCGCTTCGCGATTGGATCGTTCGCAAATCAAACCAGGGCGCACATGTCCTCGGGGTATGCAGCGGATCCATGTTGTTGGCGGAGACCGGACTGCTGGACGGGCGTAGCGCTACCAGCCACTGGTCACGCGTCGCCGCCCTCCAGAAGACCAGGCCCCAAGTGAACTGGGTGACCGGTCAGCGATATGTGCAGGACGGCGCCGTCACGACGACGGCGGGGGTGACGTCCGGCATCCCGGGTGCGTTGAGCGTCATGGCCCAGTTGGATGGCGCCACAGAGGCGGAGCGGGTCGGTGCGTTGGTCGGCTACCCGGACTGGTCGCTCCATGGTTCGAGGGCGATTCCCGTGCAGAGCTTCAGTCTCGCTGATCTTCCGGTCGGCGTAAACGCTATCGCGCCCTGGTTGCGTCCGACGGTCGGTGTCGGGCTCACCGACGGGGTCAGTGAAATCGACGTGGCGAGTGCCTTCGAGGTCTACAACATGACCTACGCGGCGCGAGCGGTGGCTGTATCGGCAAACGGAACCGTCACTACTGAACACGGGATGGTGCTGGTCACCGACACGGAGAAGCGGGCCCCGAAACTGAGCCGGGTCATCGTTCCCGGCGCAACGAGCGTGAATTCGATCGACCCGCAGCTGGCAGAGTGGGCGAAAGCCCGCAACATCGCGGCAGACGCGCTGCACGGCCCGACTGGCGCGACGGGCTTCGACGGCGCTCTGGAGGACCTCGCCGCGCACACGAATCGTGGCACCGCGATCTCCGCCGCAAAGATGATCGACTACCCGACCGCGGGTCTCGAGTTGGCGGCCGGCGGCCCCGCGCTGCGAGCGCCGATCCTGCTCCTCCTGAGCCTCCTGTTCTCGGTGGGGGTTGGACTGATTCCGACCATGATGAGGCGAGTGAAGCGTCGTAGCGGCAAGTAGCCCAGATCTTGCTGCTGCCAGCCCGCCGGAACAGCGTCGCATCGCGGTCGTCTGTTCCGGCGGCCTTCTGGTCTCTGGCGATAGAGTTCAGACCATGAGCGAGTCGAGAACTCAGCCGGAACGATCGGCCGCGCCGCATCCGCCGTCTACGGGCTGGTTCGCATCCCGGCCCGGCGAGACCGATCTCCTCGTTGCCCTCGCGTATGCGCTGCCCGCGTTCGCGGTGGTTCTGGTAGTTGTGTTTGGCGATCACGACGCAATCCAATTCGCCATCACTTCAGTCGCAGTCGCCGCGTCGGGGCTGGCGCTTCTCTTTCGTCGCAGGGCCCCCGTGCTCGTCTTCGTGCTGACGACGGCAGTGATGTTGGCCACGTTTTGGACTCCGGGAAGTATCGCCGTCATCGCGGTCGGTTGCGCGCTTTATGCGGTTACGGTCTACCGCAGCGTGCGCGGCGCAGTCATCGGTTGGGGGGTCGCCGGCGTCCTACTGGTCGTCGAGGCAGTGCTGCTGCCCCAGTCGGTGGCGAGCGTCGGCGAATCGGTGCAGGCAATCGTGGTGCTCGTTGTCGCGCTACTGGTCGGCCTCAGTGTCAGGAGCAGCCGCCATTTCGCCGCCATGCAACTCGCCCAGCTGGCCCGGGAACGCGAACAGGATGTGGCAGCCGCCGCCGCCGCCGAGCGCACCTCGATCGCTCGCGAGATGCACGACATCGTGTCGCACAGCCTCTCGGTCATGATTTCACTTGCTCACGGATCGGCCGAAATTGCGACTAAAGAACCGGATCGGGCCGTTGAGGGGATGCGCGAGGTGGCGCGCACCGGGCGCGGTGCGCTGGGTGACATGCGGCGAATGCTGGGCGTCTTGCGAGACGCCCCCGACGGCACACCCGCAGATGAAGCGACTTCAACCCCTGGAGTCGAGGACTTGCCCGCACTGGTCGAACGTTTCCGTGCCACCGGGTTGCCCGTGAACATGCGCTGCACCGGCGACGCTCCACCGGATGCAGTCATGCAGCTGACTGTGTACCGCATCGTGCAAGAGTCGTTGACCAATGCGCTCAAGCACGCGCGCGGCGCAACACGGGTAACGGTCACGATCACGTTCGACCCAGACCTGGTGACTGTGATCGTCGATGACGATGGAATCGCGGATGAGAATGCCGTCGATGATCTGGGTCGTGGCCTTGTCGGCATTGGTGAGCGCGTCGCGCTCTACAGTGGGAGAGTGACGACTGGACCACGTGACGGCGGTGGCTGGGCAGTGCACGCCCAACTCATCCCCCCAGTGGCGGCGTCGGCGTGAGCGCGTCAGGCGAGGCGGCGGCGCCCATCCGGGTGATGCTGGTCGACGACCAGACGCTCGTTCGAATCGGGTTTCGAATGGTCCTCGACGCGGCGGACGGGGTCGAGGTGGTCGGCGAAGCCGCGGACGGAGCCGCCGCGATGGAACTGGCAAACGCGCTCGTACCCGACGTTGTCCTCATGGACGTGCGCATGCCACGACTTGATGGGATCGAGGCAACGCGACGGATCGTCGAGGACCGGCCGACCGTGCACGTCATCGTCCTGACGACCTTCGACCTCGACGAGTATGCGTTCAAGGCTCTCCGTGCGGGGGCGAGCGGATTTCTGCTCAAAGATGTCGAACCCGCCGAACTGCTCGCGGCCATTCGTGCCGTCGCGGCTGGTGAGGCGGCGCTGTCATCCCGGGTCAGTCGCCGAATGCTCGACCTGTTCGGCCAGCGACTACCCGCGGATGATCCGGCCGGCGGCGACCAGGCTGTCGCGGCGCTCACGCCACGGGAACGGGACATCCTGTTTCTGATTGCGCGCGGAATGTCCAACACCGAGATTGGCGAGCAGCTATTCGTGTCGGAATCCACGGTCAAGACCCACGTCGGTCGGGTACTCATGAAGTTGGGCCTGCGCGACCGCGTTCATGCTGTGATCTTCGCCTACGAACACGGCCTCACCTAACACCGACCGCCAAAGCGATGGCCCTGGCGCGGCGAGCGCTGATCGAGGAAGCCGCACTTTCCCGGTTCATTCAGCTGGCAGTTCCAGCTTCGACAGCGCTGGTTCAGCCCTGATCACCCGGTCGTGCCTAAAAATTCCGGCGACCGGGGTCTCGGAAGGCCGGCGTTTCCAGTTCAGTTATCAGCTTGACCGGATGGCTGAGGGTGAAGTGGGTCTTCGGCTCTTGGCAATTCGCCGTCTGAAATTCTCACGTTTCTTGTCTGATTCTCTCTGGCCGGAAAGGCACAAGTCCGCGATTGAGTGAGTCCGAAAAATTCTCCGGATGGTGACACCGGCTAGAAGACCCTCTACAGCGGAGCTACATCCGGAGCCGTTTCACGTCTGACATGGAGGAGATCGTCGTCGGCATTTACTGCGACACAATCAGTCGACGATATCGACGTAATCCGCAACTTTGGCCCACACGCGTGCAGCTACGACTAAATGGAGGAGGCCGTCGGGGTAATGGTCGGCATGACGGTCAGTCGGTCGCGCGAACTCAATGATTTGGGTAAGTAGCTGGTCAATTGCTCGGCCGCCCGAAGTGGTTCTCGGCGAGGTATTCGCTCCATCTTGTCAAGGTGGTAGACACGTTGGGCTGGTGCAGGCCATGCGCGTACGCAAGGTCGTTAGCCGGACCTGTAGGGTATCGGTCAGCTGAGAGGAAGCTCAACGTCTCAGTGTCGGCTTGCGTGAGAGCGACGGGAAGCCGCTTGATGATCCAGACGGGGATGCGCAGTCGAGGAACCGTCACCCCGTGGTGGCCTCCGACGACCCGAAGCAAGTCGGGTAGCGCGGGAGTGTCATCGTCCAGGATCCAAAATGACTTGCCACGAGCCGCCTCGGTTGCTGGCAGCAGGGACATGAATCGGG
>NZ_JAJAYI010000036.1 GCF_026786305.1 Cryobacterium sp.
CACGATTACGACATCGGCCCCCTCACGCGCGAACGCGATCGCGACGGCACCGCCGATACCGGAGTCACCGCCTGTGATGAGCGCCTTGCGCCCGGCGAGGCGCCCGCTGCCGCGGTAGGTCGATTCGCCGTGGTCGGGGACCGGAGTCATACGCGCCTGCACCCCGGGTTCAGGCTGATGCTGAACGGGCGGGTCTACGCGGCTGTAGCGCTCAACAGGGTTTCCGAAACTGTACTGATCGCGAAACGTCATGCCCCCCATACTAAGTCGAATGCTTCACCATCGACATGACCGCGCGTACCTCATTGGCCCGGGTGCATATCGTCGCGGGGCTGCGCGGTGTCCCTGGGGCGAGCATCATTGTGCCGCGGGACCAGTTCGTGGACGCCACGGTCGGCCTCGTTTGTCAGCTCGAGAACCGGGCCGCATCTTTGCCCAAACTTCTCACGCACACCGACACGGACACGCACACGGACACGGACACGCACAGAAACGCGTCGAGACGGCGACCACCATCACCGAATCGTGAGCATGTCCACGCGGCCGTTGCGGAACGCAACGCCTTCCGCTTCGAGCAACGCTCGGGCCGCTCCGCCATGACAGCTCGCTGGCATGCCGTCGGCATGAACAACTCGCCACCACGGCAAGCCCTCGTCAAGCAGTGCGACGGCCCGGCCCGCTTGCCGGGGGCCGATCCCCAGCTCCCGCCCGATCTCCCCCTACGCCACGACGTCACCCCGGGGAATCGCCGCCACGATTGTTCGAACTTTCGCTACCAGATCCATGCTCATCCTTCTTCTGGTTCGGGATAGGTGATTTTTCCGTCTCGCACGAGCGCGAACGCGGTTAGTTCCGCGCATCGGGTCGACGAGACCGACATGATGTCGAACACCTCTACCCCGGCGACGATGAGTGCGTCTGTGATTAACCGCCGGTGACAACGCCACGGCACGGCCTCACTGCACATGATCGCCGGCACCGAGTCACTCGCGACCTGCAGCAGCTCAGCGAGCCCGAAGTGAAACTCATCGGTCATCATGTAGTCGGCGTAATCGCGGAATGCCTTGACCTGCCACGCACCGTTTGGACTCGGCACACCGGCAGGGGTATGTCGCCGACCGCCGAGGTTCCTGACCCACCGGTAGGTGATGTCCGCCGGTAACGCATCTGCAATCGCGTCTTGGTTCCATTGCGGGAACTTCCGCGACGACGGAAACGACCGCACGTCAACCAGATCAGTCACGTCGTTCGCCTGCAGCATTGCAACCACTTCATCAAACCCGCGAGTGGAGTGACCGATCGTGAACACCCGATTCGGTGTACGTCCCTTCGTCATTGCACCCGGATCACTTGATCTTCTTCAACGCATCCGCTTTGTGCATTGCCACATGATCGGTTTTATCACTCTTGATTTCGTACTGTGGGTCATCTTCGCTGCAATGACGCGTGCGGCCTTTAAACTCCACATCTTTCGTGTGTTTCTTGGTGATCACGCCCTGAACGTGCCCGGCTTCGTAGTTCCAAGAGACGTGGTCTCCGACTGAGAAACTTTTCATGATTGCGGCTCCATTCACCCTGCTGCTTCTTCTCATCCTTGGGACTCCTGCCAGCTTATGCAGCTCTGCCGACTCGGACAGTTAAATATTTCTGAGCGGAGAATGGTCAGACCCTAGAACCGCAGCACGGTAAGAGCGGTACGCTCAACTATGGCTGGTGTGATGTCGATGCGCGGTGGGGCCAATGGTTGGTGACGTCGCGGTTGATCAGATACGCCGCGAAGGTTATGTGAACCTTCGATCGTACGCTGCACTCGGTGACGGTCGCACCGTTGCGCTCGTCGGATTAGATGGCTCGATCGATTGGCTGCCCATTCCGAACCTCGACTCCACACCCGTGTTCGCACGCCTGTTGGACGAAGCCAAAGGCGGTTCGATCGAGCTCGCGCCGGTGGCAGCGTTCACGGTCACGCGCCGTTACCTGCCGCAGACCAACGTCCTAGAAACGACATACACGACTGCTGCCGGCATTGCACGTGTGACGGACGCCCTCGTCACGGGTCTCGCAGGACGGTTGCCTTGGGTGGAACTCGCCCGTCGAATTGACGGCATTGAGGGCGCTGTAGATTTTCGTTGGCGAATTACTGCGGGCACCTGCTTTGCGACAACTACCCCGCGGGTGGAAATGACCACGCATGGCACGATCATCCGGGCCGGCGATCTCATGCTCGCCGTGGAGGGCAGCAACCACGGAGCGGACGGAGGTGACAGCATCCTCGCCGGCCATTTCACTGCAACAGTGAAATCGCATCATATGCTTGTCGTCGCCGGCACTAAGAATGAACCATTGCATCTGCCCATTACGGATCTGACCGCGATCGGCCTCGCACGCACTGTCGACAATTGGAAGCACTGGTCTGACGACTTCAATTACGACGGCCCGTGGGCAGACGCGGTGCAGCGCAGCGCTCTTGCGCTCAAACTGCTGATCCACAGCCCGAGCGGCGCGATCGCCGCTGCCGCGACAACATCGTTGCCGGAAAACGTCAGGGGTGGGAAGAACTGGGATTACCGGTTCGCGTGGGTGCGCGATGTGACGTACACGGTTCGTGCTCTGGTGCGCTTCGGCCTGCGCGAGGAGACCCACGAAGCCGTCGCCTGGCTCATCCAAGCTATCAGGATGAGTGACTCAGAACTCCACATCTTCTACCGCCTTGATGGTTCGACGCCAGGCCCCGGAGAGATACAGGACCTGCCGGGCTGGCGTGGTATCGGACCCGTCATTGTCGGTAATGACGCGAGGACGCAACTTCAACTCGGGATCTTCGGTGACCTGGTCACTGCAATGCTCGAATATGTCGAGGCCGGCAACGTGCTCGATGCCCACACCCGCGTCATGCTGGCAGCAGTCGCCGACCATGTGTGCGAGGTATGGCACCAGCGCGATTCCGGCACGTGGGAATTGGTCGATCAACGCGACTACACGGCATCAAAAATGGGATGTTGGCAGGCACTCGACAGCGCCCTACGCCTCTACGAGCTCGGTCAAATCGCCGGCGATCCTGCCCGTTGGCGAGTTGTTCATGGCCAAATCACCCAGTGGGTTGCCGAGCACTGCTGGTCCGAAGCGCGGCAGAGCTATGTCACCTTCCCCGGAAGTGAGCAGCTCGACGCATCCGTTCTCCTGCACGCGACAAGTGGTTTCGACCGGGGCCCGCGCATGTCTGCGACCATTGACGCTATCCAGGCAGAACTTGGCAGTGGCGCGTTGCTCCACCGCTATACAGGGATGGAAGCGGAGGAAGGAGCGTTCGTCGCATGCTCCTTTTGGATGGCATCCGCCCTCGCCTGTGTCGGCAGGCATGACGAAGCGGTCAAATTGATGGACGAACTCATCGGTTTGGCGAACGACGTCGGGCTGTATTCCGAGATGATCGATCCGGCGGATCTCTCTTTTCTCGGGAACTTCCCGCAGGGGCTGAGCCATCTCGCGCTCATCAACGCGGCAATCACGATCGACGAGCTCGCGCCGCGGTGAACTTCACCTGTCACAACCGAAGACGTTTGGCGGCCGCCTGGCCGTGTCCGTTTCCATCGCGAAGCTGCCAGTTGCCGAGGCCGTCGCAGCTGCCTCGGTGCCTGGACAGCAGGAGCGGGAGTTGGCTTTCCCCGAGCTTGGCATGGTCCACCGACTCGTCCGGCTCGAGGTTCGGCGGCGCACGAGTCGCACTTTGACAGTGGCAATTGCTGCCGCTGCCGTAACTGTGGTTTCGCCAGGGGGCTTGTGGGCGTCGAAGGCTTTTTCCCCCAGCGTTCACAGCCATGAAATGTTGGCCTTGGGCCAGGAGGTCGTCACCGCCCAGCTATCCGTCACGCCCGAGGAGCACGGTTCCCGGATTGTGTGGTCGTGCCAGTAGCCCACGGTACCGGGCAATGAACAGAGCTACGACCTCGTGGTGATCGACACTGCGGGCGCGGCCACAACCGTGGCATCGTGGTCATTGGCCGGCGACGCGAGCGGTCTCACCACGACGCGACGACCGCGATCCCGGCGAGCAGCATCCGTTCGGTCGAGATCAGGCTGACGGGAAGAGATTCCGCGCTCTTGCGCGAAGACTTCCGAAGCTCGCGGCTACTGCCGGTAGGCCGTGAGAAAACGATCGCGGAATTCATCCATCCGCCACAGCGGCGCATTCGGCGAGGGGAGCATCCCGGGGTCCCAGCGCCACGACGAGATTCGGTTGATAATTGCGGAGTCCTTGGAGATGATGCTGATGGGCACAGCGTGGTTGGCGTCTGCCCCACTGACCACCGAAGCGGGCTGGTGGTCGCCGAGCACGACCAGCACCAGGTTGGGGTTGTCGTAGGTCGTCAGGAAAGAGAACAGGGTACTCATCGAGTACTGCACGGATTGGCCGTAGAGCAGTTGCACGTGCTGTGCGCTCTGCCATACCACGCTCGGCGCGAGCCCCTGAGCGGGCTGCGGGTCAAAGATTGAGCCGTCGCCAATGGATTCCCAGGGCACCTCATGGGGCAGGGGAGTCCACGGTGTGTGCGACGACACGAAATCGATCTCCGCCATCAGCGGCGGGTGTGGTTGAGCGAGTTCGTTCTTCTGGAAGTAGGCCCACGTGAATTGGTCCGGGATGCGCGCGTAGCTGAAGTTCGGGCCCCGATATCCCATGTTCTGAGAGTTGATCTCGATGTCGAAGTGATAGAACGATTCTCCGATTGACCAGGGCTGATCGTTGGAGGGCACGACGCTCACGGTGCGCCAGCCAGCCTTCTTGAACGCCGCGCTCAGGGTGAGTCGGCTCCCCGAGGTCACCTGATCGTACTTGTGTTGCGAGTCAATCCGCAGGCCGGTCTGGAGGGTGGAATGCGCGAGCCAGCTAATTCCACCGAACGTAGAGGAAGTGAGAAACGCGCTCCGCTCCGAATAGCCGTGTGCAGCAAGATCCGCGGTCCCCTTCAGGAGCACATCGTCGACGCCCTTCGAGAAGGTGGTATTTTGCACGGCGACCTGGCCGTAGCTTTCGATGAACGCGATGATCACGTCTTTGCCCTTCAGCCCGCCAAGAAGATCGGATGCTGGCACCTTCTTGAAATCGTCGGTTGCGACCGCACGCTCAAACGCCGCCTGCTCTGCCCTCGCGGTCGTCACCTGATTGGCTTTCGTCATGATCATGCGGACGGTATCCGCTGCAGCGACCGGTTGCCCGCGGACGACTTGGGCGCCCACAAGCGCCAGGACGATCCAGCCCCCCGCGATGGCAGTAGCCCCGATCCGGGTCGCGCGCGGGTGGTGACGGATGACCGCAGCAAGCTGAAGCATCGCCCGGGTGAGAACGAGAACGAGAACGGCAGCGGCGAGAACGAGCAGGCCAACGATCACGGCCGCGACTGATGGTCTGGTCGAGTCGCTCAGTACGCCGTACGCACTGACCAATTCCGGCCAGCCGGTCACGACGTTGAACGGATGACCTACGGCGGATAAGAAACCGCGATCGAGTGCGGCACTGACGATAGTGGTGACGAAGACCATGGCAGCCAGGCTCGCGACGACCCGACGGGCGGGAGCCCAGGGCAGGATGGCGAGAATCACGATCGCGAGGAGCGCTTCGAGCGGCACGCGCAGGAGCGCGAGCACCGAACCGGAACTGATGAGACCGGGCGCGATCACGCCGAAAAAGACGATAACGGCGGAGCTCACGGAACGCACCGTCGCTCGGACCGCGCGCGAACGGTCGGTCCGCGAGTCCGGGTTGAGTATTGCAGGGGACGTCGCCGGAGGTGCAGTCACGACGTTCCGACCGCGATCGGCGGCGCGGTGAGGCGCTGCTGGTCCTCGGCATCGTGCACGGCGAATCGAGCCGAGAGCGCGTACCGCAGGAGCACGACATCGCCGATCTGCCGCACGTCGGCGAGAGTTGCACGCCGGTCGCTGGTCCACGGGAACACGGCATCTCCCACGAAGCGCGGGGCCCGGGAATCACCCACGAATAGTGGCGCCACGACCAAATGCAGTTCATCGACCAGGTTCGCGGCCAGGAACTGGGTGTGAACGGTCGCGCCACCCTCGACCATGAGCTCGCGAATGCCACGATCCGCAAGGTCAGCGACGAGGTCGGCCATGGCGACAGCTGCGCCGAGGCCGACAACCAACGCGGTGTGCCCGAGACGTTGACGGATATGCGCCGCCGCCGAGGTGGGGCAGTACACGAGTTTCGGTGTGTCACCGGTCGTGAAGAATGCCGCGCTTGGATCGAGATCGCCCGTCTCGGTCACCGTTACTTTCCACGGCGAATTCGGCAGACCCGCGGCCTTTCGCCGTGACTGGCGAGCGGGGCTACGCACCAGTAGCCGAGGGTTATCCCGCCGCACGGTGCGTGCGCCAACGAGAATCGCGTCGTTTTGCGCACGCACACCGTCGACCCGGTCGCGGTCCGCCTCATTGGAGAGGGTCAGGCGCGGTGGGTCTGCCGTGTCGAGATACCCGTCGAGAGAGGTCGCACTGCTCAGAGTGACGTACGGCAGATCGCTCACGGGGTCGTCTCCAGATCTTTCGCGATGAGCACCGGGCCTGCCTCGTACCGAATCGGCCTGCGCCTTCGGGCGGCATAGACGAGCGTTACGAACGCGCCCGGAGCGACGGCGATGATGGTCAGAACGCCGAACAGTGCGGATGCCGCAACCCCCGCAGGGGCGCCGAATCCGGCCACGGCGAAAGCCCAGCCGGCAATGCCCTCGCGCGGCCCCCATCCGCCGATGCTGAACGGGATCGACGCACCGAGCAGCACCAGCAGGGCGAGGACGAGCAGCTGTCCGGGCGGCACGGAGATTCCGATGGCCGCGGTCGCAATGGCGAAGGTCACCACGTGACAGGAGATCACGATGACGGAGGCAAGCACGACCTGAGCCACAGTCCGAACCGATCCGATGCCCGAGCGAAGCTCTCGCACCTCCCGAAATACGGCCGCGCGAGCGCGCGGCCATTTGACCACGGCCAGCCCGATCGCGATAGTGCCGAGCCCGATAACGCCGAGCCCGATCGCACCCACCGCGAGGAGATACCCCCCAAACTGCGCACCGACAAAGGCACAAATCATCAGTGAGAGCACTATCTGCGTTACTTGACCCGCGGTGCGTTCCAGCACGACCGCACGCGCACTTCGCGCGACGTTGCCGGCGCTCTGGCCATGTGCGACTGCGCGGTGCACATCCCCCACGATTCCGCCGGGGGTGACCGTGTTCAGGAATTGGGACTGGTAATACCTCCCGATCGCAGTTCGCCAGGAGAGATCGACTCCGAGCCGCGTGGCGATGACGCACCAGCGCCACGCGGCGGCAGCCGTCGCGACTGCGGATAGCGCGAGCGCCGCTGCAATCGTTCGTCCGTCTATGCTCAGGATGCCGTGAAGCAGCGGCCCGGTTCCCACGTAAGCAACCACTGTGATCAGCACCGCGAGGCCAACGAGGAGCCGAATGGTCACGCGAAGCCAGCGTGACCGCAGCGCCACGCGCATGCTCCAGAATTCGACCGGCGTCATGGGCTCGGCCACGCCAGAAGATCCACATGCTCGATGCGCGCGCTGAGTTCGCCGAGTTCGATCTGTGCCAAGCGACCCTGCCGGTAGCGGTCGGCTTCATCGCGCAGCTGAGGTTCCTGTTCCACGGCCGCATCGACCCAACCCGCGAACCATTCGCTCAGTAGGCCAGGCCGGCGATGGTCGAGCCGCCACAGAGTGGTGCTCTGGCGCACCTGCCAACCGGCGTCTGCGAAGAGTCCAGAGGCGATGGGCGCGGCGTACCGGCCCAACTGTCGTCGTCCGTTCGCGCGGCGCACCTGATGCGCGTTGAAGGCGTCCTCGAACGCCGTGTCGCGCTCGTCTCGTGGGTTGAGCTGCACGCCACCGGTCACGCTCAAGGAGAGAAGCACGGGAGCGCGCGCTGCTACGCACGCGCCGACGATGGTGTGGATCTCTTCTGAGGTCAGTACGTCCAGAAGCGCGGACGCCGTCACGAGAGACGCGCCAGCCAGATCGTTCGGGCTCAGGTCAGCGAGATTGCCGGTGCGGCCAAAGACCGAAATTCCGGCGTTGTAGCGGTCCGCCGGACGCACGTGGTTGATGGCCTGTTCGGTCAGGTCCGCACTCCAGTCGTGGAGAAACCACGTCTGCGGTCCTAGGACAGGGGCGAGCCACCGCATCATCGAACCGGTCCCGCTGCCGAGATCGTGCACAACGATCGGGCCATCGGGAAGCAGTTCGGCGGCGATGAGTGCGAGGTCGAGTGAGCGAGCCGCGGCGTCCTCTGGCTCGCGGAGGGCAAGCCAGTCGCCGCTGACCTCGAGGATTCCGCTCATGCCCGAACCACTGTTCCACTGCGCGACACTTCGTGGAGCACCGATTCGATGGTCGAGATTGTGGAGCTCCATGATCTGACTGTGGCTCTGGCCTCCACCGCTGCCGTCGTGAGTTCGGTTCGAAGGGGCGGACTCGCCCACCATTCGCGCAGGACCGTTTCGAAGGCCGCGGAATCATTTGCGGGAACCAACATTCCCGCACCGCTACTCGACAACGCTTCGGGTATGCCGCCAACGCGGGACGCAACCACCGGGATACCCCGCGCCAACGCCTCGGCGACCACCATGCCGAAGCTCTCAGTGCGCGACGGCGCAACGACGAGGTCCGCTCGGCCGTATGCCGCATCGAGTGACCGCCCCGCGAGGGTGCCAGCGAAACTCACTCTCGTCGCCAATTGCTCGCCTCGAACGGTCCGCTTCAGGTCGGCCACAAAATCCGGCTCCGTGCTGAGGGATCCCACGAAGGTGCAGGTCCAATCGCTGACCTCCTTGAGGCGCGCTACGGCGCGGACGAGAACGTCTTGACCTTTATGTGGTGCGACAACTCCAACGCACAACAGTCGCCCGCCGGCTCGTGAAGCGATCGTTGCCGGTGCTGGATCAGTTCCCGGGTAGGCGGTGACAACATCGCGAGGTTGCACGAGGGAGCGCGAAATGAGCTCGGAGCGAGTCCACCCGCTCGTCGCGATGACACGGTCTGCCGATTTCAGAGCAGTTCCCTCACGATCGACTAGATCGGCGAGGTGAGTCCTGTCCGCAGATAACCCCGATGTAAGACTCGCGACCATGTGTGCAAGCACGATCATCCGGAGCCTGGTCGACTGCGCCGCCAACGCGCTCGATTCGCGCACGGCGATGAGTCCATCGATGAGTACGAGGGCACCGTCGGGCAGCTCTGACAACGCCCGCGTCGCGAGCGGCCCGCTCTCCTCCGCGATCAAGACCATCCGTACGTCCCACCCGGTGTTCCGGAGCCCGTCACGCACGTGCCGGTCATAGACGTTTCCACCGCTCACTCTGTCCGGGTCGTCGATCGCACCGGGGACAACGAAGTGCACCGTCCTTTCCGCCGTTGCGCTCACAGTGACCTCGAGTAGCTCGCCCACGCGATGTGGGATTCATGCAACGTGACTGAGAGAGACTGCACCTGCTGGCCGGCCGCAAGCGTTCCATCGTGCACCCGTTCTGCAAGGCGGTCAGCGATCACTTGACAGAGCACTTCGGTGGTCGTGTTCCTACCCTGAAAGTCGGGCTCCTCATCAAGATTGCGATAGGTGAGCGATTCCGTGATCTCACCGAGTATCTCCGCCGCTCGACCGATATCAATAACGACACCTGAAGCATCGAGACCTGCTGCGCTAAACGTGGCGTCGACGATGAACGTTGCTCCGTGGAGCCGCTGCGCAGGACCAAAGGATTCGCCAGCAAAGCTATGGGCGATCATCATGTGGTCTCGCACGGTTACCGTGAACGTCATACGGCATCTCTCCAGTCGATCGTGTGGCACAGGTCATTTCGCGATCCGTCGGCAAGGCTCGCCATCACCTCAGGCAGAGTGCGCCACGAGGATGCGCCCGTGAGCACGGCATCGAAGGCGGGGTCGCGCAGGAGTTCGAGGGCCAGCACGAGTCGTTCGCGAGTGGTCCGGGTTCCCCGCCGCCCCGACGCAACAGCGCCGACCTGACTGGACCGAATCGTCAATCGCCGCGAGTGGAAATCGGCGCCGAGCATCAGCGTTGCCGGGCGATCTCCATACCAGCTCGCCTCGATCACCGTGCCGTCGGTCACCACTGTCTCGAGAGCGAGTTGCAGCCCTGTGCCCGAGCCGCTCGTGTTGATCACGATGTCTTGATCCTGCGGAGCGGTCGCCACATCTGAGAAGCTCACGCCGAGTTGGTCGGCAACGACTTCTCGCGCTGGGTCGATGTCGACGAGCGTGACGGAGACACCTGGGATGCCGTGTGCGAGGCGTGCGACGCAGCATCCGATCATCCCCGCGCCGACGACTGAGATTCGGTCGCCGACCATCGGTGCGGCATCCCAGAGCACGTTGATGGCCGTTTCGACGGCGCCCGCAAGAACTGCACGCCGTGCCGGTATGTCGCGGGGAACAGGCGTGACAGCGCCGACGGGCACGACAAATGCCGACTGATGGGGGTAGAGCGTGAAGACAGTTGTTCCCACGAGAGATTCGGGACCACTGCCCACGACCCCGATATTGAGATAGCCGTACTTGACCGGCCCGGGGAAGTCGCCCGTCTGGAACGGGGCGCGCATCCGTTCGCGTTCACTCGCCGGCACGTGCCCGCCAAAGACAGATGTTTCGGTACCGCGACTCACGCCCGTGTACAGGGTTTTCACCAACACATCACCCTCACCCACAGGCGGGAGCTGCTCGTGGCGCAGAAGGCCTACTCCCGGTTTCTCGATCCAGAAGGCGGTGACGTCGAGCATGTTCCCTCGCTTTCCTGAACGTTAGCGGCACGGCTAACGTATCAATAGTTAATAGGTGAATCACCATAAAAACGAGACAGGGATGATCAGAGTTCAATTCGTACCAATCTTTATAGCCGTGGGCGGCGCGATTGTCGTGAGCCTGCTCGGGGCTGCCGCGACGCGGTCGTTCCCGTTGTGGATTGCGGCAGTCGGTTGGCTAGCGGCGCTCAGCTACCTCATGGCCTCGAACATCGCGCTTGTACGTGGTCTGAGAAAACGACGCGTCACCCGATTCGGGCAAGCGAACGTCGTGACTGCGGCGCGGTCATCTCTAGTTGGGGTGATCAGCGGGATCGTCGTTGCGTCGTTCTTCGCGCCGATACCGGTCTGGATCGTGCTCGCTCTGGTCGTGCCGGCCCTCCTCCTCGACGCGGTCGACGGCTGGGTCGCCCGGCGCACGAACTCCGCGAGCGAGCTCGGTGCGCGGTTCGACATGGAGGTTGACGCCTTCCTGCTGCTCGTGCTGAGCGCCTACGTCTCGCAGACCCTGGGAATCTGGGTGCTTGCCATCGGACTCATGCGGTACGCATTCGTCGTCGCTGGATGGATCTTTCCCTGGTTGCGTCGACAGCTCCCATCCCGCTACTGGCGCAAGGTCGTGACTGCCGTGCAAGGAGTAGCGTTGATGGTGGCTATCACCGGATTGCTGCCCGCGGTCGACGCGGTGTTCGTCCCGATTGCGCTGGCGCTTCTCGTCGAATCTTTCGGTCGAGACGTCGTGTGGTTAGTGGCAAGGCGAGCGGAAGACTCACGTCGTCCGCCGGGCGCGCAACGCGAGAGCCGAGCTGACGGCGAGCACAGGAATGGCGATGCCTTCGACCAGGAACGTCTGTGGACCAAGGGTGACGCTCCACGTCACGGTGATACCACATAGCCCAACGATCAACGCGAGCACAAGCGAGAGAAAACTCGCGATGATAAACAGCAGACTCAGACCCGACGCGAGCTGCAGCAGTCTTCCGCGCAGGGCGAGTATTCCGACACCCAGGACGATGCTCGCGATGGTATTCAGATCGCGCTGAGGATCCGCATGACCCGGAGAAGGCCTTGGCTATTGTCGGTCAGGTGCTTCACCTGTTCCCGTCCTGGCCTCCGCCAGTGGAGGCCTCACTAGTAGCGTGGGTCGGTAGTCGATAACCGGTGTTGTGGCCCGTTTCGTGCTGGCCATGTGGCGCTGGAATGACCTGAACCTCGTCGTGTGAGGTGACGGGGTTCAGGTCTTGCCGGCTTGCTGCCGAGTGAAAAGAGGGCCAGAGTCGCCAGATACCGTCGAGCCCGTCTGCCCGGGGTGGTGGGCTTGGGCTTTGGGTCGTCGGTTGGGGTGTCAGGGCGGTGTGCGCGGCCAGGACGGCTCAGGTCTGCATGCTGTGCAGCTTCATCAGGTTGTGGCAGGCGGCGATGAGGTTCCACTCGTGGGCGGCTTGATCCAGGCCGCGCAGCAGAACGAATTTGCCTTGCCGAGTGTGATCCTGATCAACGATGGCCTGCGCGTTATAGGCGTAGTGAAATGATCCGTCGGCGGTCTTCATGATCCGGGCGTCCAGGTCGGTGAAGTCGCGTTGCGCCTTCGGGGTGACGACCGCGTTCGTCGCCGCGTTTGTCCTTCCCGAAGCGAGTGTCCTCTTCCGTCGCGGCCGGGTTAGTCCTGTTTGCCGTTTTTAACGGCCACGCCGTTGACGTCGTCGCTCGTGTCTTCCGTACTGGCCTGCGCTCCGGCGGTGAGGGTGATGTCACCGACGATGGCCAGGACGACGGCGAGTGCTGCGCCGCCAGCGATTTTGGTTTTCCTCGGCATTGTCTTCTGCCTTTCGAAAGTAACCCACGCGGCTGCGTGATCCTTATTTTCAAGTGAGGCAGTGGCACGTGAGAAGAGAATGAGAGCATCTGCGTTGCGGGCGGATTAGGACCGGAGCGGCAGGGTCAGCGTGACGGTCGTGCCGAGGCCGACTCGCGACGTGAGCGAGATGCGGCCGGCGTGTGCCTGGACGATTTGGCGGACCACGCCCAGGCCGAGGCCATGCCCGGGGTGCGACCTGGCTTGATCGGATCGCCACAAACGCTCGAAGGCGTGCTTGATTTCCTCGTCGCGCATGCCGATGCCGGTGTCGCGCACCGTGATGGTGCAGGTTCCGTTGTTCGCTCTCGTAGCGACGCTGACGGTTCCATTTTCGGTGTCTGGTGTGAACTTGAGCGCGTTGTCGATGATGTTGCCCAGTGCGCGGGCCAGCAGGGCCGGAGAGCCGAAAACGACCGCCTCCTCGCCAATGTCGGTGGTGAGGCGGGCGGCATCCGCCTGATTGACTGCGCGGGCGGCGATGTCGTGTCGCACGAGATCATTCACGTCGACCAGTTCAAATGTGTGGTCGAGTTCCGTTCCCGCTCCGCGAGACAGCAGCAGTAGGTCGTTGGTGAGGCGTGTGAGTCCGTCGACGGCCGACAGCGCGTTCTGCATCGCCTGTTCGTACTCAGTGGGGGTGCGAGTTGAGAGCAGAGCGAGTTCCAGTTCGCCCTGAATGACGCTGAGGGGGCTGCGCATTTCGTGGGACGCGCCGTCGACGAAGCGTTGTTGCAGCTCATAGCTCTTCTGTAAGGGAGCGAGGGCAGCGCGTGCCATGCCATAGCTCGCCGCGGGGATCAGGACCAGGAGCGCCGCGTATAGCACGATTAGGGCGGTGCGGAGGTTGGCAAATCCCTGCTCGGCCGCGTTGAGGGCGCCGGCACCGTCGGATTCGGCTGCGTCGAAGTCGAACGTTCCGGTGACGAAAATGTAGATTCCGACCGCGAAGGCTGCGAACAGTACCAACTGCACGGCCGTATAGGTCATGGTCAGTCGAACGATGGCCCTTCGGAACATCAGTGATCCGCGTTGATGACGTAGCCGGCACCGCGCCGGGTTTCGATGATGTCCGTTTCACCGGCCAGTGTGAGTTTCTGACGCAGGTAGCGAATGTAGCTTTGCACGACGTTACTGAACCCTTCATAGTTGCTATCCCAGGCGTGATCGATCAGCTCGGTGGCGCTGATGATGGTGCCGGCGTTGCTCATGAGATATTCCAGTACCGCGAATTCCTTGGCCGTCAACACGATGGTGCGCCCCGCACGCTTTGCGGTGCGGGTGGCGGGGTCGAGTGTGACTCCTTGCGCCGTCAGGAGTGGTGCCTGGGCACGCGGTGAACGTCGAAGCAGTGCGCGTACCCGGGCGAGCAGTTCGACGAGGTGGAACGGTTTGACGATGTAGTCGTCGGCGCCGGCGTCGAGTCCCTCTACTTTGGTGCGCATCGAATCCAGCGCGGTGAGCATCAGCACCGGCACGTCGCTATTGATCGAACGGATGCGTCGGCACACGTCCATCCCTCCGCCGGGAAGACCCGGGAGCATCAGGTCAAGAACGATTAGGTCGTAGGTATCGATTTCGAATGCCTGAACTCCGTCGGGTGCGGTGTGGGCGACGTCGACGGCATAGCCGGATTCGATCAGGGTACGACGGATGACGTCCGCGATGCGGACGTCATCCTCAACGACGAGGAGCTTCACACCGTGCCCGTTGAGAGGCGGTGCTCCGGATGCCTAGTCGGCTTGTTCACCGGTGCCTGCTCCTTTGGTCGCTGTGCCGTCGACGATCTGCACGCCGTCGGCGCTGACCTGAATGGTGAAATCAACCTGGTTCGTGGAACTGCGGTACAGGCTGAACGTGTTTTCCGGGTAATGGCCGGGGCCGGTGTCGGTGTCGAAGGAGATTGTCGTTTCAGCCTTGGGCGCCAGGGTGAGGCCGTCCAGGGCGAGGTAGTACGCCTCGGTTGCCCCAGTAGTGATGTCCTTCATCACATAATAAGTCTTCAGGTTGGTCAGCGGGCTGGTGGTGGTGTTGCCGAGCGTAATCTGGAGCCGGTCGGTGATAGCGGCGCCGGAACTCGGGTCGACGTTGTCTTCGGCAGCCGCGGACACGATCGTGAGCCCGGGGGTGGTGCTGGTGTTGGTGATGGGGTTGGTCGTTACCGGCAGCACCGAACCCGTCGATGTCTTCGGTGCGACCTGACCGGGTGGCGTGGCCGGGGTAGTGGCCTGAGACATGGCAATTCCGCCAGCAGTGACGAGTGCTATCAGGGCGACGGGGAGGATGATTTTCCACTTCATAATTGCTTCCTTTGCAGAGTGCGCCTCGTCGTTGCGAGGGCGGCGAAAAGCACGGAGGCCGCGGTGGCCGCTGTGAGAGTGATGGCGTAAGGGAGCATTGCTGCCCACACCCGGCTGAGAGGCTGCTGGTTGTATTGGTCTTTGATGCCGAGGAAGGCGAAGGTGAGGCGTTCGAAGTGTTTGGTCACCGACGACACTTCCAACCCGTTGCGGATGCCATCGAACGCGGAGAACTGGGCCAGAACGGCCAGTTCGTTGGATTTCTGAATCTGAAGGGTGGCGAACAGGCCGCCGGGCACCTGGTTGTCCGGGTCCATCGTGTCCCCGATTTGGGGTATGACGAGCACGAAGGCGAGCCAAATGACCAGGGCCACGATGAGTCCGGTGCTCAGCCGAGAGGACAGGGCCGTCAGGCCGACGGCAAGGGCAGTCCAGAAGACTAGGTAGAGCCACGCGAAGGAACCGGCAATGAGGAGGCGGGCCACGTCGATCCCCTGGATAGGGGCATGACCGATCGTGACAACGGCCAGGAGCGACAGCGCGGTGAGAGCGGCGACGACTCCCAGCCACACGATAGACAGGCCGAGTACCTTGCCGCCGGCGAACGAAAACCGGCTCACCGGACGGCTAAGAAAGAGGGCCAATGTGCCCCGGTACTTTTCTTTGGCGATGGTTCCGTAGCCGAGCACGATGGCGAACAGTGCTCCGAGAATCTCGAGGTACTCGATTCCGCCACGCAACAATTTCAGGGGAAAGAGTTGCGGCGCGGCCGCGGTGACCGTGCTTCCGCTCTGGGCAAGGTTGGCGACGTAGACGTTGTACGCATCCAGTTGGTTGCGAAAATCGGCCGACGCCACGGCGACGGAAACGAGCGTGGCGACACCCAGGAACGCGATGAGGAGTGCGAAGAGTCGGTCCCTCCGCAGGTCCCGTAACTCCTTTTCGGCGACAATCCAGGTGTCATTCATTCAGACCACTCCTCAGGGTGCGGCGCGGTGTGACGACCACTACCCAGGCGATCGCGATCAGAACAGAGACCAGCAGCACGATGCTGGCCAGTGGGCTGCCGGTGACGCTGTCATCACGCAGCACGATGCTCGCGGCGCGTTTGAACTGCTCGGTGATGGCGAACGGGCCCGTAATCGCCCCGACGAGATCGAAGGACGTGCTGTCCGACGGCGCAAGCGCCGCGACGGGGTTCAATAAGGCGACGGGGCGAGCGGCGGTGCCGATCTGCGGGAGCACAAACGCGACCGCACTCCAGATAACAAAAGGCACAAGCAGCGCCGTCGTTTCCTTGCGGCTGTAGAGGCCGGTGAGCATGCCGAGCAGGGCGAAGATCATCATCAGAACCCAGGACAGTGCGGCGAACCCCACCAGCCGCAGCGTCGGGTCGATGCCGAGCGGCGCGCCGACGATGACGCTGATCGAGGCCCAGCTGATCACTGTGCTCGCAGCCAGGACGGACGCAATCACAGCCCCGAGGCCGAGGAACTGTCCAGCAAGTCGCAGGACGATGTTGACGGGTCGGCTCAAAACAAGATCGGTCGTGGCTGACTTGCGGTCGCGGAGGGTGGCTTGCACACCGAGGATGATCGCCATGAGTGCACCGATCAGCACGACATAAATCACTGAATTTCGGGAGTAATACAGCGAAGAGACGCCCGCGAACGGGTTGGGAGCCGTCGTGAGTCCGTCGGCCAGAATCTTCGCATACACCCGGGTGACCGTCGTATTGGTGATCCAGCCGATGAGTGAGGACAGCGACACCATGCCCAGAAACACCACCAACAGCAGCAGCGCGACCCGGGCACGCAGGGTGCAGAGGACTTCGTGCCGTGCGCTCGTGAGGAGCGTGTTCATGCGGCAGCCGAGTCGAGTTGAAAATAGATGTCTTCCAAGGACTCATCGGCGGGAAAAGCTGCGAGCGTGTTGCGCAGTGAATCGTGGTGCACCAGCCGTCCATGATTGAGAATCCCGATGCTCGTACAGGTTTTGGTGACCTCGCTCAGCAGGTGCGTGTTCATGAAAATCGTCATTCCGAATTCATGGTTCAGTCGCACAATCGTCTCCCTCAAGGTGCGCACGCCCTCCGGGTCCAGCCCCGAGGTCGGCTCATCCAGAAACAACACCTCAGGCGAGTGGAGCACGGCCTGAGCGATACCCACGCGCTGACGCATTCCCTTACTGAACGTCCCCACCCGGTGATTGTCATGGCCGGTGAAATCCAAAAAGCCCAAGACGTCCCGGATACGGGCGTCCGGACGGCGCAACCCCGACAATCGGGCGAAGAACCGCAGATTCTCCAACAACGTCAGATTGTCGTAGAACTGCACATTTTCGGGGAGGTAGCCGATGGACCCACGCACGCCCGCCGCATCCGCTTTCACGCTGTGGCCGTGGATTATCGCGTCACCCGACGTCGGCTCGAGCAGGGTCGTGAGCAGATTGACGGTCGTGGTCTTTCCGGCCCCGTTGTGTCCGAGGAGGCCGAAAACCTCGCCCGTGGGCACGTCGAGGGTGAGAGGCGCGAGGGCCTGGTGCGTGCCGAAATTACGCGATAAAGCCGAGGTGGAGATTGCCGATGGTGTCATACTCCGAGGCTATTGACCACATCGTGAGACCACGATGAGAGGACTCACATGCGCTACGAACGGACGGTTACAGGAGTACGGGCGCACCCGGCTGGACTTCGGACGACCCACCGACAGACCCACCGACAGGCCCACCGACACAAATCCGACAACCGACGGCCAGAGACCGGCTTTACCCAATCAGAACGAGCCGTACCCCAATCACACCGGAGAATCGATTAACGCAACGGTATTGGGGCTAAGAGTGGACGCTGTGGGAGACCGCTAATTTCGGCGGAACGGCCAGTGTCTGGAAGACGACGCAATAGCGTTCCGTCAAACGAATAAGGGTGGCGATCTTTTCCTCATCCGCATCGGATGTCAACTCGAAGCGCATCCTGATGTCCTGAAAGCCGACCGCCGTCTGCTTGTCGACGGCGAGCGTGCCGCGAAAATCGAGATCCCCCTCGGCGTGCACCACACCGGTGACGTCGATGCCAAGCGAGGAAGCGACCGCGGCAAGAGTCACCCCCGCGCAGGCAACGAGTGCCTGGAGGAGCATATCGCCTGAGCACACGGAGAGACCGTCGCCTCCGGTGGCGGGGTGCAACCCGGCCTCCACCAGGGCCTGCCCGGTCTGCACCGAACAACTGATACCCGCGCCCAGTTCACCGTTGGCCCGAAGCGTCACCAGAGCGGCGTCGGGGTCGTCGCGGTACTGCTGCTTCAGAGGAGCTTGCACCGTGCGCAGGTCGCTGATAGTCACTGGTCATCATCTCCAAGTAGTTTCGAAGCGTGCGGTCGGCAACACTTCCTCTCTTACAGTATCCGCCGGCAACTGGAGCTACCGCAGATCGCTCCCATTGTTACCGTGCATGGCGACACAAAGTTGCGGGGGAGCACGTTCCGGTAGCTTGAAGGCATGGCAGACCACGACCGCACAGACAGGGAGTGGGGTTTTCGCACCCGTTCCATCCACGCAGGAAACGTTCCGGATGCGGTGACCGGCGCCAGAGCCATTCCCATCTACCAGACCACGGCCTTCGTGTTCGATGACACCGCGGATGCTGCGGCCAGGTTCGCCCTGCAAAAGTACGGCAATATCTACTCCCGCCTCGCCAACCCGACGGTCGCCGCATTCGAGGAGCGTGTGGCAAGCCTTGAGGGTGGACTGGGCGCTGTCGCCACCTCGAGCGGCCTGTCTGCGCAGTACATTACCTTCGCGTCGCTCGTGGGTTCCGGCGACCACATCGTCGCATCTGCGAGCCTCTATGGCGGTTCCCTCACGCAGCTCGACATCACGCTGCGTCGTTTCGGAGTTGAGACCACTTTTGTGCCGGGCACGGATGCTGCCGACTATGCCGCGGCGATTACTGACAAGACCAGGCTGATCTTCGCCGAGTCCATCTCCAACCCCTCCGGCGAGATCGCCGACCTCGAGGGTCTGGCCGACGTCGCCCACGCCGCGGGTATTCCGCTCATCATCGATTCGACCTTTGCCACCCCCTACCTGAACCGGCCAATGGAATGGGGAGCAGACGTGGTCATCCACTCCGCGACGAAATTTCTCGGCGGCCACGGGACCACGCTGGGCGGTGTCGTGGTGGAGTCCGGTCGGTTCGACTGGAACAGCGGCAAGTTTCCCTTGTTCGACATTCCGGTGCCCGCCTACGGCGACCTCAACTGGTCGGGCAACTTCGGCGAGTATGCCTTTCTCACCCGCCTGCGTGCCGAGCAGCTGCGCGACATCGGACCTGTCCTGGCCCCACACTCCGCGTTCCTCCTCGCCCAAGGCGTCGAAACCCTGGCCTTTCGGATGGAAGCGCACGTCGCCAACGCCAGGATCGTCGCGGAGTGGCTCGAGGCCGATCCCCGAATTGAATTCGTCAATTGGGCGGGGCTCACCTCGCACACGCACTTCGACCGCGCAAAGAAATACCTGCCGAAGGGACCGAGCTCGATCTTCAGCTTCGGCGTCAAGGGCGGCAGGGATGCCGGGCGTACCTTCATCGAGTCGGTGAACCTGGCCAGCCACCTCGCCAACGTCGGCGACGCGAAGACGCTGGTCATTCATCCGGCTTCCACCACTCACGCGCAGCTCACCGAGCGGCAGCTTGTTGACGCGAAGGTACTGCCGGGCCTTGTACGCATTAGCGTGGGAATCGAAGATCCAGAAGACATTATTTACGACCTCGACCAGGCGCTAAGCCTGGCGACCGGAGGCAAGTGATGAGCACAGAAGCAGTCCCCTCACCGTTGACCAACGGCCCCGCCTGCGAACTGCCAGCGAGCTCGCCCGTCGCGAACCGGTTGAAGTCTCCGCGCACCTGGATCGGACCCAGTGCCAAGGACCGCCTCAAGATTCTGCAGAGCGCCACGTCGGTCGCCATCGTGGGCGCATCGCCCAACGCGGCGCGGGCAAGCTACTTCGTGGGAACCTACCTGCTGCAGTCCAGCACTTACCGGGTCTATTTCGTCAACCCGAACGCCGACGAGATTCTCGGCCACAAGACCTACCCCACCCTTGCCTCGCTGCCCGAGGTGCCCAGCATCGTCGACGTGTTCCGCCGGGAAAGCGAAATCCCCTCGGTCGTCGACGACGCCGTCGCCGTCGGCGTTCCGACCGTCTGGATGCAGCTTGGCATCTGGAATCAGGATGCGGCGATCTACGCCGAGAGCCAGGGCCTGACGGTAATTATGGACCGCTGCCTCAAGATTGAGCACGCCCGCTTCAACGGCGGCCTCTATCTGCTCGGCTTCAACACCGGCGTGATCTCGGCACGAAAGACCGCCCGCTAAGAATTGGCACTGCCCTGGTCATTTCACCGGTCGTCGCAGCCCAGCGGCTCTCTGATTACTCGAGAGCCGCTGAGCGGCTGGCCGCGCCCTAAGCGGAACGCACCCGGTAGTTCGCCCCCTTGTGCTCGTCGGGAAGTCGGTCGCCGCGGCCGTGCAACTTGTTGCGCAGCGTGCCTTCGACGTAATCTTCCGGGTACGCACCACGCGCCCGAAGTTCGGGAATCACATAGGTGACGACATCCTCAAACGTGCCTGGGGTGATGGCGTAGGCCAGGTTGAAGCCGTCCACATCCGTCTCCTCGACCCACTCCTGCAGGGTGTCCGCAATCTCTGCGCCGGAACCGACGATGAACGGGCCGAGGCCGCCGATGGCCGCCAGCCGGGCGATGTCTCGCACCTTCCACTCGCTACCGTCTTCATTGGCCTCCTGATAGTTGGCCACGACAGACTGGATCGCGTTGCTCTTGACATTTCCGATGGGCTCATCGAGGTCGTACTCGGACAGGTCGATGCCCATCCAACCCGACATGAACACGAGTGCGCCTTCCTCGCTGGCGTACGTGAGGTAGTCCTGGTACTTGGCCGTGGCCTTCTCCGACGTCTCGTCGGTGATGATCGTGAGGAGCGTATAGATGCGCGCGGAATAGCGGCTGCGGCCGGCTTTTTCGAGGGCATCTCGTATGTTCGAGACGGTGGCCTTCAGACCGGCCTTGGTCGATGACGCGACGAAGATCGCCTCTGCATTGCCGGCGGCGAACTCGATACCGCGAGAGGATGCCCCCGCCTGGTAAATCACCGGTGTGCGCTGCAGCGACGGCTCAGACAGGTGAATCCCCGGTACCGTGAAGTGCGTGCCGTGGTGACCGATCTCGTGCACCTTGCTCGGGTCGGTGAAGACACCAGATTCGCGGTCGCGGATGACCGCATCGTCCTCCCACGAGCCTTCCCACAGCTTGTACAACACCTCAAGGTACTCGTCCGCGTGGTCGTAACGCACGTCGTGCTCGAGCTGGTCTTCCTGGCCCATGTTTCGTGCGGCGGATGGCAGGTATCCGGTGACCACGTTCCATCCGACTCGTCCGTTGGTCAGATGGTCGAGCGTCGACATCCGTCGTGCAAACGGATAGGGATGCTCGTACGCCGTACCAGCGGTCACCCCGAACCCCAGATGGTCTGTCACCAATGCCATCGCCGAGATCAGCAGCACGGGGTCATTCACGGGAACCTGCGCACCGTGCCGGATCGCGGCTTCATTCGAGCCGCCGTACACGTCGTAGGTGCCCAGCACGTCAGCGATGAAGATGCCGTCGAATCTTCCACGCTCCAGCAGTTTTGCGAGCTCGGTCCAGTAGTGCAGGTCTTTGTACCGCCAGGACTGGTCATCCGGGTGCCGCCACATTCCAGAGGACTGGTGGGCGACGCAGTTCATGTCAAAGGCGTTGAATCGAATCTGTCTGGGCATCTTCCCATCGTGACTGCTGAGACTCGCACCGCCGAGTGTGACGCAACATGGCGTCACACTGCGACACACATTCACGATCGGAGCCCTCCGCGGTGGACCCTTAATTCTCTCCTTGATTATTTTGCGAACGGAACCCGATGAGAACTCAAGAACAGGCCCGAATCGCCCATCCGTGGCCGACCGACGGCGACCAGAGTGCGAAACATCTCGGTGGGCTGCATCCAGACGAGTTCAAGCTGGCGTTTCGCAACCACGCCGCCGGCGTCGCGGTGATCACCGCCGATGGCGGCGACGGCCCGGTCGGACTGACCGCCACCTCGGTGTTCTCGGTGAGTGCCGAGCCACCGCTACTGGTGTTCTCCCTGTCGAACCACGCCTCCAGCGCTCCGACCATCCGCCGCGCCGACACCGTTGTCGTGCATCTCCTCGGAGCTGAGCAATTGAACATCGCAACGCTCTGCGCCACCAGCGGCGTCAACCGCTTCGCCGATACTGAAATTTGGGCCCGGCTCGCTACCGGTGAACCGTATTTCCCCAGCGCACACGCCTGGATTCGTGGGCGCATCATCAACCGGATGGCCGCGGGCAGTTCCACGATCATTGCCGTGCACGCCCTCGAGGCGACGGTCTCCACCGATCAATCCGGATCCGACCCGCTGGTCTACCACAACCGCACCTGGCACAGCCTCGGCGAGCACTCGGCGCTGCGGATCGGACAAGAAGTGTGAGGAGCACCTTCATTACGCCGCCTTACCGCCCGTGTGCGCAGCCCGGCGCGGCCCGGTAGCGTCAAAGCGATGAGCATTCCCCTTGAGAGCGCTGTAGCCAACGACCGCCTCTACTCGCCGCCTGCTGGCCTCGTCGACTCCGCCAACGTGGGCTCCGGCGAGCGGGCCGCCGCCGCCGGCGACCCCGTGGCATTCTGGGAGCGGCAGGCCGACCGCCTCGACTGGGCGGAACGCTGGCACACCGCACACACGTGGGAGCCGGCCCGCGCCGACGAGAGCGGCGCGCTCGAAACGGACGGGCCTCCGCTGCTCTCGATCCCCCGTGCCCAGTGGTTTCTCGGTGGTCGGTTGAACGTGGCGGTCAATTGCGTCGACCGCCACGTCGATGCCGGGCGCGGCGATCGGGTCGCCATCAACTTCGAGGGAGAGCCCGGCGACCGTGAGGTGATCACCTATTCAGACCTCCAGCGCAGGGTCGCGCAGGCCGCGAACGCCCTCATCGCCTTGGGAATCGTGGCGGGCGACCGCGTGGTCGTCTACCTCCCGGTCATACCGGAGACCATCGTCATCACCCTCGCCATTGCCCGGCTCGGCGCGGTGCATTCCCTGGTTTTCGGCGGCTTCTCGGCCGAGGCGCTGCGATTTCGCATCGAGGACACCGGGGCCAAACTGCTCGTCACCTCCGACGGCCAGTTTCGCCGTGGGGCCGCCATAGCGGTGAAAGGGCAGGCGGATGTCGCTGTCGCCGGCATCGACGCCGTCGAACACGTGCTCGTCGTGCGGCGCACCGGAGAGCTGACCCCCAACGTGCCGTGGACCGCCGGCCGGGATGTCTGGTGGCACGACATCGTCGACACCGCCGAAAACACCCACGAAGCCGAGTTTTTCGACGCCGAAACGCCGCTTTTCATTATCTACACCTCGGGCACCACCGGCACCCCCAAAGGGCTGGTGCACACCTCCGGAGGCTATCTCACCCAAGCGTCGTGGAGCCACTGGGCGATCTTCGATGCAAAAGACTCCGACGTGTACTGGTGCACGGCCGACCTCGCGTGGGTCACGGCCCACACCTACGTGCTCTACGGCCCGTTCTCCAACGGCGCGACCTCCGTCATTTACGAGGGAACCCCCAACACCCCGCACCCTGGGCGTCATTTCGAGATCATCGAACGCTACGCCGTGACAACCTATTACACCGCTCCGACCCTCGTGCGCACCCTCATGACCTGGTTCCCAGACGGCGTGCCCGCCGCCTTTGACCTCTCCAGCATCCGCCTCCTCGGCTCGGTCGGCGAGGCGATCAATCCGCACGCCTGGTTGTGGTTTCGAGAGAACATCGGCGCTGGCACGGCCCCCATCGTCGACACCTGGTGGCAGTCCGAGACCGGCGCGGCAATCGTGGCCCCGCTGCCCGGGGTCACTGCCCTGAAGCCGGGGTCAGCTACCCACGCGCTGCCGGGACTCACCGTGCGTGTGGTCGACGATCAGGGCACGGATACCGAGCCCGGGTCGAGCGGATCCCTCGTGGTCGACGGCACGTGGCCGGCTATGGCCCGCACTGTGTGGGGCAACCCCGAGCGATACCGCGACGCGTATTGGAAGAAGTACGCCAAGCAAGGCTACTTTCTCGCCGGTGACAGCGCGAAGATCGACGCCGACGGCTACCTGTGGCTGCTCGGACGCATCGACGACGTCGTCAACGTTTCCGGACACCGGCTGTCGACCATCGAGATCGAGTCGGCACTTGTCGCGCATCCCGCCGTCGGCGAGGCCGGGGTTGTCGGCGTTCATGACGAGACGACCGGACAGGCCATCGCCGCCTTCGTGATCCCCGCTCGGTCGCTCTCCGCTGCGGAGTCCGCCGATCCCCGAATCTGGCGTGCCCTCGAAGCGGAACTCTCGCAGGCGTTACGCTCCCAAGTCGCCGTGCAGATCGGAGCGATCGCGAAGCCGAGGGAGATCGTGGTGGTACCCGACCTGCCGAAGACTCGATCCGGCAAGATCATGCGTCGCCTGCTCGGAGACCTCATGGACGGACGTGAACTGGGCGACACGACGTCGCTGCAGGATGACACGGTGCCGCTCCAGCTACGGGAGATCCTAGACGCCAGGCGCTCACTGGACTAACCGCGTCAACACCCGATACATCGTCGACGATGATCCCACCAAGGTGCCTGTTCAGGCGGATTGCCACACACTGTTAGCCGGTTCCCGGCTAACAGTGTGCTTCAATGTGACCGTTACCTTGTTCATATCCCCGGATGGTGTGAGTAACTGAGGACGTTGGCCCGTCGGGTCCGGCATGATTCTCGCCCCCAGTTGTTGATGATCCGGGGGGTGCTGCCACCGGGCCGGATCGGTATCAGGTGATCGCGAATAGGGGCCGGACTGACGTCCAGGCCGTTCGTAACGTGGATGTGAAACTCGATATCGCGGCGCTGACCAACACAACGGTTCAGAGACGGGAGTAGAGACATGATTGAGCACTACGACTCCGTGGACGTATTCGTCGGCGTCGACGTTGGGAAGGGGGAGCATCACGCGGTCGCCCAGGATCGGGCTGGCAAGGTGCTCGTCGACAAGGCTCTACCCAACGACGAGGCCAAGCTTCGAGAGGTTGTCGGGAAGCTGAAGAGGCACGGCCAGGTTCTTTTCGTCGTCGATCAGCCCGCCACGATCGGCGCGCTGCCGGGGTGCAAAGAACTCAATTCGCCATCCTCGATCGGCGCACGATCGCGCTGGTCAGAGGCGACCCAGGGGTCCACGGCGAACTCGTGTCCAGGCCCTGTTTCTAGCAGCGACTCAGTGACCCCGGCACGCACTCCGCTCATCATGCTGGACAACCGGGGGAGTCCCTGACTCTCCCCGGAACTAGATGTCACGCAGCCGCTCACCGCAATCATGTGTCCTGAACGACTTGCCGCCTTACGCATCATATGAGGTCCCCGTTCCAGCTTTGGGCGGCAGTGCCGCATCCGCCACCTTGCCGAGCGTTGAACATTTGGCCCCGGTTGGCGCAGGAAACCCGGCGGTGAAGCATCCTCGTGATCAGGGCGTGGCGTAGGCGGAGCCTGGCGGCACGTGCGGCGTGCTGCTGGACATCACCGTTCCGTCGGTGAGCCAGCTGGCCGTCAGGTCGAGAAGCGCGGGTGGGCTGGTCTCGTCGAAGCCGAGGGTACCTAAAACCACGGCGTTGAGGTTCAACCCCTCGTGGGCGATCAGGCTGGCTCCCGCGCAGATACTAGAGGCGGTCAGGTCGACATGTTGGATGACGAGGCAGTACTGGCTGGAGCCGCGCTGGGCCAGGTAAATACCGTAGCTGCCCCGCGGCGTCAGCCCCACCGCCCGTACGGTGTTGTAGGCGGGTCCGAGGTCAGCCAGCTCACCAGCGAGGGGGTCCGCCGGTTGGTCGAAGATCGCGGTGATGGCGCCGATAGCGGCCTCGTCCGGCAGCGAGGCGGGTATGGTCTTACCTGGCGGGAGGGCGAGATTCGAGGCGCCACCCGCGAAAGTTACTGTGACCGTGTGCTGCAGGGTTTGGGCGCTCAGGGTGCCCAGTACCCCGACGGCGATCCCGGTGGCCAGCATGATTGTGAGCCAACGCGCTCGGCCTGCTGGCTGAGCGCCGTGGGTCACACGGTCACGGGTTGCGTCGGTCAGCGGGGGAGCGCTCACACCGGCGGCGAGTTCGTCATTGACCGGAGTCGGGTCGTCTGTCGCACGGGCCAGGCCGGGACCAAAATGCGCCAGTACTTGGTCGACGGCGTGGGCGCGTGCAGCAAGACTGAGCGTGAGCCGGCGCAGCCTGTGCTCACTTGCGGTCGCACGCACGGTCGATCCCGCCTCCATGCGCTCGAGCTGCGGTTCGAACGTAGCGGCCCGCGAGAAGACTGCGGCCTGCAGCTCGACAAGGTGCACGGCCGGGTCAATCCGGCAGGCGGGAGTCGGCTGCAACGGATGCATAGCCCACCACAGCGCGTCCATCACGTTCGAGGCGTCCAGACCGGTACCGATTAGATCGGAGAATTCCTGCTCCAATGCAGCATGAAGGCCATCGTCCTGTTCAGCGGCTTCACGCAATTGGAACGCTAGATTCTCCACACGCCCCCGTATCGTCAACCTCACCCTAGCGCGGGCTCGACCGCACGAATTCAATGGGCGTCGGGAAGCGCGCTTGGCCGCGGCGGCTGATATTTGGGCGAAGACTTTCTAGGGACGTACAAAATTGGGGTATGCCCGCCCGCGGTGTCAGACAGTGGCATCGCGGTGCGTCTCAATTGAGGAACCATTCTCAAGTCTCATTGATCTTGTTGGGACGATGGGCACTGTGGATGTCCTGAGTATGGGGAGACGTACGTCATCAGGGATTGGGACGCCCGCAGTGTTGGGTGGCGGCCCGCATCAACAGCTGTCCACGAACGA
>NZ_JAJAYI010000037.1 GCF_026786305.1 Cryobacterium sp.
CCGGCGGCACCCAACACGTCCTCGTCGGTGAAAACGGCGACGCGCTCTACCTCGGCGACAAAAGCCGCTGCTTCAGCCCGAAGCAACGCGCGGCCATCGCCGCCCGCGACGAAGGCTGCATCATCCCCGGCTGCACCATCCCCGCCCGCTGGTGCGAAATCCACCACATCATCCCCTGGCAACACGGCGGCCCCACCAACATCGACAACGGCACCCTGCTCTGCTGGTACCACCACCACACCATCAACAGCAACGGCTGGAAAATCCGCACAACCAACGGAAGACCCCAACTCCTCGGCCCCCTCCTCTGGGACCCCACCCAAACCTGGCGACCCGCCCACAGCCACCGCGCCAACACCCCCAGCCCAAAACCCCACTGGCGCACCTAGAACGCCTGATCCGCCTGAATTTCGTGATTTGCCGTGATTCAGTTACTGTCTGCGACCGGCGCTGGTGAAAGAGTCGCTGCTGAAACGGGCCGTGGCGAAGCTAGCGAACGAGCGGAACCTCGAGGATGGCGGGACGGGTAGGGGCGCCGGTGAGGGCGCGTTCGAGGTCGCTGCGGGTGGCGGCCATCTCGTAGTCCCAGCCATAGGCAGCGGCGAGCGCCTTGAGGTCCACGCTGCGCGGGGTGTAGAGCACCCGCTCCATCGCCTCGGCCGGAGCCGTCGCCGCAACCTCGAGGCCGTCGAAGATGCTGCCGCCACCGTCGACTCCGACGATGACCTGTAGTCGGGGTTGGGGTTCGCCGGGGGCGATCAGCAGCGAACCGACGTCGTGCAGAAAGGTCAGGTCGCCCATCAGAACCCGGGTCACACCGACCGAGCGCGGCTCCGGTTCAGCCTGGCTGGCCAGGGCCACACCGAGCGCGGTGGCGATGGTGCCGTCGATTCCGGCCAGGCCTCGATTAGCCAGCACGGGGATCTTCTTGCCGGGAACCCGTTTGTCGGCCTCGCGAATGAGCCGGGAGGCGCCGAGCACGAGCCGGTCGTGCGGCCACGACGCCCGCCAGACGGCGTCGACGAGCAGTGCCCGGGTCAGCGGCGCGCGCAACGCGGCCAATTCGGCGCGGGTGATGCCGCGTTTATCTATCGGCACCCGACCTTCGTCGGCCGCCGCCTCGGCTAGCGCCCGGCTGGTCATGATCCAGCGGCCCAGCCACGCTCGCCCGGCCGGCGTGCGGGCTGCCAGCGCGCACGAAGCATCCGCTCCGATCGAGCGGGTGAAGCCGCGCGCGGTGTGGCCCGGGTTGTACCATTCGAGTCCGGTCGGGGCGACCACGATGGTTTCCACCCCGTCTCGCTTGATGAGGGCCGGAATCTCCCGGCTGAGGGTGGGGTGGCCGAACACGATTACCCGTTCGACCTGGCCGCCGAGGTCGACCGCAGAGAGTAGCTCCCGGTAGTGCACGATCAGGTTGGGGCCGAATCGAGCGCCACTGGACACCTCGGCCAGCAGCGGCCAGCCACCGGCATGCGCCAGTTCTTCGGCTGCGGGCCCGGCGCCATCACCGGCGACGACGACCGTGCGCGGTCCCGGCGCGAGCAGCATGGCCGGCCCATCTGTTGACGTGGCCGGGGCAACACGGATAGCAGGTGTCGCGAAGGAGGACCCTGCAGGCAGCGCAGCCGACAGCGGCTCGCGAAATGCCAGGTTGAGTTGTGCCGGGCCGGGAGCAGTGGTGAACACGCCGGTCGCGGCATCCATCGCCTGACGGGCCAGCGCCACGGCGGTGCTGACCTCGTCGGGTTCGCCGACCGGTGCCGGAACGTCGAGGCACAGTCGAGTGGCGACCCCGAACAGGCCGGACTGCACGGTGGTCTGGTTCGAGCGGATACCGCGCAGCTCGGCCGGGCGGTCGGCGGTCAGCAGAATCATGGGCACCCCGGCGTGGTGCGCTTCGAGAACGGCAGGGTGCAGGTTGGCGACGGCGGTTCCCGAGGTCACCGCGACGAGGGCGGGAAGGCCGGTTTCGAGGGCGAGACCGACGCTGAGAAATCCGGCGCTCCGTTCGTCGGTGCGCACGTGCAAGCGGATGCTGCCGACCCGTTCCAACTCGGCCGCCGCCAACGCGAGGGCCTGCGAACGTGCTCCGGGGCACAGAACCAGGTCGCGCACCCCGAGCCGAACGAATTCGTTCAGGAGGGCTATGCTGAAATCGGTCGCCGGGCTGCTTCGGTTGCTGGTCGACCGCTCAGGCATCCCGACGGCCAGGCTGTTCGCCCTCGCCCGGTTCGTTCTTCTTCTTCTTCGTCGCCTCACCCGGTGTCGGATCGTTCTTGTCGAGGTCCGCGAGGTCCTGCTCCATCCGACGAATGCGTTCCTGCTGATCTTTCTCGTTGAACGGCCGGTTCTCGCCGCTGCCGGACTTCACGCTGCCGTCGCCTCTGAGACTACGCAGAAAATCAAGATCGTCATCTGGGGCGACCGATCGATACGACCGGGTAGTGGGGGCGGCACGGCCGTGGCCGACGAGCAGCCAGAGCAGCGGGCCGATTAACGGCACCAGAACGATGACGAAAATCCAGACCCAGCGCGGCAATCCGCGAATACGTTTGCGGTCGAACACGGCACAGTCCACGAGGGTGTAGACGGTGAGGATGACCAGGGCCAGTCCTAGTCCGATCAAGAGCTTGGGCATACCTAGATTGTAAGCCGCTTGACCGTGAGAGACATGTGCAGATCACCAGCCGGTGCATCCTAAGCTAGATTCATGAAATTCCTGCCTCCTTGGCTGTACTACTCCGTTCTGCGCGTGTTGATGTTTGCCGTTCCGCTGGCGATTCTGCTGTCCCTGGGATTCTGGCCGTGGGCATCTGCTGTCATCGCTGCCCTGGTTGGGCTGTGCCTGTCGTACCTCCTACTCGGCAAGTCACGCGAGAGTGTCGCCCGCGGCCTCTACAAAGCGCGGCACCCCGACAAGGAGCCGGTGAACCCCGATTCCGCGATCGAGGACTCGGCGCTTGATGCAGTTGACAGGCAGAGTGCAGTTGACAGGCAGAGTGCAGCTGACAGGCAGACCAACTCAGAACGCGAAAGCAAGTCCCAGTAGCAGGCCGTAAGCCAGCGCCGCCAGGCTCGTCAACTTGAGGGCGAGGATGAGTTCCTTTGCCGACGTCGCGGTGATCGTGATGAGGCAGGCTGGCAGGGCCAGCAGTAGCACGAAGAACGTAAAGATTCCCAGCGGATAGAACACGCTGAAGAAGCCGGTGATCACAAACGGCACCAGCAGAAAGACGCAGAACACGACCCGGGATGCCGTGCTGCCGATGCGTACCGAAAGGGTGCGCTTACCGGCGGCCTTATCGGGCACGATGTCGCGCAGGTTGTTGACCATGAGTACGGCGCTGGCGATCAGCCCCAGGGCGACACCGCCGAACACACTCTCGGTCGTGAAATCGCCGACCTGTACGTAGGTCGTGCCGGCGGTAGCCACGGGGCCGAAGAACACGAACACGAACACTTCACCGAGGCCCAGGTAGCCGTAGGGCTTCTTGCCACCGGTGTAGAACCACGCTGCGGCGAGGGCGACCACGCCAACGAGCAGCAACCACCAGTACTGGGTCAGGATAACGAGCGTCAGGCCGGCCATGGCGGCGAGGCCGAAGAAGACGAGGGCAACGCGCAGCACAGTGCGCGGGTTGGCGACACCGCCGCCGGTGAGCCGGGCCGGGCCGACGCGAAAGGCATCGGTGCCGCGAATGCCGTCGGAGTAGTCGTTGGCGTAGTTGACGCCGATCTGCAGCAACAGCGCCACGGCGAGCGCGAGGAGCGCGCGCACCGGATGGTAGACGCCGGGACCGCTCGCAACGATGGCCGCACCCGTGCCGAGCAGCACGGGCGCGACAGCGAGCGGCAGGGTGCGCAGGCGTGCGCCGGACACCCAGTCGGAGGCCGTGGCCGGTTTGACCTTGGCTGGTCCCTTGCGGGGTGGGCCGTTCTTGAAGGCCGGATGCCCGGACTTACCGTTGCCGCTGGTCTTGCTGCTCAGATCAACACCAGCCAGCTTCGCAGCGGGGTTCAATCGTTGTTGTTTGGGCCTGGTCGGCCGAGCTCCTTGTGCCACGCCCCCATGTTACTGGCCAGCGCTGCGCGGTCGGGCTTGCCCGAGGTCAGCAGCGGAATCTCTGCAACGCGAACGACACGCGCGGGCCTCGCCGCACGCCCGAGCATTGCCACAATGGATGCCATCAGATCCACCTCCGCACCTTCTCCCCCGGCCACCACGACGACCGGCACCTTTCCCCACTTCTCGTCGTCGCCGCCGATCACGACGGCCTGTTCGAACCCCGGATGGGACCGCACGATGTCTTCGACGGCATCGAGCGATACCTTCTCCCCACCCGAAATGATTACGTTGTCGGCCCGTCCGAGCACCGTGACCCGACCACTGTGCGGGTCGACCTCACCGAGGTCGCCGGTGCGATACCAGCGCACACCGTGCTCCACCAGAAAGCGGTCAGCGGTGCGCGCTTCATCGTCGAGGTAGCCCTCGGCGAGCACGGAACCCGACAGCTCCAGCTGCCCATCGACGACGCGCACGAGGGTGTCACCGATCGGAACACCGTTGTAGACGCAGCCGCCGGCGGTCTCCGACGACCCGTAGGTGCGCACGACCCGCACGTTGAGGGCTTCCGCCCGAGCGATGAGTTCGCCTCGAATCGCCTGCCCGCCGACCAAAATAGCGGTGAAGCGGCGCAGCACGGCCAACAGGGCCGGGTCATCCGCTGCGTCAATCAACCGGGCGAGCTGCACCGGAACGAGCGCGGTGTAACGCAGCGGCTCGGTCATGGTCTCGGCCAGCCGCCGAAAATTCTGCGGGTCGAAATGACCCGGCGGCAGCACGAGCGGGCTGGTCTCGGCGGCGATGGAACGCACGAGCACTTGCACCCCGGCGATGTAGTGCACGGGCAGGGCGAGCAGCCATTGTCCAGCCCCGCCGAGGGCAACCGTCGATGCCGCAGCACCGGCCAGTAAGGCGTTGGTCGCGAGCATGACCCGTTTGGGCACCCCAGCGGACCCCGACGTTTCGATCACAACGGCGACGCGCTTCGGCACGTCACCGACGAGCGGCTCCGCTGCGCCGGCCAGCACGGGCAGCAGGGCGGGCCCACTGCCCGCGAGCGCGTCGCGCACTGCGGCAAGAAAGTCGAGCGGATGCCCCGGCACGAGCACCCGCAGCGGCCTCACAACTCACCCCTGCGCGGCACGAGTCAGTACTGCCACGGGTACGGGGACCAGTCGGGTTCGCGTTTCTCCAGAAAGGAATCGCGGCCCTCGACGGCCTCATCGGTACCGTAGGCCAAACGAGTCGCCTCCCCAGCGAACACCTGCTGGCCAACCAGACCGTCGTCGACGGCGTTGAAGGCGAACTTGAGCATGCGAATAGCGGTGGGCGACTTGGTCAGAATCTCTCGAGCCCACTCCAGCGCGACCGTTTCCAGCTCAGCGTGCGGCACGACCGCGTTGATCGCGCCCATCTCGAGGGCGCGCTGGGCCGAATACTCCCGCGCCAGGAAGAACACTTCCCGGGCGGCCTTCTGGCCGACCTGGCGGGCGAAGTAGGCGCTGCCGTACCCCGCGTCAAACGACCCGACGTCGGCATCCGTTTGCTTGAATTTGCCGTGTTCGGCGCTCGCAATGCTCAGGTCGCACACGACGTGCAGCGAGTGCCCGCCGCCGGCCGCCCAGCCGGGAATAACGGCGATGACCACTTTGGGCATGAAACGGATGAGCCGCTGCACTTCCAAAATATGCAAGCGCCCGGCGCGGCCACGGTCGATGCCTGCTGCTGTCTCACCCTCGGCGTATTTGTAGCCGTCGCGGCCGCGAATACGTTGGTCGCCGCCGGAGCAGAACGCCCAGCCGCCGTCCTTGGCGCTCGGACCGTTTCCGGTGAGTAGCACCACACCGATCTTCGAGTTGGTGCGGGCGTCTTCGAGGGCCGCAAACAGCTCGTCGACCGTGCGGGGTCGAAAGGCGTTACGCACCTCGGGTCGATCGAACGCGATCCGGGCAATTCTGCCCGTCACATCGTGATGGTAGGTGAGGTCATCGAGGTACTCAAAGCCCGCAACGGCCTTCCACTGGCTCGCATCGAAGATTTCGGATACCTGTTCGCTCATGCCGTCAGCCTACGCGGAGCGAGAGGCCGTTTTGCAGCGTCGCAAACTCGTAATATCAAGGGTTGGAAGTCGAAATAACCTCATGTACTGTGAACCGAGCAAGAAGTCAATCCCTTGCCATCCACCCCATTCGGGGGTGTACTAATGACTTGAAAAGTATGGGGAGGTCGCCATGAAAATCACACACGGCATCAGCAACCACTGCGGGGGCACGTAACCATGACGACCACCGTTCAAGAGTCCCGCACTACAACGTCGTCACCTCGCCGCACCACGTCACCGGGCAATTACAACGCCGCTTCGACGGATGCCTTCGGCGACTACTTGCGCCGTATCGGCATGGGGAGCCTGCTCAACGCCGAGCAAGAGGTCGATCTGGCTCGCCGCATCGAAGTGGGGCTCTTCGCTGAGGCTCGACTGCTTCAAGATGGAAGCGCCACCGTGCGCGATCCGGTCGACGAGCGCGAGCTGGCCTGGCTCGTGCACGACGGGCGCCGCGCCAAGAACCAGTTCATCGAGGCCAACCTGCGTTTGGTCGTGAGCATTGCCAAGCACTATTCCGGCCGCGGAGTGCCAATCATGGACCTCGTGCAGGACGGCAATATGGGGTTGGTGCGCGCCGTCGAGAAGTACGACTTCATGACCGGGTACAAGTTCTCCACCTATGCGACCTGGTGGATTCGGCAAGCCATCCACCGTGGCATGGCCGACAAGTCACGCATGATCCGCATCCCGGTGCACACCGCCGAGAAGCTGAACAAGATCAAACGCATCCGACGCGACCTGACCAGCGTGCTCGACCGCGATCCCACGGCGCGCGAGATCGGCGAAGCGGCCCAGCTTCCGGTGCGCGATGTTCTGCGGCTGCTGCAATACGACAACGAGCCGATCTCCCTGCACACCCCGGTCGGCGACGGCGCCGGCGACATGGCGGAACTCATCATCGACGATGACCTTCCCCAGCCCGATGAGCACGCCACGCTGACCCTGCGGGCAGCGGATATCCGCTTTTTTCTCGACACGCTGCCGCCTCGGGAACGTTCCATTCTGCGGGCCCGGTTCGGCCTCGACGGCAACGAGCCACGCACCCTCGACCAGATCGCCCACATTGAAGGAGTGACCCGGGAGCGAGTGCGTCAAATCGAGAAGCGAGCCCTGGCGCTGCTGCACGTGCCGCGGCTGGAACACTACCTGAGGGACTGAACGCCGACCGATTGCACGCGAGCAGGAGCGAGAAATGGGAAAGCTGACCTACGACTCGACTCTCACTGCGGACTTCGACGATCGCGTGCTGGCCCACATTCAGGTCGTCATTGGCGCCAAGCTTCGGCGCGGGGAATCGTTCTACTTCACGTGGCGCGACGACCCGCAGGCCGGAGGCGGGCGCAGCACGATCTGGCTACACCCGGGTATTCCCCTTGCGTACAAGTATTTCGGCAGTCGCTCGCCCAAACTGAACCGCGAGTGGATCGAGGCGCTCATGGCTGCGGCCAATTCCTCCGGCGGATTGCAGATCATTCCGGAACCCTACTTCCCGGCCGCACATTCGAGTTCCGTGAAGGACGAACCATGAACCGCGTCGACATCGTCTACGGCGGCAAACCCTATTCACTCGGCGGCCGTTCCATTGAATCCATCCAGGTGGAGATCGACGGCGCCCTCGCCGCTGGTCTCGCCTACTGGTTGCGGGTGAACAGCGGTGAGGGCCGGTTTGAAGACGCCTACCTGCTCATCGCGCCCGGCATTCCCGTCGCCATGGTCAACGTCAAGCCGAACGGCTTCGACCACGGTAGCAACTCCGACGAGCTCTATGAGCAGGACTAGCCACAGGCTCTGGCTGTCTACCCAGCCGGAGGCTGGCACACTGGAACCATGATGCCCTCACTGGATGAGTTACTCGGTTCCGCGCACGTCGTCTCCCTGAAACTGTTCGACCGGTTTCGCGGCTTGGACAGTCGGGAAGCACTGGTGCTGGAAGGCCCCGAAGGCTGGACCGAGTTCTCGCCGTTCGTCGAGTACGACGACGCCGAGGCCGCCAACTGGCTGCGGGCCGCGATCGACTTCGGCTGGCAGAGTACGCCGCACGCGCTGCGCACGAGCATTCCGGTCAACGCCACGGTGCCGGCCGTGCCTGCACACAAGGTGGCGGAGGTGCTCGCACGTTTTCCCGGGTGCCGCACCGCCAAGGTGAAGGTGGCCGGCCCCGAGCAGACCTTGGCCGACGACGTCGCGCGGGTCGCTGAGGTGCGTCGTGTACTCGGCCCGGAGGGGCGCATTCGTATCGATGCCAACGGTCTGTGGAACGTCGACGAGGCCGAACACGCCATTCACGCGTTGAGCGCGTTCGACCTCGAGTACGTCGAACAGCCGTGCATGACGGTGCCCGAACTCGCCGAGATTCGCCACCGCACCACCTATCTGAGCGTTCCGATTGCCGCCGACGAGAGCGTGCGTAAGAGCGGCGACCCGCTCGCCGTGGCCCGGGCCGGTGCCGCCGACATTCTCGTGATCAAGGCTCAACCTCTCGGCGGTATCCGTGCCGCGTTGTCGATCATCGGCCAGACCGGTCTGCCGGTCGTGGTCTCCAGCGCCCTTGATACGTCGGTCGGGCTGTCGATGGGCGCTCACCTCGCGGCGTCCGTTCCGGGCCTGTACTTCGATTGCGGCCTCGGCACCGCCTCGCTGCTCGCCGACGATGTGACGAGCGAGCCACTTCTGCCGGTGAACGGTGCCGTTCCCGTGCGCCGGGTCGTGCCCGATTTGGCTCTGCTGCACCAGCGCGCGGCCAGCCCGGAGCGCCGAGACTGGTGGCTCGCCCGACTCGCGCGCACGCATGCATTGGTCGCCGCGGAGCAGTAGCGCCTATCAGCGACCTCCAGGCCGCGCAGTCGCTCCGTTAGAGGCCGGAGTAGGCGTGCAGGCCCTTGAAGAACACATTGACGACGCCGAAATTGAACATGACGGCAGAGAACCCGATGATCGCGAGCCAGGCCGATCGTGAGCCGCGCCAGCCGCGGGTCGCGCGGGCGTGGATGTAACCGGCGTAGATGACCCAGATAATGAAGGTCCACACCTCTTTGGTGTCCCAGCCCCAGTAGCGGCCCCAGGCTTGTTCGGCCCAGATCGAGCCGGCCATGAGCGTAAAAGTCCACAGAATGAAGCCGATGATGCTGATGCGGTAGGCCAGGTTCTCCAGTGTCGCCGACGACGGCAAGGTGGCCAGGAAGCGCAACCTCAGGGCGGATGCAACGGCCGAGCGCGGCGCGCTGGCGCCTGCAGGGTCGTCGAGCTCACTGTTTTCTCTACGGGACTGCAGCAGCTGCACGGTCGACAGCGCGAAGCCCAGCGCAAACATTCCAGTCGCCAGCGAGGCCACGAATACGTGAATGACCAGCCAAGCCGATTGCAGTGCCGGTGGCAGCGGGGCAACCTCGACGTAAAACTTCAGGGCGGCCACCCCGAGCAGAACGAGCACGAGACCAGTGACGAAGGTGCCGAGAAAGCGCAGGTCGGAACGGACCAGCACGATCAGGAACACCGTCATGATGAGCAAGGTGCCGGTCATGGCGAATTCGTACATGTTCGCCCACGGCACCCGATCGGCCGCGAAACCGCGCATGATCGTGGCCGCGAGGTGCACCGCCCAGGCCAGCACGGTCAGTGCGACTCCGACTCGCAGGCTGGACGACCGGCCGTACGGCAGGGCCGCATCGTTGTCGATGCGGGCGCTGATTCGCGACAGCACGGGCCGCTTCAGTGTGAGGGTGCTAGCGGCCGATGCTTCGAACCCGGCCGAGGGAGCAGTATCCATTTCGATCAGGTCGGCAGCCTGGATGGCGTCGACAGCACTCGAACGACGGGCTAGGTCGATAGCAAAAGCGATAAAGGCGAGGGCGTAGACGGCCATCGCTGAGTACAGTGCGTAGAGCGAGTACGTATTTAGCAGTGCGGAGTCAGTCAGATTCACTCTGTAAGCCTACGTCGATTCGGGGGTGGCTACGACGGGTTGGTGGGTTTTCAACAGTTTGAGGTGACGGTCGGCCAGAGCCGTGACGGCAGACTCGAGGGCGGCATCGTCGCCGCGAGCAAGGCCGGCGTATTCGAGGTGCACGGTTTTGTCGGGGCGGGTCGTGGCCTTCACCCAGAGTCGACGGCGTGGCACGAGGAGTCCGGTGAACAGGCCGAACAATACGAGCGTGGCGAAGCCGAAGAGCCAGATCTGTGTCGGATCGTGGTGAATGTCAAAGCTCGCAAATCGTGGAACCGACTTCGTGAAGTCTCCGACGGCCGACGCGGCCGGGTCATTGTCGACGAAGCTGACGGTGCCGAGGTCGCCCGGCAGCTTGGCCGATTCGCCGGGCTTGAGCTCGATCGAGTCGACGCCGGTTGTGCCGCCGGTCTGCTGTGTCAGGGTGTCGGTGGTGAGGGCATAAACGGATGTCGGTACGCCGGCATCCAGACCGAGATCACCGGTGTAGACGTTCAGTGTGAGCAGCGGGTATTCGAGGTCGGGATAGCTCGAGAAGTTCGCGCCGGACGCCGCTTTGTCCTGGGTCGGATAGAAGAAGCCGATCATGCCCAGCTGTTCAGCCAGGCCGTCGGGAACCTTCACGATACCGAGTGAGGTGAGATTGGCGTCCTGAGGCAGAAACGGCACCGAGTCGGAGAACACGACGGCGCCGTCCGGGGCCGTGACCTTAATGGTCGGCGCGTAACCATTGCCGAGCAGGTAGATGCTCGTGCCGTTTGTGCGCAACGGTCCGTTCACCTTCACGACGCCGGGCTCGGCAGCGTCACCCTTGGGGGTGACGGTCACGTCGGCGGTGAAGTCGATCGGCTGGCCGTAGGCCTGCAGGTTCCGTTGTTCGTAGGAGACCGAGAAGTCGTCCAGGCTCAGCGTGTACGGGTCGAGGGTGGTGTCATCGAAGAAACGCCCCGGGCTGAACGAGTCGTAGGCGAGCAGGGTATTCACAAAGGTCTGTCCTTCGACCAGCACGCGCTGGCCGGCAAAGCCGTAGCCGCCGCCGAAACCGACGGTGATCAAGATGCCGACGAGGGCACCGTGAAAGATGAGGTTGCCGGTCTCGCGCAGGTAGCCGCGCTCCGCCGAAACGGATGATTCGGTATCAGAATCAAAGCGAGCGACGCGGTAGCCGCTGGATTTCAGGAGGGTGCTGGCGTGCGTGATGGCGGCAGAGGCATCCGTTTGCGCGGGCGCCTCGCCCTCGGTGAAGCCGGACAGGCGGGCGAGGCGGACCGGTGTGGTCGGCGGCTTGGAACGCAGGGCCTGGAAGTGGTGTTTGGTGCGCGGAATGACGCAGCCGATGAGGGAGATGAACAGCAGCAGGTAGATCGCCGAGAACCAGGCCGAGGTGTAGACGTCGAAGGCCTGCAGCTTATCCAGCGTCGGCGCCAGGTCGGGGTGATCGGCGAAGTACTGGCTGACCCCGTTCGGGTCGGAGCTGCGTTGCGGCACGAGCGATCCGGGGATGGCCGCGATGGCGAGCATCAGCAGCAAAAACAGCGCGGTTCGCATGCTCGTGAGTTGACGCCAGAACCATCGCAGCCAGCCGATCAGGCCGAGCTTGGGCTGCACGACACCGGACGGGGGCGTCTGCGGGCGGGAATCGTAGTGGTCAGATGGCCGGGACAAAGTTGCCAATCACCCCTTGCAAATCGAGGAGCCAGGCGTTCCAGATACCGCTCACCATGAGTGCTCCGATGACGACGAGCAGAACGCCGCCGAACAGGTTGATGGCACGAATATGCCGTTTCAGGAATGCGACGGATCCGGTGGCCCAGTTGAGGCCGAGGGCGATCACCAGGAACGGAATTCCGAGGCCGAAGGAATAGAACAGCGCGAGCAGACCGCCCTGCCAGGGCGATCCGGTGCCGAGGCTGAGCGAGTTGATGGCGGTGAGGGTGGGCCCGGTGCACGGCGTCCAGCCCACCGCGAACACCGCACCGAGCAGGGGGGCGCCGGCCAGGCCCATTCTGGGGCGCCAATTGGTCTTGATGGTGCGTTGGAGGGCACCGAACTGGCCGACGAAGACCAGGCCGAGCAGAATGACCACGACGCCGGCGATGCGGGTGATCAGGTCACGGTAGGCGTTGAGCCAGAATCCGGCGGCGCCGAAGACCACGCCGGTGAGCACGAACACCACTGTGAAGCCGAGCACGAACAGGCCGACCCCGGCCAGGAGCCGGTTACGCCCGCGCCGGTCGCGATTGGAGGCGCCGGTGCGTCCGTCGGTGAAGCCGCCGATATAGGCGAGGTAGCCGGGTACGAGCGGCAGGATGCACGGGGAAGCGAACGACACCAACCCGGCGAGAAGTGCGATGGGAATAGCGAAGAGCAGCTGGCCGCTGAAGACGATCTCTCCGAAGGGATTGTTCACTCGATGGCGCCTTCGGCCTTCTCCGCGATTGTGTCGCGAATCAGGGTTTTCAGAATTGATGGCGAGGTGACCTGGCCCAGAATGCGCGCCGCGACCCGGCCCTCGGCGTCGAGCACGAGCGTGGTCGGCACCGCGTTCGGCGGAATACTGCCGCTGAACGCGAGCTGCATGGCTCCGGTATCAACGTCAAGCACCGAGGGGTAGGTCACGCTGTAGGTCTCGTTGAAGGCGATGGCGTTCGGAGCCTGGTCGCGCACGTTTACGCCGAGAAAGCTCGCGCCCTTATTCTCGAACTGCACGTTGATGCTCTGCAGATCGGATGCCTCGGCGCGGCACGGCGCACAGCTCGCGTACCAAAAGTTGACCACGAGAACTTCGCCGAGCGTATCGGCGCTCGTGACCGTCTCGCCCGTCTCCGTCACGCCCGAAAACTCGATGGCCTGGCCGCGGTCGGCGAGGGCGATCTCGGTGACGCTGCCGTCGCCGGCGATGAAGCCCTTGCTCGAGCCTTCCCGGTACTGATCTGCGAGCGGGTCAGAGGAGCAGCCCGAGAGCAGGAGGGCGCCGGCGGCCAGCCCGGCCAGCAGAGGGGCGAGACGGCGTTTGATCCGGTTCATACGGCACCCACATCATTGCTCGGGTCGAGAAGAGCCAGCGCCGGGCTGACGTAGGCGGTTTCGGCGAAGTGGTCGCCATGCCAGGAAAGCGTGGTGATGCTCGACAGGTCGCAGCGTCGTTTGCGCGGGTCATGGGCGAGGCGTTCATGGGCGAGGGCCCGGTGCACCATCCAGATCGGCAGCTGGTGGCTGACCAGAACGACGTCTCCCTCGGTGACCGAGTTCCAGGCGTCGTCGATCGCCGCCAACATGCGCGTGGCGACGGACGTGAACGGTTCGCCCCAGCTCGGCTTCAGGGGGTTGATCAGGGCCGGCCAGTTGCGGGGGTCGCGCAACGCGCCGTCAGGGCCGCCCATCCGCTTGCCTTCGAAGGCGTTGGTCGGTTCGATGATGCGTTCGTCGGTGTCGATCGACAGCACGAAGGCGGCGGCGATCGGAGTGGCCGACTCCTGCGCGCGCTGAAGAGGTGAGGCAATGACGCGCACGACTGCCCGACCGCGCTCGACCAGTTCCTCTGCGGCCGTTCCGGCCATGAGTGCGCCTCGCTCAGAGAGCCCATAGTTTGGCAGCCGTCCGTAGAGCACGCGTTCGGGGTTGAAAACCTCACCGTGACGCACGAGATGCACTTGACTAGCTACCACCTGACCAGTCTACGGAGGCCCCAGCCTAGAAACCGCCGTGAGAGCGGCCCCCGGGCGGCTCCGGCTAAACTCGACCTGTGACTTCGCGCGTATTGATCAAGAACCTGTCCGCTCTCGATGACGGCACCGTTTCGGTGTCCGGTTGGGTCGACACGGTGCGCGACCAGAAGAAGGTGCAATTCGTTGTGCTCCGCGACGAATCCGGCGCCGTGCAGCTGGTCAATCCGCGGACAACGGATGCCGATGGCGTCGTCGTCGCCGACGAGCCGGCCACGAGCATCTCGGGCCTCGCCCAGGGCACCTTCGTAACCGTCACCGGAGCGCTCAAGCACGACGAACGGGTCAAGCTGGGCGGCATCGAAATCAAGCTGGCCACCCTCTCTGTGGTGTCCGCCGCGATTCCCGAGACGCCGATCGCGCCCGACTCGAGCCTCGACAAGCGCATGGACTGGCGCTTTCTCGACCTGCGCAACCCCAAGCAGAACCTCATCTTCCGCATCCAGACCACGTTCGAGCACGCGCTGCGCACGTATTGGATCGAGCACGACTTCATCGAGCTGCACACCCCCAAGCTCATGGCGAGTGCGAGCGAGTCGCGCGCCGAACTGTTCGAAGTGGGCTATTTCGACACCAAGGCCTATCTCGCGCAGAGCCCGCAGTTCTTCAAACAGATGGCCCAGTCCGCCGGCTTCGGCAAGATCTTCGAGGTCGGGCCGGCGTTCCGCGCCGACCCCTCGTTCACGAGCCGTCACGCCACCGAGTTCACGAGCGTCGACTCCGAGATCAGCTGGATCAGCAGCCACGACGACGTCATGCAGCTGCACGAAGACCTCATGGTCGCCGGGTTCACCGCGGTCAAGGCCAAGCACGGCGACGAGGTCATGGCCCTGTTCGAGGTTGAGGTGAGCATTCCGAGCACACCGTTCCCACGCATCCCGCTGGCCGAGGCCAAGGAGATCGTCAAGAGCCGCGGCTACGAGGTTCCGCGCGACGACGACGACATGGACCCGGAGGGTGAGCGCCAGATCGCCGCCTATGTGGCCGAGAAGTTCGGGCACGAGTTCGTGTTCCTCACCGACTACGCCTCGAGCATCCGTCCGTTCTACCACATGCGGCACGAGGGCGACGCATCGATCACCAAGAGCTACGACCTCATTTTCAACGGCACCGAAATCTCCACCGGTGCCCAGCGCGAGCACCGCATTGAGGTGCTCGAAGCGCAGGCGATTGAGAAGGGTCTCGACCCGCAGGAGATCGAGGGCTACCTCGACTTCTTCCGCTACGGCGTGCCTTCGCACGGCGGCTTCGGCATGGGCCTGGCCCGTGTGTTGATGCTCATGCTGCACCAGGCGTCGATTCGCGAGGTCACCTACCTCTTCCGCGGCCCGACTCGCCTGGAGCCCTAGGCCTGGCCGGCCCGGGCTCGGCCCGGGCGTCGCCGAGCCGTGAGTTTGGGCCCGTTCTTCGCGGAAAATGGGCCGAAACTCACGGTTCGATGAGCGGTTTACACCTCGAGGTCCACCGCCAGGCGGTCCGCCACGACGGTGCGAATGAACGCGCCGACCTTTTCGTGCTCAGGGTGCTTCTGGTAGCGGTCGAGGGCCGCGAGGTCGTCGAAATCGGCGATCAGCGCGACGTCCCAGTTTTCGTTACCGACAACATCCGAGCCCACCGTCAAAGCACGAATCTCGGGAACGACGCCCACGAGGGCCTCGAGGCCGGTCACGATGCCGGCGGCATCATCGGCCTTCTTGCGCGGGGTGAGGGCGTTGAGCTTCCAGCAAACGATGTGACGAATGGTCATGAGACCTCCAGTAGGGCAGTGCGCAGGCGCACGGGATCGATGCGCCAGTAGTTGTGCACTTTGCCGTTGATGAGGAGCACCGGAATATCCTCCAGGTACAACTCGTGCAGTGCGGCGTCATCGAGAATGGAACGTTCCTCGAACGTGATCGTGGGGGCCGCCGCGTCGTCGGCGAGCTTGGCCACGACGCTGCCGACCAGGTCGCGTGCGTCGTCGCAGAGGTGGCAACCGGGCTTGCCGATCAGGGTCAGGTGTGCGGTAGGCATGGTTCCAGCCTAGGCCGACGGGCGCGGCACCCCGGCCGCCGGACAGCAAAAAGCGCCAGTCCCGAAGGGCTAGCGCTTTGCTCGAAGAACAGCTGAGTGTTGTTCTACTTCTTATTACGACGCTGGTGGCGAGTCTTGCGAAGCAGCTTGCGGTGCTTCTTCTTCGCCATACGCTTGCGTCGCTTCTTAATTACAGAACCCACACGGACCTCACAAGTATTGGTTTAGTCGCGGGAGCGACTGACACGAAAATACCATTCTATCGGACAAAACCGGCTCCAACTACTCAGTACCCGGATCGGGCGCTTCGCGAGCGGGCGAACGGGGTCGGTTTAGACGTTTCTCCGCCACTTTTTTGCGGTGGCATCTTTGACGACATGCGACATTTGCGAGGCGTCGGCGAAGGCCTTGCCGATGGCCGAAGCGAACGCCCGCTGTTCGTCTTTCAGACCGGCATCGGCCTCGTGATCGGCGTCCTTGACGGCCTGGTCGAAGTCGACGCTGAGGAACGGAATCAACCAATCCTCGATCTCTTCAAGCGGCGAATACTCCAGCCGGTAGAAGCGGTGCTGTCCGTCTTCACGCACGGTGACCAGGCCGGCTTCGCGCAACACCTTGAGGTGCTTGGACACGGTCGGCTGACTCAGCCCGAGGTGACCGACGATGTCGGACACGCTCAGTTCGCCACGGACTTCCCCGGAGGGAATGTATCGCTCTAAGAGGATGCGCAAGATGTCCCGTCGCGCTGAGTCCGCCACCACGGTAAAGATGTCTGCCATGACCTCAGGGTAGTCATTACGGTTGGGTAGTACCATGTCAAACTGTCCAGGGTCGCAGGTTAGTCAGGGGTTCTAGGTGCTGTCGAGAACCGGAACTGAACCATTTTTTCCGCGCCCGATGTCGATTCTGGTGCGCATTCGGGATGGCGTTGATTCGCTCGCCCACCAATCGCCATCGCGGTTCGCCATCCTCGTGTTCACCGCCCTCATCATGGTGTTCACCCTGCTGTTTTCGCTGCCGGTCGCCTCCGCCGACCGCACGATGACCCCGCTGCACGACGCCCTGTTCACCGCGGTCTCGGTCATCTGCGTCACCGGCCTCGCGACCGTCGATATGGCCACGCATTGGTCGACGTTCGGTGACATTCTGGTGTTCGTTGGCGTCAATATCGGCGGAATCGGCGTGTTGACGCTCGCGTCGCTCATGGGACTCGTCATCTCACGGCGGCTCGGGCTTCGCGCCAAATTGATGGCGGCGAGCGACTCCAACCCCTCGCGCATTCACGCCGGCCCGGTCAACGAGGGCCAGACCGTGCGGCTCGGCGAGGTCGGCAGCCTGCTGCTCACCGTCGCGATCAGCGCACTCGTCATCGAGGTCGGTGTCGCCGCCCTGCTTTTTCCCCGTATGCTGCAGGCCGGCGTAGCCCTGGGCGAAGCGCTGTGGCACAGCTTCTACTACAGCGCGATGGCCTTCACCAACACCGGCTTCAACCCGAACTCCGGCGGCCTGGACCAGTTCGCAAACGACTACTGGTTTCTCAGCGCGCTCATGATCGGTGTCTTTCTGGGCAGTCTCGGTTTTCCGGTGATCTACGCCTTCGCCCGCGGCTGGAGAAAGCCGCGCCGCTGGTCGGTGCACGTCAAACTCACCCTCGTCACAACGATCGCCCTCATGATCGTCGGCATGGTGCTGTACATCATTCTGGAATTCGACAATCCGAAGACCTTTGGGTCGCTCAATGCGGGCGACACCATCTTTCAATCGTTGTTCATGTCGGTGATGACCCGGTCGGGCGGCTTCGCGACGATCGAGATCAGCGACCTGAACGGATCCAGTCTGCTCCTCACCGACATGCTCATGTTTATTGGTGGCGGGTCGGCGTCGACCGCCGGCGGTATTAAAGTCACAACCCTGGCCATCCTCTTTCTCGCCGCGTTTGCTGAAGCGCGCGGCAAGCAGGAGATGGAGGCCTTCGGCCGACGTATTCCGAGCGACATTCTGCGCCTGTCGGTCAGCGTCGTGTTGTGGGGCGCGACTACCGTGGCTGTCGCGAGCATCCTCATTCTGCATATTTCGAAGCAACCGCTCGACGTCGTGCTGTTTGACGTGATCAGCGCGTTCGCGACCTGCGGCCTGTCAACCGGGCTCACCGCCGACCTGCCGCCGGAAGGCGTGTACGTGATGGCGGCGACGATGTTCATGGGCCGGGTTGGTACAGTGACTCTCGCGGCAGCACTGGCCGCGAGCCACAGCAGGCAACTGTTCAAACGCCCGGAAGAGAGACCCATCGTTGGTTGATCGCATCAAACACGATGCCCCCGTGCTCATCATCGGGCTCGGACGGTTCGGCGCGGCCACCGCTGGCCAGCTCGACCGACTGGGCCGCGAGGTACTCGTCGTCGACACGAGTGAGGTGCTCGTGTCGAAGTGGTCGGAGCGGGTGACGCATGCCGTTCAAGCGGATGGCCGTTCGCTTGAGGCCCTGCAGCAAATCGGCGCACAGGACTTCTCGATTGCCGTCTGCGCCGTCGGTTCATCGATTGAAGCCAGCGTGCTCATCGTCGCCAACCTGGTCGACTTGAAGATTCAGCAGATCTGGGCCAAGGCCATCTCCAAATCGCACGGTAAAATTCTTGAACGCATTGGTGCCAACCACGTCATCTACCCCGAGGCCGAGGCCGGCGAACGTGTCGCCCATCTGGTGTCGGGTCGCATGCTCGATTTCATCGAGTTCGACGACGATTTCGCCCTCGTGAAGATGATCCCGCCGAAGCCCATTCGCGGTCTCAACCTCGTCGATTCCGGGGTGCGCCGCAAGTACAACGTGACCGTCGTCGGCGTCAAGAGCCCCGGAAAACCGTTCACCTACGCGACCGCGGAGACCGTCGTCTCCAGCCACGACCTCATCATCGTGTCGGGCGCCGAGGCCGATATTGAACGGTTCGCAGCGCTCGGTTCCTGACGCTCCCCTATTCGGGGGAGACGACCGGCTATTCTCCTAGTACGGACATTTCTCGCCGCAGCTCACCTGAGGTTGCGCGCTGACGACGTGTGCGTGGACGGAAAGGCTCTCCCATGTCACACGACGTGCCCGCTCTCGCCAACACCCCGGCTGACATTGTTGCCGCAGTTCACACCGATACGACGGGCGAGGTGAACATCGATGGCTCCCGGCACCGCGTCACCGGTACCGATGAAGCCGGCGTTCGCGAGGAGATCATCGGCCTCGTGGTCGAGACCGCTCGCAGTCGCGGGCAATCCGTTCTGCTGCAGGTCAGTGATGAGCAAGGCGATTGGCCGCTGACCGTGCACCCGAACGGGCGGGTCGAGTCGGCCGGGCCGGTTGTGGTTGCCAGCCGCCCGAAGCCGGCGACTACGGCGCCTCTTCCAGTCGTGACCGAACTCGAGACATCGACACCCTTTGCCACGCTGATGCAGCCCTCCGTCACGGCGCCCGCCAACGCCCTGTTCGAGTCGCTGGTAGCGCCCAGAACGGATGCCGCGCCCGCGTCACCGGCCGCATCAAGCGTGGCGCCGAACCTCGCCGACTTTCTCAGCTCACGGCCACCGGCGCCCGCCGGACCGGCCGAGCAGGGCTGGCAGGGCGCCCTACGCCGCCTCACGGGCGGCCTGGTCTCGCCCACGCCGAGTTCGACCGAGCGCCAGCAACGCACCGCCATCACGGCCGTTCAGCGCAGCCTGAACGGCCCGCGCACGATCGTGGTGCTCAACCCCAAGGGTGGCGCCCATAAGACAACGGCGACGCTGCTCATCGCTGCCACGTTCGGCATCTATCGCGGCGGCTACACCCTCGCCTGGGACAACAACGAGACCATGGGAACGCTGGGTGTGCGCGCCCAAGCCGCCCGGCACACCAACACGGCCGTGGACCTGCTGCGCGACCTCGACCGGTTCGGCGATACCCGCTCCCGGGTCGGCGACCTCGACAATTACGTGCGCTCGCAGGGCGATGCCCAGTTCGACGCACTCGCCTCCGACCTCGATCCGGCGGGTGCAGCGAGTATCGACGACAACGCCTTTCGCAAGCTCCACAAGACATTGAGCCGTTTCTACCGGGTTCTCGTGATCGACACCGGCAACAACATGCGGGCCAGCAACTGGGAGGCTGCGGTCGATACCGCCGACCAGCTCGTGATCGTGTCGACGATTCGCGAGGACACCGGCTACGGTGCCGCCTCGCTGATCGACGGCCTGCGGCAGAAGGGTCACGCCGACAAGGTCGCCCAGGCCGTCACCGTGCTCGCGTCGCCGTCGAAAACCGCCGACGAGCAGCTGTCCAAGCGCCTGCATGACCATTTTCGCCAGCTCACCCGCACGGTCGTCGACGTTCCCTACGATGCCTCACTGGTCGGTGGCGGCCCGCTCAACGTCGACGCCCTGGCGCCGCGCACCCGCGCCGCGTGGCTGCAGGCCACGGCCGTCATCGCCGAAGGGCTGTAAGGCGCTGACGGGTGCGCTGGGAGGCGGGTGCGCGCTAGGAGGCGGCGAGTTCCCTGGCGCGCGCCAGGGCGGCATCCGTCGCGGTATCGAAGAGCTCCTTGAGGCCGCCCTTTTCGAGTTCCCAGACGGCACGTTCAGTCGTGCCGGCCGGGCTGGTCACCTGGCGGCGCAGTTCGCTCGGCGACTTGTCGGACACGGCGAGGAGCGCGCTCGCGCCGAGGAAGGTACCGTTGACCATGACGGCCGACTCCGCGGGGGTGAAGCCCTTTCCGATGGCCGTTTCCGTGAGCTGCTCGATCAGGTAGAACACGTAGGCTGGGCCGGAGCCGGAGATGGTGCTGAGGGCGTCGAGCTTGCTTTCGGGCACGACCAGCACGTCGCCGACGGTCGCGAACAGGGCGCTCGTGAGCGCGAGGTCGGCCTCGCTCGACCGGCTACCGGCGCTGATGCCGGTAACGGCCATGCCGACGACGGCGGGGGTGTTCGGCATGGTGCGAATGACGTGTACGGTCTCGGGCAGGAGCGACTCGAAGGTGTCGATCGTGACGCCGGCCGCGACGCTCAGAACGAGCGTGCCGGGGGCGAGGGAGGCGCCAATTTCGCCGAGCAGATCGGCCACCATGTACGGCTTGACGGCGATGATGACGATCTGGGCACCGTCGATGGCTTTGAGATTGGCGTCGGAGTCGACCTCGGTCGCGTAGGCGGTGACACCCTCGGTGTCCGCCAGCTCCGCGGCCTTCGCCGCGGTACGGTTGGTGACGCGAATGCCGCCGTCCACGGTCACGCCCGGCTTGAGCAGACCGGCCAGAATGGCGCGGGCCATGGAACCGGCGCCGAGGAAGGCGATCGTGGGCAGAGTCACATTCTGAGAAGAAGTCATCCGACCAGTCTACTTTTTCCGTCATCGGGCTGCCCATAACGATCGCCCAGAACCCTCCTGCTCCAACCCGCTGGCACACGGTTCTAAGATGTTTTCATGAGCGCACCGGGCGGAAACAAGGCAATCGTGGCCGCATTCGCGGCCAATCTGGGGATCGCAGTGACCAAGTTCGTGGCGTGGGGCTTCTCCGGCTCGTCCTCGATGCTCGCCGAGGGGGTGCACTCGGTAGCGGATGCCGGCAACCAACTGCTCCTGCTGCTGGGCGGTCGCAAGGCTAAGAAGCGGGCCGATTTGGAGCATCCGTTCGGCTACGGGCGTGAACGCTACGTCTACGCCTTCGTGGTTTCGATCATCCTGTTCTCGATCGGTGGGGTGTTCTCGCTCTACGAGGGCTTCGACAAGTTGCAGCACCCGCATCCGCTCGAAAATGCCTGGCTGCCGATTCTGGTGCTCGCCATCGCCATGGTGCTTGAGAGCTTTTCGCTACGCACTGCGATCAAGGAATCAAACCATCTGCGCGGAAACCAGACCTGGGTGCAGTTCGTTCGCCATGCCAAAGCGCCCGAGCTGCCGGTCGTGCTGCTCGAGGATGTCGCGGCCCTCACCGGCCTCGCCTTCGCGTTCGTCGGCGTCGGCTGGACTATCGTCACCGATGAGCCAATCTGGGACGCCGTCGGAACGCTTGCCATCGGCGTCCTGCTCGTGCTCGTCGCGATCATTCTGGGCATCGAAACCAAGAGCCTGCTGGTGGGTGAGGGCGCGAGCAGGAAGGACCTGGATGCGATCGAAGCGGCCATTTTGAATGGCCCGGAAACTAAACGCATCATCCACCTCAAGACTCTCTACCTCGGGCCGGATGAGATTCTGGTCGGCGCCAAGGTTGCCTTTGACGGCGAGCACCGCTTTGCCGACGTCGCCGCCGACATCAATGCCGTCGAAACCCGCATTCGCGCCGCGGTGCCGCTCGCCCGCACGATCTATCTCGAACCCGACATCTTCTTCGACCCGAACCTCGCCAACCCGCCGACCGACACTTTTGTGATCAAGGGACTGGAGTAGGCCTCAGCGGGCTGATCGACGAGCTGGATTCTCGAAAAACTCTCGAAGGAGCAAAGCGCACGCCTTCTCGTCGACGCCCGCGAAAACCTCAACCCGATGGTTGAGTCGACGGTCGCGCAGCACGTCGTAGACCGACCCGGCCGCTCCCGCCTTCTCGTCCCACGCACCGAACACGACGGTGGGCACTCGCGCGGCGAGGATCGCGCCGGCGCACATGACGCAGGGTTCGAGCGTGACGACCAGGGTGCATCCGATCAGGTGCCAGTCGTCGGTGTGCGCGGCCGCCTCCCGGATGGCCACGACCTCGGCGTGGAGCGTCGGGTCCTGGTGCAGTTCTCGCTCGTTTCGCCCCCGGCCGATCACCTGGCCCGCAGCATCGACAATGACGGCGCCGACCGGAACGTCGTCGGACGCCAGGGCCGCGCGCGCCTCGGTCAGGGCGAGCAGCATCCACTCAGTGTGCTGATCTCGTTCGCGCATGCGTCACCTCAAGCCGGGGGGATTGCCTCTAGTAGAATTGAGCCTATGCGAGTCCATGTTGCCGACCACCCGCTCATCACGCACAAGCTCACCGTGCTTCGCAATAAAGACACGCCGTCGCCGTTATTTAGATCGCTGGTCGAGGAGCTCATGACTCTGCTCGCGTACGAGGGCACGCGCGGCGTGCGCGTGGAGGCTGTCACCGTGCAGACCCCTGTATCGGCCGCTCCGGGCGTGCGCATCAGCGACCCGAAGCCACTCGTCGTGCCGATTCTGCGCGCCGGCCTCGGAATGCTCGAGGGCATGGTCAAGCTGCTGCCGACCGCCGAGGTTGGTTTTCTTGGCATGGCCCGCAACGAAGAGACTCTACAGCCCACAACCTATGCCGAGCGTCTTCCCGACGATCTATCGGATCGGCAGTGCTTTGTGCTCGACCCGATGCTCGCCACCGGCGGGTCACTCATTGCGGCCATCAATTTTCTGTTCGCCCGCGGCGCGGTCGACGTGACGGCGATCTGCATCCTCGCCGCCCCGGAAGGCCTTGCCGCCGTTGAGAAAGCCCTGGCCGGCCGCGAAGTGACGATCGTGCTGGGCGCCGTCGACGAAAAGCTCAACGAGCTGGGCTACATCGTGCCCGGCCTCGGCGACGCCGGCGACCGATTGTACGGACTGGTCTGACGACCTGACCGATACAACCCGACCAGCGCATGTAGGTCCTGCGACCAGCAACACGCCAGGCCCGGTTAACATTAACAATCTTTGATTGAATCACGCTTCATAACGGAATATTTCATAAAGACGTGATTGCGCACGGAATCGCCTAAATGGGCGCGGCCCTGCGAACGTGATGCACGTCATCCGGCGACTTCCCGTGACATCAAATTGACACACGGCGTCACATTCGGCTTTACTCGCAGTTATGACAACCAGCGCACGCCCCCTGACCTCCCTTGAGGCCCCCGGGACTGCCGCCATGATGATGGCCGGCACCCCCGCCATCCGCTGTTGCCGAATGTGCCGCTAACCAAGACGTTCCTCCTCGCGTCCTGCGCCTGACATCGTCAGGCCGACGCCTCGAATGCTGATTTGACGCATTCGCCCTCCGGCCCCACGGGCCACAGGGAGCCTCCACTTACGGAAAGCGCGCTTTCGCGCATCCGCCGGGCTCCCTTCGATCGAACAGTCAAGGACCCACGCCATGTCTCTCGCACACATCCACCCCACTCGCCCCACACACGTCAACCGCCCCGAACTCAATCTGGTCCCGCCGGTTGCCGCCCCGCGAATTCGCGCCGTGCCGACCGGCACCGAGGCTCGCGGTTTCGTGCTCTACGTCGGCATCGACGAGGCCAAGGCGGCCGCAGCCGGCACGAGCCTGAACCGCATCGTTGAGGCACTCAAGGCTCTCGCCGCCGAGATAGCTCCCTCGGCCGAGACTTACGCCGCCGTCGCACTGGCTCCCGAGGGCGCCGGCGGGCGCGATGTGGACGTCGTGCGCCTGGCCTTGCAGGACCCGGCCGCTCTGGCCCAGCGCCGCGCCGAGCCCGAGGAACTGGACCGTGCCCAAAGTGGCGTGGTCGTGGACATCTCCCGCAAGCGGGTCATTCTCGACAACGAGACCGCCGCGCTGACCTACAAGGAGTTCGAGCTGCTGCAGTACCTCGTGCTACGCGAGGGCCGCACCATCGACCGCGCCGAGATCGTCTCGTCGCTGTGGAACTCCGCCGACGAGGAAGACACCCCGAACGAGCGGACCATCGACGTGCACGTTCGTCGCCTACGCTCCAAGCTCGGCCGCTATGAAGACATCGTGCGCACTGTTCGCGGAGTCGGCTACCGCTTCGACCGCCACGCGGACGTCGCCATACGCCAGTCGACCACGCCGAGCCCCGACCTGTTCTAGGCCGGGGTTGCCGGGCAGAAATTTCGGTCTCTCACAGAGGCGTGAAGGTGGCGGCGTTAAAGTGATTGAGGGCCAGTCGCAGAGGCTACGACCGACCCTCTTCCCTTGCACCAAGAGTGTCCTGCAATCACATTTCACGTCATCCGCCACAGCAAACGATTGACGCACCTAAAACATATAACGAATAGGTAACGGGCGCCACCTTTCGTCAAGAAAATCACCTGCGAGTTTCATGCCAAGCACCTGACCATTGCCCCACGAGCGGATGCTGCCGGTGCAGCCATGTGCGATTCCCCGGCGACCTCCCCGAGTCTCTATCCTTGGAGAACAACTCGAAGAGGCAAGGAGCCGCAGGTGGTGGATCGAACGGCCGCGGTGAGCGCGTGGGAATCCCTGTTTCGCGCCCAGGTCGCCATCATGCGCAGCCTCGCGGCGAATTTTCCCTCCAAGGAAATTTCGCTCAACGAGTACGACGTGATGTTCAACCTGTCGCGGCAGCCGGACCGGCACATCCGCCTGCGTGATCTCAACCAACACGTGCTCCTGACCCAGCCGAGCGTGAGCCGGCTCGTTGACCGGCTCGTGTCCCGGGGCTATCTGCACAAGCACACCGACCCGGACGACGGTCGCGGTACCATCATCGAGTTGACGGATGTCGGCCTCGCCCTGTTTCGGCGAGTTGCCGTTGACCACATGGACTCCATTGCCGTGCGCATTGGCGAAACCCTCACCGACGACGAGCTGACGCAGCTGACGCTTTTGTGCGACAAACTGCGAGTTGATTGCCGCGGCGCATTGGGGGACGACTCGGTCAGTAGACCTGGAGGGTAGGGGGCGATGGAACGAGGGCCCTACCCCTCGTCCCACCGAGGCAATCCCTCGCAGGAATGCCTTCCTCACCGGGCGCCCGAACATTGCCCGGTGAGAAACTCGGACGCAACCTTGTACCGGATTCCTCTGAGAATCAAACGAATTCAAACTAGTGAATTTTGCTCACTTCGACCGATGCTATCCCAGCGCGGGGATGGAATTGTTATTCGTGCGCAACCACAGGGCATACCGTCCAGTCTGACTGTGTGACTTCCCTCGCCGGCTCATCCGTTCTTATCGTTGGAGCCGCTGGGGGGTTGGGCCGAGAAATTTAGCAGATTCTGAGCCAGGAAGGCGCCAAACTCACCCTGCACGCGCGCTGCGCCGAGCGCATTGCAGATCTGGGTATCGCCGGAGCCGTGGTCGCTGGTGACCTGCGTGTGCTGCCGGGCTCGTCGCTTTTGGAACTATGGCCGACGTCTCGGACGAGACGATCGACACCCTGATGGCGGTGAACGCGACCTGCCAAGAAAAGCCTTCGCCGCGTAACGACACGCAGCTGCGCGAAAAAAAACCCGTCTGACACGTAATAAGGCTTGTGCGACGGGTTTAGCTGTGCGCCCGAAGGGATTCGAACCCCCAACCTTCTGATCCGTAGTCAGATGCTCTATCCGTTGAGCTACGAGCGCATGTCAATCCCGCGAACAGTAGAGCCGGAGACAACTTGAAAACTATACCAGTTATCGGGGGCTTCCCGCGCCGCGCTGCGGTGCAGCGCGCCACCGGCACCGAAATCAACCCCCTTTTTTCCCGTATCAGTGAATGGTTTACTCAGTGAGTGAACGAGACGAGTGGTGCCCAGCGGAAATCCTTCGACTACTCCGGCCTGCGCGCCGTCTTCATCAATTGCACCCTCAAACGCAGCCCCGAAGTCAGCAACACCCAGGGCATCGTTGACCTCAGCGCGAGGATCATGCGCGAGCAGGGCGTGCAGGTCGACCTGATTCGCGCCATCGACCATGACATCGCCACCGGCGTCTACCCCGACATGACCGAACACGGTTGGCAAGCGGATGCCTGGCCGTCGCTGTTTACGACGGTGCAAGCCGCAGACATCCTCGTGTTGGCCGGGCCGATCTGGCTCGGCGACAACGGCTCGGTGACCAAGCGCGTCGTGGAACGGCTGTACGCTCACTCGGGTGAATTCAATGACAAGGGCCAGTATGTTTTCTACGGCAAGGTCGGCGGCGCCATCATCACCGGCAATGAAGATGGCGTGAAACACTGCACGTCCAACCTGCTCTACAGCCTGCAGCACATTGGCTATTCAATTCCGCCCGCCGCCGACTCCGGCTGGATCGGCGAGATCGGTCCCGGCCCCAGTTATCTCGACGAGGGATCGGGCGGACCGCAGAACGACTTCACCAACCGCAACACGACCTTCATGAGCTGGAACCTCATGCACCTCGCCTCGATCCTGAAGAAGAACGGCGGCATCCCGGCATTCGGCAACCTGCTCCGGGACTGGGACCGCGGCGAACGCTTCGGGTTTGAGCCGAACCCGGAATATCGGTAACAAACAACAGCAAGTTCGACAGATCGGGGTACTAGTGGTACTCCAAACGCTTTCGACAGAGTCTTCCTCCCTTCCACTCGTGCCAGCGCCGAGCGTGCTCGACGTGCGCGTCACCGGTGGTGTGGTGCGCGGCATTCGCGCACCACACCCGATCGTCGCGTGGTCGGGATGACGGCACGCCTCACGTTAGGGCGACGTCGCCCCGCAGCCGTGCCGCGGCTGCGTCACGGGCACCCACCGTCGTCTCTGGCAACGGTTTCTGCCTCGTCTGTAGCCTCTAGCATGGGGTCATGGTCATCGCCCGCTCCCGCCGTGCTGCGGGCCGTGGCAGTTACCTCGCGATCGCCGTCTTCGCGGTGCTCTACCTGGTCGGCGCCGTGTACTGGCCAAGACCGCTCTGGGTGGCCGTGCTCTACCTCGTCACCAGCCTGATGTGTTTCGCCCTCTACGGCGTCGATAAGCGCCGGGCGAGGTTCGGCGGCTGGCGGGTGTCGGAACGCATGCTGCTGTTCTGGGGCTTCATCGGCGGTTGGCCGGGCGCGATCGTGGCGCAGCAGGTTCTGCGGCACAAGACCCAGAAGAGGAGCTTTCGCGAGGCATTCTGGACCACTGTCGTCTGCAACGTCGTGTTCTTCGCCCTGCTCAGTACGCCTACATTCGACCAGCTGGTGGCCCAAACGATCACCGACTTCAGTACTCGTTGAATTCGGGGCTGGTGGCCGCGTCGTGCTTGGACTTCAGAATAGCCAGGTTGATGAGAACGAATGCTTCCAGACGTTCGCCGCGATGTTCGGCGTAGTCGGGCTCGCGCTGGTCGACGGCCAGCTCGATGAGCTTCGAGGAGACCGCTGAGCTGACCTCCTCGCTCGCCGACTGTTGTGCACTCGCCACGATCCGCGCCACCTGCTCATCGTCATCGGCCACGGCATCGAGAGCGAGTGTCAATCGCTCGTGCACGCGAAATCTTAGGGCGAACTGCTTCAGGTCGTGTCGTTGGTCGTCGGTGAGGCTCAACCGCCACTTCATTGCCGCGAGATCCCGACCCATCCGGCTGACCCGCCGGGCATACTCTTCGTTCTGCCGAGCCAGGCGATGCAGCTCGCTGCGGGCGTTGTCGGCGTAACGCCCGGGGTCGTAGTCGAAGTGCTCGCGCAGTGCGCCCACGATAATGTCATTCTTCACGGCCATCCGCACGGCCGACAAGGCGATGAGCAGGCCTTCATCGACCGTACGCTCAAGGTCGGGCAGCTCAGCGTTCACGTCGGGTTCACTGACGTGCGCGTGAGCGTCAGCACGACGCCGGGACCGGTTCCAAATGATTGCGCCACCACTTCCTCGTGCAGGTGACTTCTATTTTATCGGTGAATCCGGGTGCCGCTGCGCGCGGAACAGGGTGAGAACGTCACGGCCCCCGGAGCATGCACCCGCATTACCTAAGTTCTTCGGGAGCGGGCCCGCCGGGCGACAGAGTCAGATCCGTCGCCCGACAGCAGGTCAGGCAATCGGCGTCGTGACGCGCTCGGGTTCGCTCACGGGCACGACGGGGTGCAACCGTTCGAGCGAAGCGCCTTCCACATCGATGTTGGGCAGGATGCGGTCGAGCCACTTCGGCAGCCACCAGGCCGCGTCGCCCACCAGGTGCATCACGGCCGGGATGATGAGCAGCCGCACCACGAACGCGTCGAGCAGTACCCCGATGCCCAGCCCGAAGCCGATCGACTGGATCATCACCGAGTTCGAGAAGATGAAGCCAGAGAAGACCGAGGCCATGATGAGGGCGGCGGCGATGACCACGGTACGCCCGGCGTGAACACCGCGCTGGACAGCCAAGCGGGCCGAGGCACCATGAACGTACGATTCCCGCATGCCACTGACCAGGAACAGCTGGTAGTCCATCGCCAGTCCAAACAGAACACCAACGACGAGGATGGGCAAGAAGCTCAGGATCGGCCCTGGATCGTGGATGCCGAACACCACCCCGAGCCAGCCCCACTGGAAGACCGCCGTGATTGCCCCAAAGGACGCGAACAGAGACAGCACGAAGCCCAGCGTCGCGGTGACCGGCACCAGGATCGAACGGAACACGAAGATCAAGATGATCACCGAGAGCCCCACGACAACGAGAAGGTACAGCGGAAGCGCTGCGGCGAGTTTTTCGCTCACATCGATGTTGCCCGATGCGTTGCCTGCGACACCGAGGGCTGTGACACCGTCAATCTCGAGACCGCGCAGGTCCCGAACGAGCTGCTCGGTCGATTCGCTGGTCGGCCCCTCCGCGGGGATAACCTGGAACGCGAGCAGCAGGTCATCGTCGGATGCTCCGATCGGCGCGACGGCGACGACGTCGTTCTCCGCTTTTAGAGCGGCGCCGATGCGCACCTGTTCCGCGACCAGATCGTCTGCCGTGATGGCCGTATCAAGGTCTGCGACCACGAGCAGCGGGCCGTTCACTCCGGCGCCGAACTTTTCGTCAGCGAGTTTGTTGGCCTGGTAGGCGCTTGAGTTGAGCGGTTCTGAGGAGCCGGCGGGAAGCCCGAGGCGCATCGAGAGTGCGGGGATAGCCACGATGAGCAGCACGATGATACCGCCGACCACCGTCACGACGGCGCGCACGGTGTTCATCGGTTTGGCGGGCACCCGGGCGTGGTTGTCGGTGCTGCCGGCACGCACGCGGGCCTTCTTCGTGAGGATCCTCGTTCCGACCACGCTCAGCATCGCCGGCGTCAGGGTGATCGCGATGAGAATCGCGACGAAAACGCAGACGGCGCCCACCGTACCCATGAGCCCGAGGAAGGGTACGCCGGTGAGGTTGAGGGCGAGCAGGGCGATGAGCACGGTGGCGCCAGCGAACACGACCGCGTTGCCGGATGTGCCGTTGGCCAGTCCGATCGACTCATGCAGTTCCAGGCCGTTGCGCAGTTGGGTTCGATGCCGGTTGAGGATAAACAGCGAGTAGTCGATCCCGACCGCGAGCCCAAGCATCACACCCAGAACCGGGGTAACGGAGAGCATCTCGACGGTTCCGGACAGTGCAAGCGAGGCGAGCACGCCGACGCCCACCCCGATCAGTGCGTTCAGCAACGGGAGCCCCGCACCGATCAGGGTGCCGAGCATGACCCACAGCACGACGGCCGCAACAATCACACCGCCGATCTCGCCCGGGCCGAGGATCTCGGGAATACTGGCGGCTATGTCGTTGGAAACCTCGGCCGTGACGCCGTCAATTCCTGCGTCGTTCAGCTCCGCGACGACGGCGTTTTTCGATTCGGCTGGCACCTGGTTGAGCGACGTGTCGAACTGGACGCTCGCGACGGCGGTCGTCTCATCGGTCGATACCTGACGGATGCCTGCAGCCAGGTCAAGCAGAGCGGCTCCCTGCTCGAGCGTGGTGCTCTGCGCCTCGAGTTCGGTGCGGCTCGCATCGAGAGTCTCCTGCTGCCCGGCAATCGCCGTTCGGCCCGCATCGATCTGGGCCTGCTGCGCATCGAGCAGCGGCGCAGCGGCGGCGAGTTGCCCCGCCGACTCCGCCTGGGTGCGGCTGGCATCGAGCTGCGCCTGACCGGCATCGGCCTGGGCCATGGCCGCGTCAATCTGCACCTGCCCCGCCTTGATCTGGGCCGTTCCATTTGTGATTTTCTGCCGGCCGCTGATGACCTGCCCCGCCTGATCATCGATCTGGGACTGGGTGTCAAAGGGGTTCGTCGCCGATTTCACATTGTTGCGATCCACCGTACTCCGGAGCAGGTCTCCGATGGCGGTTTTTTGCGCCGCCGTGAACGTGGAGTCGTCAGTGGTGGTGAACACGACAGTGCCCCGCCCACCGCTGGCTGACGGAAATTTCGCGGCGAGCTCGTCGCTGACCTTCTGGGTGGCGGTGCCGGGGATACTGACGGCCGAGGTGAGCGTTCCGCCGAAGAGTGCGAACGCACCGCCGGCGAGAACGAGAATGGCCGTCCACGCGACGATGACCAGCCACGCTCGGCGCGCGGAGAACCTACCGAGTCGGTAGAGGAGGGATGCCATATTGATCAGGTTCTTTCTTGATGATCGGGAGTTTCGTAACCAGTGCAGAGGGTGGAGATGAGACGGTCGAGCAGCTCGTCCCACACGGTGCGCGAGGATGAGTCGAGCGCCCCGGCCGTGCGGGCTAACCAATGGCCAGACACCACGGCGATGCCGTTCATCACGGAGCTGACGAGGACCGCCACTTCGAATTCATCGATCGCGTTCGTTCGTTCGGCGATCTCGATTGAGAGCTGCTCGGTGGTGCGGGTGAAGACGTCGCCGATGCCGTGCTGGGAACGACCCGTCTCACCCTCCGCGGTGAGCACGCCGGCAAGGTAGGCGACCACGGGTGGCAGATCGACGTGACGAAGCGCCGAGGTGATCTCCTCAAACAGGCTTTCTCGAGTACCGTCTCCTGCGGGAGTCGACGCCGTCGCCGCACGGAACTCGTCGACGGTTGCGCTCAGCAGCCGGGTGCAGGTCGTCATGATCACGTCCTCGAGCGATGAAAAGTGGTTGAACACGGTTCGACGGGAGACGTCGGCACGCTCAGCGAGTTCGTCGACACTGAAATGCGGTTTACCCCGCTCCCGGATCAGGGAGTCGGCGGCATCCAGAATGGCCTGACGGTACCGTGCTTTGAGCTCGGCACGGCGATCGGGGGCGATGTTGAGGGAAGACACTTGCTTACACTAAGTGCAACGACGCACAAAGTGCAAGATGCGGCGGCGCACGATGCTGCGGTGCCAGATTTCGACCTCTACGCCGGTACACAGAACGGGCGGCCGTTTTTCGAGGACAGGTCGAGACAGGCGGTCACTCTCGGCCGCGCGCCAAAGGGTAGCTGACAACCCCAGTGATGTTCCTGCTTCATACAGGGTTTCAGGGCTCAATCTGGGTCTTTCTCAAATAGGTATATTTTGCCGTGCTCGGCCCACGACAGAGAAGGTATTGCGCTCTTCACTGTGAAGCCACTGGAGAACTTCGTGAAACCACTGGAGAACTTCGTGAAGCCACTGGAGAACTTCGTGATTGCTGGCTTAATCAATCAAGGGCAAAATGATGGCCAAACGGGGGGGATTCTCCACCACCGCCAGCGCCGACCGACTACTGGGCGCGGGGCAGCGGGAGCCGTTCCTGGCCCCGGTTTTCGCGACGATGAACCCCGGCAGGCGATCAGGCGGAATCGCGCCAGACGATGGGGGTCTCCAGCAGGATGCCGTCGGCCGGCTGCTCCTCGCCGCGCAGCTGGCCGAGCACGCACTCGGCAGCCGCGGCCCCGAGTCCGAAGGCCGGTTGGTGCACGGTGGACAGCTGCGGCTGGGTGCGGAGCGCCCAGGTGCTGTCATCGAACCCGACGATCCCCACGTCACCCGGCACGCTGCGCCCGGCATCGCGGAGCGCCTCGAGCGCGCCGGCGGCAACGGCGTCAGAGGCCGCGAAGACCCCGTCGATGTCAGGGTCGACAGCCAGCAGGGCGCGCATTCCGTCTGCGCCGTCCGAGAAGGTGTAGAGCGCCACGCGCGCCACGCGGGCCGGGTCGAAGCGGGAACCGAGGGCATCTGTGAAACCGGCCAGGCGATCGGCGCCGGAGTCCCGGTCCAGCGCGGCGGCGATCATACCGATCCGCCGGCGCCCCGTGCCGATGAGGCGTTCGGTGATCGCGCGCGCCGAGCGGCGGTTGTCGATTCCCACAAAGGGGAGCTGGCGCAGGTCGGGCGGATGCCCGACGAAGGCAGCGGGCATCGCCAGTTTCTCCACGACGCGGGTCATCGGATCCTCGTAGCGCGCCGAGACCATGATGACCCCGTCGACGAATCCGCCGCTCAGATAGCGGGCGACCCGGTCGGTATCACGTTGGGAATCGATCACGAGACTGACCATCTGATAGTCGGCGCGGGAGAGCACGGAGTTGGCGCCGAGCAGGATGCCGCCGATGTTGGGATCATCCAGGAATAGGGAGTGCGGTTCGTGCACGATGAACCCGATCGCCTGCGAGCGCTGCATGACCAGACTGCGGGCGGCGTTGTTCGGCACGTAGCCGACCTTCTCGATCGCCGCCTCAATTGCCGTGCGGGCCTGTTCGGAGACGTAGGGCTCGTTGTTGACCACCCGACTCACCGTGCCGCGGGACACACCGGCTTCCACGGCGACATCGTTGATGGTCGCACGCTTGCGTCGAGTCGGAACGGTCACCATTTGATAACTGTAGCCCCCGGTTTCGCCGATTCCGCTTGACACGGGCGCGAGCCAATACCTACTCTGTGTACGTTCACAGAATCTCAACGCGAAGTTGTCACTTCCCACCCTGTGCTCGTTCACAGAGCAACGTCGAGAGAAACGAAAGCACGGTCAGGGAGCACATGAATCCGGGAGCAACAACCGCGGTCCGCTTGCGTCCTGCCACCGTGTTCAGCCACGAGGGCATCGCCTTCGGCTGTGACTACAATCCCGAGCAGTGGAGCCCAGAGGTCTGGGTGGAAGATGTAGCCCTCATGCAGGAGGCGGGAGTCGACCTCGTCGCCATCAACATCTTCGGCTGGTCCCAGCTCGAACCGAGCCCGGGGGAGTACGACTTCGCCGCCCTCGACGCGATCATCGAGCTGCTGCACGCCGGCGGCATCCGCGTCAACCTGGGCACCGGAACCTCATCGCCCCCGCCGTGGCTGACCACGCTGCACCCCGAGATGCTCCCGATGGCCGAGGACGGCACCACCCGATTCCCCGGCGGTCGCCAGGCCTGGTGCTCGAGCTCCGCGGTGTTCCGCGAGCGCGCCCTCGCCCTGGTCGAGAAGGTCGCCGAACGCTACGGAAGGCACCCGGCCATCGCGCTCTGGCACGTGTCCAACGAACTCGGCTGCCACAATGCCCTCTGCTACTGCGACGACACCGCGGCCGCCTTCCGCACCTGGCTTCAGGACCGGTACGGCAGCATCGACGCGCTGAACGCCGCTTGGGGCACCTCGTTCTGGAGCCAGCGCTACGGCCAGTGGAACGAGATCCTCACCCCACGCATCACTCTCTCGAGCCGTAACCCCGGCCAGGTCCTCGACTTCCACCGGTTCAGTTCAGACGAACTACTCGAGTACTATCGCCGTGAGACCGCGGTGCTTCGCCGCCTCAGCGCGGTGCCCGTTACCACCAACTTCATGGTGACCACGCACATCAAGAATCTCGACTATTGGTCCTGGGCCCCCGAGGTGGACGTGGTCGCCAACGACCACTATCTCGACATCCGCCTGGCCGACCCCACCACCGAACTGGCCTTCGCCGCGGACCTCACTCGCGGCCTGGCCGGCGGCAAACCCTGGTTGCTCATGGAACACTCCACCGGCGCGGTCAACTGGCAGCCGGTCAACCTGGCCAAGACGCCGGGCCAGATGGCACGCAATTCCCTCACCCACGTGGCCCGCGGCGCCGACGCGGTCTGCTTCTTCCAATGGCGGGCCTCGCTGCAGGGCTCGGAGAAGTTCCACTCCGCTCTGTTGCCCCACGCCGGCACCGACACGGTGCTCTGGCGCGACGTGGTCGAACTGGGCGCGGCCATCGACCGGCTGGGAGAGCTCGCGGGCACCACCGTCGTGGCGGATGCCGCGATCATCTTCAGCTGGCAGGCACAGTGGGCCGGCGACGGCGAGTCCCGTCCGTCGCACGAGGTGCGCTACCTCGATCAGGTGCTCACCGCCTACACTGCCCTGCACGAGCTGGGCATCACGGTCGACGTCATTTCCCCCGACGCGGACCTCTCCGGCTACCGCCTTGTCGTGGCCCCCGCCCTCTACCTGGTCACCGATGGGCAGGCCGCGAACCTCGCCGACTTCGTCGCCGGCGGCGGCCACGCCCTCGTCACCTTCTACAGCGGCATCGTCGACGAGGACGACCGAGTGCGCACCGGCGGGTATCCCGGCGCCTTCCGGGACCTGCTCGGCATCACCGTCGAGGAGTTCGCCCCGCTGGCGCCCGGCCGGCAGGTCACCCTCGACTCCGGTGCCACCGCGAGCCTGTGGGTCGAACGGCTCCGCCCGACCGGAGCGGAGGTGATCGCCAGCTACCTGGACGGCCCGCTTCCCGGCATCCCGGCCGTCACCCGCAACGGTCACGGCGCCGGCACCGCCTGGTACCTGGCCACCGCTCTCGACGCCGAGGCCCTTCGCGACCAGATGCGCACGATCGCTCAGCAGGCCAGGGTCACCGCAATCGGCCCGGAGAGCGACGGCACGGTCGAGGTCGTACGCCGGACGAGCGACACCGCCAGCTACCTGTTCATCATCAACCACGGCGGCACCGAACTCACCCTGCCGGCAACCGGCCACGACCTCATCACCGGTGATCCGATCGGCCACGTCGTGCGCGTGCCGGCCGGAGCCGTTCGCGTCATCAGAGAGGACACCGCATCATGAGCGCATCAGCCGCTTTGTCCCCGGATGCCCAGGGCAGTGCAGCCCGGGTATCCAGGACCAAGAAGCCACGCGCGTCGAAGGTGCGGGTGCAGCACAAAGGGGCGATCCTCGCCTTCGTGCTCCCGTTCGGCATCCTGTTCGGACTGTTCTACCTTGTGCCGATCGGCTACGCGGTCTACGAATCCCTCCTGGTGATCAAGCGCGAGGGCACCTTCGGCGCGGCCACCGAGGTGTTCGGTGGCTTCACCCAGTACATCCTGGTCTTCCAGAACGGGCCCTTCTGGCAGTCGATCGGCCGAGTACTGATGTTCGGCGTCGTACAGGTGCCGGTCATGCTCGGCCTGGCGTTGCTGTTCGCGCTGCTGCTCGACTCACCGCTGCTGCGCGGCAAGCGCTTCTTCAGGCTCGCCTTCTTCGTACCGTATGCCGTGCCGGGTGTCATCGCGGCAATCATGTGGGGATACCTCTACTCGCCCAACCTGTCGCCGTTTCGCGCCGTCACCGAGAATATCAACTTTCTCTCGGCAGACCTGGTGCTGTGGTCGATCGCCAACGTCGTCACCTGGGTCTACGTGGGCTACAACATGCTCATCATCTACTCGGCTCTGCTGGCTATCCCCACGGAACTCTACGAGGCAGCCCGCCTCGACGGGGCAGGCCAGTTGCGGATCGCCTGGTCGGTCAAGATCCCGCTGATCATGCCCGCGATCGTGCTCACCGCGATCTTCTCCATCATCGGCACCCTGCAACTGCTCGCCGAACCGCAGGTGTTCCGCAGCTTCAGCTCCGCGGTGACCAGCACGTTCACCCCGAACCTGACGGTTTACTCGACCTCATCCATCCCGAACTTCAATCTCGCGGCCGCGTTCTCCGTCGTGCTGGCCCTGGCCACGTTCATCCTCTCCTTCACGTTCCTGAAGTTCACCCAGCGGAAGGAAACCACGTGAGCGCCATGAAGACCGACTCAGAGCGCCCGGCGCGCAGGGTCCGCCCGGTGCAATCGAAGAACCCGCACGCCCCGCGGGCCCCGCGCGAGAGCCCGCTGGCCCGCGGGGGTGCCCTGATCGTGATGGGCGTCTTCACCCTCTACTTCCTGGTGCCGATCTGGTGGCTCCTGGTCGCGGCGTCGAAGAGCCGCTCACAGTTCACCACCACGAACCCGCTCTGGTTCGCCGACTTCTCGTTGTTCGAGAACATCGGCAACCTGGTGGCCTACCGCGACGGCGTCTACCTCAAGTGGATGCTCAACAGTGCCCTCTATGCCGGCGGCGGTGCCCTCATCGGCACCATCATCGCCGGAATGTGCGGCTACGCCCTGGCCAAGTACAACTTCCCCGGCCGCGAACTCATCTTCAACGTTGTCCTCGGCGGGGTGCTCGTGCCCGCCACGGCCCTCGCGCTGCCTCTCTTTCTGATCTTCTCGCAGATCAGCCTCACCAACACGTTCTGGTCGGTGTTCCTGCCGAGTCTGGTCAGCCCGTTCGGGGTCTACCTGGCCCGCATCTACGCCTCGGCGAGTGTGCCTGACGAGTTGATCGAGGCCGCTCGTCTCGACGGCGCCGGCGAGGTGCGCACCTTCTTCACCGTCTCGGTGCGGATGATGGTGCCCGCCCTGGTCACGGTCTTCCTGTTTCAATTCGTCGCCATCTGGAACAACTTCTTCCTGCCGTTGATCATGCTCCGCGACGAGACCCTGTTCCCGGTGACGCTCGGGCTCTACGCCTGGAACTCGCAGGTCAACCAGATCCCCGTGCTGCGCGACTACGTACTGATCGGCGCCCTGCTTTCGATCATCCCCCTCATCATCATCTTCCTTCTTCTCCAGCGCTTCTGGCGAAACGGCCTCAGCGCCGGTTCGGTCAAGTAGTGCCCCACGCCGCACCTCCCGTTTTGCCCGCACCAGCCGTCTGGACAGCCCAGGCGGATTCCCTTCACCAAGAGAGAAGAAAAACAGAATGCACATGAAGAGAAGAGCAGTCGCCGTCGCCTTGCTCACGGCGGCCACCGTCGCCCTCACCGGCTGCGCCACCGCCAGCTCCCCCGACGGCACCGCGTCAGCCGACGCGTGTGCCCCCTCCACGGGCAAGGTCGACCTGACCTTCACCACCTGGATCCCGGGCGTGGAAGAAACCGTCGCCGTGTGGAACAAGGCCAACCCCGACATCCAGGTCAAAGTCCAGACCGGCCCGAACGGCAACGGCGGCACGTACCAGAACTTCTTCAACCAGCTCAAGGCCGGCAACGCGCCCGACCTGGGCCAGATTGAGTACGACGCCCTGCCGAACTTCCGCGTGCAGGACGGACTGACCAATCTGGCCGCCTGCGACGGCGTGCTCGACGCGAAGAGCGACTTCGTCGACTGGACCTGGGGACAGGTCAACTTCGGCGAGGACAAGTCGGTCTACGCCATCCCGCAGGACGCCGGCCCCATGGCCATGTTCTACCGTGCCGATCTGTTCAAGGCCAACAACATCGCGATTCCGACCACGTGGGCGGAATTCGCCACCGCGGCCGAGCAGGTGCGCGCCACTGGTGGGTACATCACCAACTTCTCCCAGAGTGACATCAACCAGTTCGCCGGATTTGTCTGGCAGGCCGGCGGCGAGTGGTTCAAGAACGACGGCGACAACTGGACCGTCGACCTGACGGACCCGACCACAACCAAGGTCGCCGCCTACTGGCAGGACCTGATCGACCGGGACCTCGTGTCGACGAACCCGCCGTGGACTGATGAGTGGAACAACGCCTACAACTCCGGCAGCAACTGGACCTGGAACTCCGCAGCCTGGGGTGCCAACTCCATCGCCAGCGGCGCCCCGGACACGGCGGGCAAGTGGGCCGTCGCCCAGTCCCCGCAGTGGAAAGCCGGCGACAAGGCCAGCGGCAACTGGGGTGGTTCATCGACCGCGGTCTTCAAGGGTTCCAAGCACCCCTACGAAGCCGCGAAGTTCGCCCTGTGGCTGAACACCTCCGACGAGGCGCTCACCATGCTGAACAAGTCCGCCAACCTCTACCCGGCGGCCAAGTCCGGCCTCGAACTGCCTGCGCTCAAGGCAGGCGTGCCGTTCTACGGCGACCAGGCGATCTACGACGAGTTCGCCATCGCATCCGCCCAGGTCTCCCCGAACTTCGTCTGGGGCCCGACCATGACCCAGACCTACAATGATGTCTCGGATGGCTTCAAGGCTGCGGTCAGCGGCAAGGGAACCCTCTCCGAGGCGTTGAAAGTCGGCCAGACCAACACGATCGCGGCCATGACGGCGCAGTCGATCCCGGTCAACAAGTAGTCGAAAAAGTAAGTCGGTCACCGGGTGGCCGGTCGCAGTGACCAGCCACCCGTTCCACCCGTTCCACCCGTTCACGCAGTGACAACCAGTTAGCAGCAGATCACGTGAGTTCTCCCGTCCGGACAACAACCGCCTCGGGTGTCCCGTCGATGGTCCACCACCTCCGTGCCGCGGGTACCAGTTTCGTACTGGACGCCCGCGGCACGGGCGTTCCCGTCGTGGTGCACTGGGGTGCCGACCTCGGTGCGCTCTCCATCACCGACCTGACCGCGCTGGCCGATTCGGCCGTGCCGGCCATCCCGCCGAGCTCGGTCGACATCCCCCTCCGCCTGTCCTTGCTCCCGACTGCCCGCGAGGGCTGGAGCGGCCGGCCCGGAATCACCGGATTCCGCTCGGGCGGCACCACCGCCGCGCTCGACCTCCGTCTCACCGAGGTGAGCTCCGCCGGCCCGCTCACTCTGGCCCTCCTACTGACGGATGCCGCCTTCGGCCTGAATCTGTGCACCGATCTTGAACTGTCCGTGCAGGGCGTGCTGCGGCTGCGCCACACCCTCACCAACACCGCGAACTCGGCCTTTGAACTCGGCTCGCTCGACGTCACCCTACCGGTGCCGGACCGCGCCGCCGAGATCCTCGACTTCACCGGGCTCTGGAGCCACGAGCGCCGCCCGCAGCGCAGTACCCTCGGCCACGGCGTCTGGAGTCGCGAGTCACGGCACGGCCGCCCGGGCCACGACGACGCGTTCCTGACCGTTGCCGGCAGCATTGGCTTCGGCTTCCGTGCCGGCGAGGTGTGGGCCACCCATCTGGCCTGGAGCGGCGACAAACGGTCCTGGGCCGAAAAAAGCTCGCTCGGCGCGTCCACCGTCGGCAGCGGCGAGCTCCTCGCCCCGGGCGAACTCAGCCTGGCGGCGGGAGAGAGCTACGCCTCCCCGTGGACCGTGGCGGTGTACTCGAACGCCGGGCTCGACGGACTCTCAGCGAGGCTGCACCCGTGGATCCGCTCCTGGCCTGCCCCCGCCCCACGGTCTCGCCCGGTCGTACTGAACACCTGGGAGGCGGTCTACTTCGACCACGACCTACCCACGCTGATCCGGCTCGCCGACGTGGCCGCGCGGGTCGGCGTCGAACGGTTCGTGCTCGACGACGGCTGGTTCACCGGCCGATCCGACGACCGGCGCGCGCTCGGCGACTGGTTCGTCGATTCAGAAGGGTGGCCGGATGGGCTGCACCCGCTGATCGACCACGTGCGCGACGCCGGCCTCGACTTCGGCCTCTGGGTCGAACCTGAAATGGTGAGCCTTGATTCCGACCTGGCCAGGCAGCATCCGGACTGGGTCCTCGGGCCAGACGGCGCACCGACCTGGCGGTTCCAGAGGGTGCTCGACCTCGACAACCCGGATGCCTTCGCCTGGCTGCTCGCGCGGCTCCACGCCCTGCTCACCGAGTACCCGATCAGCTACCTTAAGTGGGACCACAATCGCGACCTGCTGGCCGGCTCCGCACACCGGCAGACGGCTTCCCTCTACCGCCTCATCGACGCCGTGCGGGAGTCGCATCCCGGAGTGGAGATCGAATCCTGCGCATCGGGCGGCGCCAGGATCGACCTCGGCATCCTCAGCCGGGTCGACCGGGTCTGGACCAGCGACACCAACGACCCGCTCGAACGACAGGCGATCCAGCGCTACACGGGCGTGCTCGTGCCGCCCGAATACCTGGGCGGGCACCTCGGCGCAGCGACCGCGCACACCACCGGACGCACCGCCGACCTCGGCTTCCGGCTCGCCACCGCGCTCTTCGGCAGCGCCGGGATCGAATGGGACCTAACCCAGGCGAGCGAGGCCGAGCTGGCTTCGATCGCGGAGTGGGTCGGCCGGTACAAGGCGCTCCGGCCGCTGCTGCACTCCGGTACTGTTGTGCGGGCCGACCCGAGCGATCCCGCACTTGAGCTGCACGGAGTTGTGTCGGCCGACCGCGCCGCGGCCGTGTTCGCCTACGTCGCCTTGGCTGCTCCCCTCGCAGCCCTGCCCGCGCCGATCCGATTCCCCGGCCTTGACCCCGAACGGAGCTACCGGGTGACTCCGCTCGCGCTCGGCGGCGCCCCCCGCACCGTGCAGGATGCGCCGCCCGGCTGGCTGGGCGGCGGCGGCATCACCCTGCCCGGTTCAGTGCTCGCCCTCGTCGGGCTGCCAGCGCCGCTACTCTCCCCGGAGCAGGCCGCGATCTACACGGTCGACGCGGAGCCGTAGCGGCAGTAGCAGCAGTAGTGGCAGTAGCGGCGCGACTCGCCCCTCCCCGCCAGCCCTGTCCGTGACTCCCGCTATTTGCCGGGCCGACCGGCGGTGCTAGCCCTTCTCAGAGCCTTCCGTCGTGTTGGTGAGTCGCTTCTGGAATACGAAGAACATGATCGCGACCGGGATGGTCATCAGCACGGCGGCCGCCATCTTGAGGGGATACTCGTTGCCTGAGCCGAGCTGGCCGGAGAACAGCGACGCGATACCCGTCGTCAGGGTGTTCGTCTCCGGACTCTGCCGCGACACGATGAAGTGGCCGAACTCGTTCCATGAGCCCTGAAAGCTCAGAATGAACAGGGTCACCAGGGCCGGCCTGGCCATGGGCAGCACGATCGTCCAGAAGGTGCGGAAGACGCCGGCTCCGTCGAGGCGGGCCGCTTCCTCCACGCCGCTCGGGATGGACTCGAAGAACTGCTTCATAATGAAGATCCCGGCCGCATCGACGAGCAGCGGCACGATCATGCCCGCGTAGCTGTCGTACATGCCGAACTGCTTGAGGATGAGGAAGCGCGGGATGAGAAGCACGACCCCGGGGACGGCCATCACCGCGACGAGGGCTGCGAAGATGAGTCCGCGGCCGCGGAACCGCAGTCGGCTCAGCGCGTAACCGGCGAGGGAGTCGAAGAACACCCGGCCGAGAGTGATCGTGATGGTCACGAAGACCGTGTTCATGGTCCACAGCGGCAGCGGCACGTCCGTGAACAGCCGTTCGAACGAGGCGAACGACCACGTCTGCGGGATCAGTCGGAGCGGGTCGTTGGTGGCCTCATCGTCGCTCTTGAACGCCGAGGACACTGTTATCAGGAACGGGTAGATGTAGACCAGGGCGAGCACGCTGAGCATCAGGTAGCTGAGTCCCGCGCCGGTGCGGAGCCGCCAGCTGATCGATCGTTTACGCGGTCTGGGTGAGGGCGTCGACTCAGGGGCAACGGCAGCCGGGGCGTGCGGGGTGGTCACGGCGTTCATTTCTCTTCTCCGGTCTGGTTCGAGGAGGTGCTCCCGCCCGAGGAAGACGTCGAGGACCCCCGGTCTGCAGCGGATGCCACGGTGGTCGCCGCGACGACGACGGTGTGATCGGCGGCGATCGCCCCCGCCAGTGCCCGGCTCACCTTGCCCGTGTCTTTCCGATCCCGCAGCACATAGCGCTGCAGCGCGGTGAGCAGGATGATGATAACGAACAGGATGAACGAGATCGCCGCACCCTGGCCCCAGTTGAGGTCCTTGAACGAGCTCTGGTAGGCCAGGTACGCGGGTGTCAGCAGGGTCTTGCCCGGCTTGCCGCCTCCGGTGAGGTAGATCTGGTCGAAGACCTGCCAGGTGCCGATCAGCCCGAGCGTGAGCACGGTGAACAGGGTCGGCTTGAGCATCGGCAGTGTCACCGAGAAGAACTTGCGGAACGGGCCGGCGCCGTCCATCAGGGCTGCCTCGTCGACCTCGGCGCCGATCGCCTGCATGGCCGCGATGAAGAGCAGCATGAAGGTTCCAGACGTCGTGAAGACGGCGAGCAGGATGATCGCACACATGGCCACGCTCGGCCCGCTCAGCCAGTCCCACCAGCTGACCCCGAGCATCCCGCCGCCCGTGAGCGCATCCGGTGCGGAGGAGACGCCGACTGCGCCGAGGATGATGTGCAGCACGCCGCGCGGATCGGCGAACCAGACCGGGCCGCTCGCCCCGAAGAACCCGAGGATCTTGTTGACGGCGCCGGTCGCGCCGAAGAGGAACAACCAGATCGCGGTGATCGCGATCGAGCTCGTTACCGAGGGGAAGTAGAAGGCGGTGCGGAAGAAGCCGCGGCCCTTGAGGATGCGCCGGTTCACCTGAACCGCGAGGAACAGGGCCAGTCCGGTCTGCAGCGGCACGACGAGCAGCACGTAGTAGGCGTTGTTGCGGATGGACGTGCCGAAGTCTTTCTGGGCGAGTCCCGGGTCGGAGAGCACCGCCTCGAAGTTCTTCGAACCGACGAAACTGACCTGCGGGTTCAGCGGCGAGCCGAGCCCGCTCCAGTCGCTGACGCTCACCCAGATGGCGAGGAGCACCGGCACGACCAGGAAGATCCCGATGATGATGATCGGCGGCGTGATGAACAGCCAGCCGTACTTCGCCTCGCCGCGATGCAGGCTCGGCCGAGATGTGCCACGGCGACGATTCGGGGCCGCCCCAGCCCCACCGGGCGCCGTGCCGGCACCCGGTGTTGGTTTGATACTGCCCCGAATCGTGCTCATGATGTCCGGCTTACTTGTTCGCGGCGTCGAGGGCGTCTTGCAGGTTCGTCTGCAGGGTGCCGAGGATCGCCTTGGGGTCGGCCGTGCTCAGACCCTGCAACTGGGAATTGAAGTCGCCGATCACGGTGGATGCGCCGGCAAACGCGACCGGGCTGACCGCGTAGTCGTTGCTCTTGACGAAGGACTCGTTCTGCGGGTACGTCGTGGAGTAGACCTTGGCGGCCGACTCCTTCGACGGGATGACCCCGAAGGCATCGGAGAACTTCAGCTGCTGCTTGTCAGTGGTGAGGAACTTCACCAGGCTTTCGGCGGCGGCTGCCGTCTTGGACTGGGCCGGGATACCCCAGCAGTTGCTGAAGGTGAAGGTCGACTGTCCTCCGGGGCCGGCGGGAAGTTCAACGGCCTTGTATTTCAGGTCGGGGTAGTCCGTCTTGAGCCCGCTGATCCAGGGACCCTCGATGACCATGGCCGCCTTGCCCTTGCCGAGCGCTTCGCCGCTCCAGCCGGAGTCGAGGTCTGCCGGGAACTTGAGCACGCCGTCGGAGAGGAGCTTCTTCACCTCGGTGAGTCCGGCGAGGTTCTCAGCCGAGTCGGCCGTGACCTTCTTGCCGTCCTTGGAGATCATCGATCCGCCGGCCTGGTTCATGAATGTACCGATCCGGGCGTATTCGGCTCCGAAGGACAGCCCGGTGGTGTCGGCCGTGGTGAGCTTCTTGGCGACCGTCTCGAGGCCGGCCCAGTCGGTGGGGATGTCCGCGTCGGTGAGCCCGGCCGCGTCCCACTTCTCGGAGTTGATGATCAGGCCGAGGGTGGAGAAGTCCTTGGGCTCGCAGTAGAACTTGTCCTTGTAGCTGAACGCGCTCGTCAGCGACGGGTAGAAGGCATCCTTGTTCCCGGCCTTGTCGGCGTAGGGCTCCAGGTACTGCTTGCTCGCGTAGGTCTGGAACTGATCCCAGCCCATGTAGAACAGGTCGGGCGGGTTGCCGCCGGCGAAGCCCTGGCCCAGCTGTTGGGTGAGGTCGTTGGCGGCGACGACCTCGACGGTCGCCTTGTTTGCGGTGCCCCAGCTCGCGGCCGCGTCGGTCACGGCCTGCGTCTCGGCGTCGCCGCTCGAGCCGATCAGCACGGTGAGCTTCTGCCCGGCAACGTCGCCGCCGGTGCTGCCGGTGCCACCGGTGCCACCGGACGAACAGGCGGCCAGGCTAGCCAACAGTCCGCCAGCCACCAGAACAGCGCCCCAGCGTGTTCCTCGTCGTAGTTTCATTGTTATTCCTTTCCATTCCTGTGATTGCCGACCGCATTCTTGGTTGCGGTGGGGGTCGATACCGCGTCAGGGGCCAGCAGCCGCAGAGGCTGCCGGCTGACGAGGTGAGGTGTGATGAGCCGGTGACGGGTGTTCCCGGCGGCGGCGTCGCGGTGCACGAGGTCTCCCCCGGTCTCGCCGAGCAGCAGTTCGAGGGCGCCGGCGGCGACCTCGTCGAGGGTCTGGTCGACGCTGGAGAGGCCGATGGCCTGGCCGACGGGCGAGTTGTCGAAGCCGATGATCGGCAGGTCGCTCCGGCCAACGGATGCTGCGGCGATCATGGCGCCGAGGGCCAGCGTGTCGCTCGCGCAGACCAGGCCGTCGATCCGTTCGTCGCTCGGGAGGAGCGCGACCACGGCATCCCTCGCGTCTTCGAGACGGTCCTCCACACTCAGGTCGAGGGCGGCGAGGTCGTCGTCGCCAAAGGCCAGTCGCTCCTTGACGGCGGTCTGCCAGCCGCGGCGCCGGTCGTCTCCGGTGCCGGACAGACTCGGCCAGCCGATGAAGCCGATCCGGGAAGAGCCCTCGTCGATCAGGTGGATGGTTGCCTCGCGCATCCCTGCGAAACCGTCCACGTCCACCCAGAGGTGGCTCGGGTCGTTCATGTCATTGGCACCCCACGGCCGGCCGAAGGTGACGAACGGAACGTCGTTCTCCACCAGCCACTCGGTGCGCGGGTCGCCGTGGAAGGTGGCGGTGAGCACGAACGCGTCCACGTCGGCGCCGGCGCGCAGCTTGCGGATCTGCTCGATCTCAGCGGCAGGGTCGGCGGCGGTGAAGAGCAGGATCCGGATGCCACGGGCATCCGCCTGCTCGGTCAGGGCGTGCAGGAAGCGGTCGAGCAGCGCGCCGGAGATGCCGTTGGTCATCGGGTCGAGCCGGATGGCGATCGTGGAGGACTTGCGCATCCGCAGCCGGCGGGCCGAGGCGTGCGGCCGATAGGCCAGCTTGCGAATGGCGACCTCGACGCGCTTGCGGGTCGAGGGCTTGACGATGGCCGGGGTGTTCAACACGTTGGACACGGTCTGCCTCGACACCTTCGCAGCACGAGCGACGTCGTCGATCGTCGGTAACCGGGCCACGGTGCCTCCTTGCCATGAGCGGTGATTTGATCGTTCAAAAGTTTGATCGTTCAAATCTTGAGTGCTACGTTACCTGAATACGCGAATCTGTCAACAACCAGTCGCACATCGGGCCTCGAAATGCAGTGCTACCGGGCTCACCGAACCAACGAGGAGTCGTGAACCCAACCATGTCCGAGACACCCCAGCACCCCCACCAGCCCCTGCTCCACGACGAGTTGGTGGCGCTGTCCGCGCCCACCCAGGTCTGGTCCTCCCCCGACGGATCACTGGGCAGCCGCCCCCTGCACGGCATCTACCACTCCGATACCCGCATTGTGGGCGCCCTCACGCTGCTCGTGGGCGGCCAGGTGCCCGAGAATATCTCGCACAGCGTGACGGATGCCGCCACGCTCCGCTTCGTCTCCCTGCTGCGCCACCTCGACGGCCGCGGCGCCGACCCCCGGGTGCTGCTCAACCGGGTACGCCGGGTGCGGGACGGCCGAGTGACCGAGACGATCGAGCTCACCAGCGCCATCACCGACCCGATCGAGACGACCGTGACGCTCGAGCTCACGCCCTCATTCGACATCATCCACGACGTCAAGGGCGGCGTGCACACGCCCGACGTCGTGGTCGCCTCCGTACTCGACGATGTCGGGGTGCACTACTCCTCCGGCGCAATCACGGCCTCGTTCTCCTCCGCAGGCGCCGACCTCGTCGTCGACGCCAACGGGCTGACCACCGCACGTTGGAACGTCACGATCCCCTCCCACGGCAGCGTCAGCGTGAGCTGGGAACTGGACATCGTCGACCCGTCGGCCGTCGTTCGCGGCGCGAGCGGGGCGTCCGACTGGACCGGCGTCACAGCCAGAGCCGACGACTCCCGCCTCGGCGCCTGGGTGGACACCGCACTCAAGGACCTCGCCGGGCTGCGGATGGTCACCCGCGACCAGCCGGACGACGTGTTCCTCGCCGCCGGGGCGCCGTGGTTCTTCACCCTCTTCGGCCGGGACTCGATCTGGGCCGCCCGGATGCTGCTGCCGCTCGGCACCGGCCTCGCCGGGTCGACCCTGCGCGTGCTCGCCGCGCTGCAGGGCACCGAGACGGTCGCCGCGACCGCCGAACAGCCCGGCAAGATCATGCACGAGCTGCGCCCGGGCACCCTCGACATGCCCGGCGAGGAGACCTCCCTGCCGCCGCTCTACTACGGCACCGTCGACGCGACCGCCCTGTGGATCAACCTGCTGCACGACGCCTGGAAGTGGGGTATGCCCGACGCCGAGGTCGAGGCGCTGCTGCCCAACCTCGAAACCGCGCTGGTCTGGATGCGCTCCTACGGCGACAGCGATGGGGACGGCTTCCTCGAATACGTCGACTCGACCGGGCACGGCCTGGCCAACCAGGGCTGGAAGGACTCCGGCGATTCCATCCAGTGGCGGGACGGACGCCTCTCCGAAGGGCCGATCGCGCTCTGCGAGGTTCAGGCCTACGCCTACGAGGCTGCCATCGGCGGCGCGGCTCTGCTCGACCACTTCGGCCGCTCCGGCGGCGCGGGCTGGCGCGACTGGGCGGCCGCGCTGAAGACCCGGTTCAACGAGGCGTTCTGGATCGAATCCCCCGACGGCGCCTACCCCGCCGTCGCCCTCGACGCCCACAAACAGAAGGTCGACACAGTGACCAGCAACATCGGTCACCTGCTCGGCACCGGCATCCTCGACGAGGAAGGCTCGCGCCTGGTCGCCAAGCGCCTGGTCTCCCCCGAGCTGAGCTCCGGCTACGGTCTCCGCACGATGTCGACCGATTCCGCCGGTTACTGGCCGCTAAGCTACCACGGCGGCTCCGTCTGGACCCACGACACCGCGATCGCGATCGCCGGGCTCGGCCGTGCGGGCTTCGGCGCCGAGGCAGCCATCCTGATCGAGGGGCTACTGCGCACCGCGGAGGGCTTCGACTATCGGATGCCGGAACTCCACTCCGGCCACTCGACCGAGGAGACCGCCACCCCGATCCCGTACCCCGCGGCCTGCCGCCCGCAGGCGTGGTCGGCCGCGTCCGCCGTCGCCGTCATCGGCACGATCCTGGGCCTCGAACCCGACGCGCAGGCCGACGAGCTCCGGGTCTCCCCCCTCCCGATCGCCGGGGCGCTCGATGTGCGCGGCCTCGTCTTCGGTGGCCGCAGCTTCGAGCTCGCAACGGATGCCTCCGGCGCGGTGAACCGCAACTCGCTGCTCGAGACGGGAGCCGCCACCCTCGTCGCCAAAGAGTAGGTGTCTCACCGCGGTCGTACTGTCCTCGTCAGACGTCTATCGGCTTGCGTATGGGTGTGACCAGTTCACGACCGGGGTCCCCACCCCTGACAGCGACGGTCCACGGGTGCAGAATGGAATGGTGGCCCACCGACAGCGCGCATCCGACATCGATCAGGTCTCGCCGGTCGAGCGCACCTGCTCGTCCTGCGGCCGTCGGATCACCTGGCGGGCGTCTTGGGCACAGGACTGGGCCAACGTGAAGTACTGCTCCGACGCGTGCCGACGGCACGGAGTTGATGACACCGACCGAGAGTTGGAGCGCACTATCGAGCAACTGCTGTCGACGCGTGCTGGGAATGCCTCGATCTGCCCGTCCGACGTAGCGCGCGCGGTTGGCGGCGAATCGTGGCGCGCTCTCCTGGAGCCGACGCGTCGTGCCGCTCGGCGGATGGTCGCGGCCGGACAGGTGCAGATAACACAGGGCGGCGCGGTCGTGGATCCTTCTGCGGCGAAAGGTCCGATCCGTCTGCGCAAACCGCGGTAGAATTTGCGGCTTTCAGTGCGGGTAGTTTACGTAATTCCCACAGGCCACTCATAGAGCTAAAGGAAACCGAGACGAATAGTTTCGATTCCATCACATCGCCGACTTAATTCCATCTCAGTGCCTGATCGGTCGCCGTCCTAGCGGTGCCGGCCCTCCGTGTAGCGAATGGTGGGTTGCGCCGAGGAATCTGACATACCGACAGCTGACCAGACCCCAACGCCTCGAGGAGCTTGGCACAGCGAACAACTTGGCTTCTGTTGACGCCAACCGAAAATGAGGCCATTTCATCGAAGCGCGCTTATCTCGGAGGCGAGAAGAGCGAAGTACCTCGAGGACAACGACCTCGACGACCTGCCCCTCAGGCTTTCCGACTTCCTCGCGTTCTTTGGGGGACGGAGGAAACAAACCCGGAAGAAGCTTCTCGATGTGGAGTTTGACAAATGGCGGCGTTCCGTGGCCGCTCGATGTGCATTGCCGGACGGCTCCTTACAGCCGACCGCCACAGCGATCACCAACCTCCTTCAGGCAATCGTTCATGCTGATGACGCCGGGCTTCCTGCCAGCGAGCTCGGCGCTGAGCTCGTGGTGCAGCTGCTCGATTTCGCCGGCCGAAATCCGTTCAAGAGGATTACTAATGGTTAATCTCTCGTAGAGAAATTAACTAATGGGGGCACCTCGCGTGCCCTAACCCCCACCTGTCTGGTGCTTGGGTTCTCTTGGTCGTTTCGCATGGCCGCTAACAGCTGATGACAGAGTCTCACCTCCACGACATTCTGGATAAAACACAGTGGTCAGAGACCGAGCAGGGGGTACGTTCGCTTTAACAGATCAAAAACCGCTGTGGGCGTACGGCCCGTCGGCGCTGAATGAAATGGAGCAGCACCATGGCAACAATTCTCTGGATCATTGCAGTAATCCTTGTTATTGCAGGCATTTTCGCGCTATTTCGACGACAGATTCTCTGGGGTATTGTGCTCATCGTCGTGGGACTGTTGGTTGGTCCAGGTGGCGTGAGCCTCTTCACCTGAGACTGCGGATCGAGTAGCCGTTTCGAGGCGTGGCGAAGCTCCGGAACGGTTTCGGCGTGAAGGATCCACTGACGCTCTTCGTTGTCTGAGCGCTGCATGACGTCGAGGAGACCATAGCTTTTCCTGACACTTGCGATCGTCTCGCGGAGCGGACCGGCATGGACGGGTCTAACCGAGCCTTCCAAACAGGGCGTATCGCTGTTTAAGCAACGATCACGCTCCGAACACGACGTATTTCGGGGCGAACACCTTCAGAAACAGCGCATTAAAGCGAAAACCCGACGATGGGATCGCCGGTTTTTGGTTACCGCAAGAATTTCGTGAACAAATCGCCGGAATTACGTGAATTCCTCAGTGCGGAGACGGTGGGATTTGAACCCACGGTACCCCGTAAAGGGTACTCCACCTTAGCAGGGTGGTGCACTAAGCCGAACTATGCGACGTCTCCTTGGTGTTGCTTGACGCAAACACACTGGTCCATCCTAGCCGCATGGCATCCGTCGTTTACACCACGACGACGGATGCCGCACCGCGCACTATTGGTTTTTGAGCGTGCGGCCCTGGGTGCAGGTGTAGTCGCCCGCGGTTTGCCCGGTCACCTTCTCCGACAAGACGCCAGCCGAATCAGTGGCGGTTGGTTCCGGCGTCCCGGTTGGTTCCGGCGTCGCGGTCGGTTCCGGCGTCGCGGTCGGGTCAACCGGAACGGCCGGCGCTGGATCAGCGGCAACGGGTGCATTGGGATCAGCGGTCGTGCCCCGCCCAGTCGTACCGCTCAGCGTGAGCGGATCATCGGCGGCAACCGCCTGGAACAGGTTATCGAAGGCCGGCTGGGTGGCCGCGACGCCGCCGGCAACATTGCCCGTGGGCACCTGGGCGAAGACAACCTGATTCAGGTCGATGTCCTTGAGCGCAATGGCGATCGAGGCGATCGTCGATACGTTGTTGAGACTGTCGGAAAGGCGCATGTTCGCCGTCACGGCCTTGGCCAGCGAGTACACCTTGGTCGGGTCAGACAGGGTATCCGCGCTCTTGATCGTGCGCACGAGCGACGACATGAACAGCTGCTGGTTATTGATGCGAGTCAGGTCACTGCCGTCGCCAAGCCCGTGTCGGGTCCGCAGAAACTGCAGAGCGTCATACCCCGACAGCGTGTGCTCCCCGACATCGAGGAACATACCGGTGTACTCGTCTTCAATCTTGCTGGCCACACAGACCGGCACGCCGCCGACAGCCGTCGACATGGCCATGACGCCACTGAACTGCACCTCGGCCGCGAACGGAATCGACAGACCGGTCAGCTTTTCGACCGTCGCCACCGTGCAGGCGAGCCCGCCATAGCTGAGCGTCGTGTTGATCTTCTGGCTGCTCATGGCACTGTAGGTGCCGCCTCCCTCTTTCGGGCAGGACGGAATCGCCACGAACATGTCACGCGGAAAGCTGATGACGGAGGCGTTGCTATGGTCTTCGGAGATATGCAGCAGCATCGTCACGTCGTTGAGGTCGCCGGTGGAATCCACTGGACCAAAGGCCGCATCCTGGCCGACCCGACTGTCGCTGCCGACGATGAGCATGTTCACGCCGCCGTTGATGGCGCCGATCGAGGGAACGGGGCCGTTTGACTCATTGGCGAGGTGCACGCTGGGCTGCACGCTCGTGGCGACGTCATAGGTGGCGATGGCGGCCACGGAGAATCCACTGACCAGAACGACGGCCACGCTGGCCGCGATGAACTTTGCCACGGCGACGGCCGCGTTCGACTTCTTCAGCCGACCGTGACGAGCAACGGTTTTGAGGTTCGTTGAACCTGACTTGCGGGGGCGAAGTTGGTCGCTCACTCATGTCCTCTCATCGACTTGTTGGCGTGGTGTGCCTGAGGCGACAATCGTTGTGCGCCGGTCGTATTCAGTGCGGTGAAGCTGCATTGCGCTCGTGCTGCGGAGGGCGTGGGATTCGAACCCACGAGACATTTCTGCCCACCAGTTTTCAAGACTGGCTCCATCGGCCGCTCGGACAGCCCTCCCGGTTGCCCATTCCCCGCGCACAGTACAGCGCAGAAATATTGGGCGAACTGGGCCGATTCTAGCCGATGGCAGATTGCTCAGGCTGACAGAGCAGGCTGACAAACGGCTGGATACCCGTTAGAGCGTGCGTAACACCATGGCGAGGCCGTCGATGGACACGTTGCCGGTGACCTCCGAACCGGCGGCCAGAACATCATCGGGCGACTCTCCCATGACCACACCGCGACCGAATTCGGCGGCCCAGTGCAGCATGTCGATGTCGTTTCGACCGTCACCAACGGCCATTACCCGTTCGCGGGGAATACCGACCGACACCCGCACCCGCTCCATCGCCGTTGACTTGTTCACACCGTCGGGGGCGATGTCGAGCCAGGCCGTCCACCCGATCGCGTAGCTCACCCGGTTCAAACCCATGCGTTCAACGACCTGGAGAAAATCCTCCATGTCGTGATCGGGCGAGATGACGATCACGCGGGTCGCCTGGTGCTTCAGAAGCTCGTCGAAATCGACCCGTTCGCTGTCCATGCCGATCGTCGCATCCGGAATCGGCTCGGTGTAGCGGTAGAAGCCGTGCTCGTCTTCGACCGCAAACCGGGCCGAGCCGAGGTGCGCTCGAATCGAGGTGAGCACGTCGCTCGGGTCGAAGGTTTCGACCCATTCGCGGCGGTAGCCCATGGGCGCGGAGGCGTCGCGGTGCATGGTGATGGCACCGTTGGAGCAGACCACGTAGCGCGGAGAGATGCCGAGTCGGTCAAGCACCGGCAGGGCAGCGGCGGCGGAGCGCCCGGTGGCGAGCATGACCTCGTGGCCGGCAGCGGCGAGCCGGCTAACCTCGTCGATCACGGCCTGGCTGATCGACCCGTCTTCGTGCATGGTGGTGCCATCGATGTCGAGGGCGACGAGCCATGGTTCGGTGGTCACAACGCTGGTCACTTCGCTCCCCGCACCGGGAGGGGCATCAACACATCGAGGCCGCCGAGGTAGGGCCGTAGCGCGTCTGGAACGCGCACCGAACCATCGGCTTGCTGGTGCGTTTCGAGCATCGCGACCAGCCAGCGGGTGGTCGCGAGCGTGCCGTTGAGCGTGGCAACCGGCGCGGTCTTGCCCGAATCGGTGCGATAGCGGATGTCCAGCCGGCGCGCCTGATAGGTGGTGCAGTTGCTCGTGCTGGTGAGCTCGCGGTAGGCGTTCTGGGTGGGGACCCAGGCCTCAATGTCGAACTTGCGGGCGGCGCTCGAGCCGAGGTCGCCCGCGGCGACGTCGATCACTCGGTAGCTCAGGCCGAGGGATTGCAGCATGACCTCCTGCAGGGCGACGAGGCGCTCGTGCTCGGCTTCAGCGTTGTCGGGCAGCACATAGGTGAACATCTCGAGCTTGTTGAACTGGTGCACGCGGATGATGCCGCGGGTGTCTTTTCCGCCCGAGCCGGCTTCGCGGCGGTAGCAGGTGGACCAGCCGGCGTAACGCAGGGGTTCCTCGGACAGGTCGAGGATTTCGTCCTTGTGATATCCGGCGAGCGCGACCTCGCTCGTGCCGGTGAGGTAGAGGTCATCAGCGGGCAGGTAGTAGACCTCGTCGTTGTGTTCGCCGAGAAAGCCGGTGCCATCCATGATCTCGGGGCGCACCAGGGTGGGGGTGATGAGCGGCACGAAGCCGGCTTCGAGGGCCCGGTCGAGCGCCATGTTCATGAGGGCGATCTCGAGGCGGGCACCGATTCCCTTCAGAAAGTAGAACCGGGTTCCGGAGACCTTGGCACCGCGGGCCATGTCGATGGCGCCGAGCAGTTCGCCGAGCTCAAGGTGGTCGCGCGGCTCGAAATCAAAAACTGGTGCCGCTCCGTGAGTGCGCAGGGTCGCGAAGTTGGCCTCGTCGCCCGCGGGAACACCGTCAATGATCGGGTTTGCGATGGTTTTGACGATCGCGGTAAAGCGGGCGTCAGCATCACTGGCAATGACTCCGGCGGCCTTCACCTCGGCGGCAAGGCTCTGCGCTTCGGCGACGAGCGCCTTCTTTTCAGCTCCGGGCGCAGCCGCCACGCGCTTGCCGAACAGGTTCTGCGCGGCGCGCAGGTCTTCAAACGCGGTGATCGTCGAACGTCGTTCGGCGTCGGCGGCGAGCGCGGCATCCACCGCCTCAACGGAGTCGCCACGAGACTCCTGCGAACGCTTGAAGAGGTCAGGGTTTTCGCGTAACAGCACCGGATCAATCACTCGGCCAGTCTACAAGCGTGCGCTGTTGGGCAATCGCGAGTGCAACCCAGTAGCCTAGGCCTCGTGAGCGCCTCCGGAAAACTCAATCAGCACGCCGCCGTCGTCTACAACCCCGTGAAAGTTGACCTCGACAAGCTGCGGGCCAGCGTGGCCACGGCCGAACGAGCCGCCGGCTGGGCTGAAACACAATGGTTTGAAACGAGTGTCGACGATGTCGGTCAGGCGGCGACACGACGGGCCCTCGATGCCAACGCCGCCATGGTGCTCTCGGCCGGCGGCGACGGCACGGTGCGGGCCGTGGCCGAGGCACTGCGTGAGTCTGGCGTGCCCATGGCTATCGTGCCGTCGGGCACCGGCAACCTGCTCGCCCGCAACCTGCTGTTGCCGCTTGGCAGCATCGATGCCGCGACCACGATCGCGTTCAACGGCGTCGATAAGCCCATCGACCTCGGCGTGGCGAGCATGACCACCCAAGCCGGCGCCGTGGAGGAACACGTCTTTCTGGTCATGGCCGGGCTCGGCCTCGACGCTCAGATGATCGCCCACACCCGCGACGACCTCAAGAAGCAGGTGGGGTGGCTCGCCTACGTCGACGGGGTGGCACGAGCGCTGCCCAAAGCGCAGCCATTTCGTATCCGCTACAGCGTGGGGGGGCGAACCGACCGGCCAGCGCAGGTGAGCGCCATTCTCATCGCCAACTGCGGACTACTGCCGGGCAACCTGCAGTTTCTACCCGAGGCGCGCCTCGACGACGGCATTCTCGACATTGCCGTGCTGCAGCCCAAGGGCGTACTCGGTTGGCTGACCATCTGGCGCCGGGTGACCTGGGAGAACGGGGTGCTGAGGCGCTCAGCGGTGGGCCGACGCATGATTCAGGCAACCGAATCATCGAATGAGCGCGTCATGACAACCCTGCGTGGGCCCGATATTCGCATCGTGCTCGAACACGCGCAAGAATTTGAGCTCGACGGCGACGAGTTCGGCCTGGTGCACAAAGTGCGACTGCACGCCGATGCCGACGCGCTCATCGTGCGCGTGCCCGCTGACTCCGGCGCCTGAGCCCGGCGCGCGACTCGGTGCGCTTCAGTCGGTGGGCTCCCCGGCGATCAGGCCACGCAACCAGTCCCTGGCCTCGATGAAGATGCCGTCGTCGTAGCGGGAGGTGAATTCGATCCGGCGCTTGTCGGCTCGCGGATACGACCCGAGAAAGATCACCTTGGGGCTGAAGCGACGAAGGCCGAGTAGCGCGTCAGCGACGCGCTCGTCGAGAATATGTCCGTCAGCGTCAACGACGAAACGGTAGCGGCCGAGGGAATCGCCGATCGGCCGCGATTGAATGAGGCTGAGGTTCACGCCACGGGTGGCGAACTGCTCGAGCATCTCCAGCAGGGCACCCGAACGGTCGCTCGGCAGCTCAATGATGACGCTGGTCTTGTCCGCACCGGTCGGCGCGGCGACTTCCGACGTGCGGGCGACGAGCACGAACCGGGTCACCGCGTTCGGGTTGTCACCGATTTCTGACGCGAGAACGACGAGGTCGTGGTGCTTGTCTATGCCGGGCGGGGCGATCGCGGCATCCGCTTGATTGTTGCCGAGGAGGGCAGACGCGGCGGCGACGTTGCTCGAAGCGGGAATGTGACCGTGGCTCGGCAGTGTGCGTTCGAGCCAGTTGCGGCATTGCCCGTAGGCAACCGGATGCGCGTTGACGACACGCACGTCGGCGAGGGTGGTGCCGGGGCGCGCGACGAGCACGAAATTCACCGGTACGAGATATTCGCCGACGATGCGCAGGTTTGGCACGCTCGCCAGCGCGTCCTGGGTGGCGGTGACGCCGCCGTCGACCGAGTTCTCAATGGCGATCATCGCCGCCTGGCTGCGGCCCGATGCGATGTCGGCGAAGGCCTCGCCGACATTGTTGACCGGGCGCCAGATCTGCCCGCGCGCCTCGGGCACCTGGGCGAGTGCCGCTTCGGTAAACGTACCGGCCGGACCGAGATAACTGTAGGTCTGGCTTGTGGGCGCATTCGGCGAGTCGGGCATGGCTCTCAGCCTACTGGGGGTGCCAGACTGTGCTCATGAGCGAACGAGCGGGAACCCGAGCCCTGGAAACTGATTTGATCGATGTTGATGAGCTGATCAAGGCCTATTACGACCTGAAACCGGATGTGGCGGTGCCGGCCCAGCGGGTCGTCTTTGGCACCTCCGGGCATCGCGGCAGTTCGCTGAACACCGCGTTCAATGAGGATCACATCAGTGCGACGACGCAGGCGATCGTGGAATACCGCGCCGGCCAGGGCATCACCGGCCCGCTCTTCATCGGCACCGACCCGCACGCGCTCAGCGGCCCGGCCTACACGACCGCGCTCGAGGTGCTCGTCGCCAACGGCGTGCGCGTGCTCGTCGACGAGTTCGACGACTACGTACCCACTCCTTCCCTGTCGCACGCGATTTTGGCCTACAACCGCGCCGAGCACGGCGACCTGGCCGACGGCATCGTCGTCACGCCGAGCCACAACCCACCGATGGACGGCGGCTTCAAGTACAACCCGCCGCACGGCGGCCCGGCCGACAGCGACGCCACCTCGTGGATCGCCAACCGGGCCAATGAACTCATCGCCACTGGCCTGGTCGGCGTGCTGATGAGCGAGCCGAGCGCCGTGGAAACCTACGACTTTCGCGGCCACTACGTAAATGACCTCGAGAACATCATCGACATGCAGGCCATCCGCACCAGCGGAATCCGCATCGGGGCCGACCCGCTCGGCGGCGCCAGCGTGGGCTACTGGGGTGCCATCCGCGACCGCTACGAGATCGACCTGGTCGTGGTCAACCCCACCGTCGACCCCACCTGGCGATTCATGACTCTGGACTGGGACGAGAAGATCCGCATGGATCCGTCGAGTGCGTCGGTGATGGCATCCGTTGTCGCCCACAAGGACGAATACGACATTCTCACCGGGAACGACGCCGACGCGGACCGGCACGGCATTGTCACTCCCGACGGCGGCCTGATGAACCCGAACCATTTTCTGGCCGTCGCCATTGACTACCTGTACAGCCACCGGGAAGGCTGGAAGCCCGACGCCGCTGTCGGCAAGACCCTCGTCTCGTCGACGATGATCGACCGGGTGACCGGCTTTCTTGGCCGCGACCTGTGGGAGGTGCCGGTCGGCTTCAAGTGGTTCGTGCCCGGACTCATCGACGGTTCCGTGGCCTTCGGCGGCGAGGAGAGCGCTGGCGCAAGCTTCGTACGTTTCGATGGAACCGTCTGGACCACCGATAAGGACGGCATTCTGCTCGCCCTGCTTGCTTCCGAGATTCTCGCGGTGACCGGCAAGACTCCCAGCCAGCGCTACGCGGAACTGGCCGAGCACTTCGGCGCTCCGTCCTATGCCCGAGTGGATGCCGCAGCAACGCCCGCGCAGAAGGCAGCGCTGAGCAAGCTCGACGGCTCGATGATCACGGCCACTGAGCTGGCCGGGGAGAAGATCACCGGGGCGTTCAGTGTGGCCCCCGGCAACGGCGCGGCCATCGGCGGCGTCAAGGTGACGACCGAAAATGCTTGGTTCGCGGCCCGGCCCAGTGGCACCGAAGACGTCTACAAGATCTACGCCGAGTCCTTTCTCGGCCCGGAGCACCTGGCCCGGGTGCAGGCCGAGGCGAAGGCAATCGTCGACGACGCGATCGCCTAACCGAGCCCCGCCCTCAGCGCAGCACACGCGGTAGCGTTCACGCGATGCGGTTACGGAACGCTCCAGTAGTACGCTCGGCCGCCCGGGTGGTCGACCGTGATCGCCGTGTCGACCGAGCGGTAATCGGAATCCAGGGTGTGCCCGGCAAACGAGATTGAAATGGTGTCGCCGACCCGCTCTACCCTGGTGACGATCCCGGTGTGATCGCGGTCGCCGGTGTTGTCCCAGTCGAACTGCGCGATGTCACCGACCTTCACCCGGTCGCGCTGCTGATCGGTCAGGGCGGTCGCCTTGCCGGTCGAGGCGATGTAGTTCATGAATGCGGTGGAACTGCGCCAGGCCGCCGAGGCGTCGTAGGCGTTGCCGTTCTTCGGGCTTGACCAGACGCCGTCCATGGTCCAGCCGCGCGCGATCATGGCCTGGCTGGCGAAGTTGACGCAGTCGTTTTCACCGAGAACGCCCCACGCGGCGGCGTTGTAGTTTTCCAGCTTCCAGTGCGCCAAGGCGTAGTCCACCTGTGCGGTTACGGGGGCGCTGAGGGCCGGTTCGGCCGTCGGTTCGACTGCAACGGCAACGGCCGGGTCGGTGGGGGTGGCGCGAGCCGGGTCATCCGTTGCGGCGGGGGTGGCGGCATCCGTTGTCTGCGCGGTGTGCGCCGGGCCCCTGGGACCCTCGAGGGCCTGAACGACGAGCGCGGTCGCGCCGACCGCGAGTGCGGCTCCGATGGCCGTCGTCAGGCCGAGTCGCTGCCACCGGGTCAACTGCACAATGTACTCACTTCGATGGGGAGAGGGGGAAGAGGTCAGGCACTGACTGCGGCGCTCAGGTAAAGCGCGATCGCCGCGAGGGCAACGAGTACTCCAACGATGATGACGCCGATCAGAAACCGGCGTCGGAGACGCCGTTGGTCGGCCTCCGTGGGTTCGTTGTTCTGCAGCATGATTCGAGCTTAGCCGCGACGACTATCAGAGTCCTGAAAGCCCTGCGGCGAGGTGTCGACGAGGATACGGCCCAGTCACTGGTCGAACGCGGCACGGCAGGGTACCGTGACGTCATGTCGCAGATCGAACCCACACCGTTCCCCTGGCCGCGCGGATTCATCTGGGGGTCGGCGACGGCCGCCGCGCAGATCGAGGGCGCCGGCCACGAGGGCGGCAAAGAGGATTCGATCTGGGACACGTTCGCGCGCGTTCCGGGTGCCATCGCGGGCGGTGACGACCTCGAAAGGGCGGTGGATCACTATCACCGCAGGCCCGCTGACGTGCAGCTCATGTCCTCGCTCGGCCTCGACTCCTACCGGTTCTCGACCAGCTGGTCGCGGGTACGACCGGGCGATCGCGCCGTGAACCCGGTGGGGCTCGACTTCTACTCCCGGCTGGTCGACGAACTGCTCGGCGCCGGTATTCTGCCCTGGCTCACGCTCTATCACTGGGACCTGCCGCAGGCCCTCGAAGAGCGGGGGGGCTGGGCCAGCCGCGACACAGCGTACCGGTTCGTTGACTACGCGACGGATGTCTACTCCGCGCTCGGCGACCGGGTCACGCACTGGACTACGTTCAACGAACCGTTCTGCTCCTCGCTGCTCGGTTATGGATCGGGCGTGCACGCGCCGGGCCGGCAGAATGGCCGGGCGGCGGTGGCCGCGGTGCATCACCAGCACCTCGCGCATGGGCTCGCGGTGAACGCGCTGCGGTCAGCCGGGGCCGAGCACCTCGGCATCACGCTCAACCTCACCAATGCCGTGCCGCGGGATGCCGCCGACCCGGTCGACGTCGAGGCGGCCCGGAGGCTCGATTCGCTCGCGAACCGAATCTTTCTCGACCCGCTGCTGCGCGGCGCCTATCCGGACGACATCCTGCGCGACCTTGAGCCGTTCGGCCTGGCCGAGGTCATCCATTCTGACGACCTGGCAATCATCGGCGCTCCGCTGGATTTTCTGGGCGTCAACCATTATCACGATGACCTCGTGAGTGGGCATGCGGATGTCTCGGCGAGCGACGGACACACCGGTGGCGCCACCCGACCGGTCGGGTCACCCTGGATCGGATCGGAGTACATCACCTTTCCCAGCCGCGGGCTGCCGCGCACCGCGATGGACTGGGAGGTCAACCCCGACGGGCTGCGCCTGCTGCTGGTGCGGCTCGGCCAGGAGTACGACCGGCTACCGCCACTCTATGTGACCGAGAATGGCGCGGCCTACGACGACGCGGTGGGCGCCGACGGCGCTGTGCACGACGCCCTGCGCACCGACTACATCGCGGCGCACATCAACGCGATGGGCGAGGCGATTGCGGCCGGCGCCGACGTGCGGGGGTACTTCGTCTGGTCGCTGCTCGACAACTTTGAGTGGTCGTACGGCTACGAAAAACGGTTCGGTATCATTCGGGTCGACTATGACACGCTCGAGCGCACGGTGAAAGACAGCGGGCGCTGGTATGCCTCGCACATTCGGGCGGTGCACGCGGGGGTCTGACCAACGAGCTGCTCGCCTCAGTTCAGCTGCGGAACGACCCCAGCGGCGAGACGATCGTGTGCCACCAGACATCCGTCGGGCCGGGCAGGCCGTCGCCCTCACCCACGACCTGATAATGGTCGCTGCGCAAGAAGGCGTCGAAGCCGGCACCCTGCTGGGGCGCGGTGAAAATGCGAAGTCTCACCCGTTCTTCTCGGGTTCAGCGGGTAGTTCAAGGAATTCGACACCGGAAACCGATTCGAAGCGCGCACGCATGACAGCGAGCGCTTCGGGGTTCTGGTCGATGAGCACAAAGCGGCGGCCAAGCGCGGCCGCGACCGCGCCGGTCGTGCCGCTACCGGCGAAGAAATCGAGCACCCAGTCATTCTCCCGACTCGATGCCTGGATGATGCGGCGCAATATTCCAATCGGCTTCTGGGTGGGGTAGCCGGTTTTCTCCTTACCGGTGGGCGAGACGATCGTGTGCCACCAGACATCCGTCGGCAGTTTGCCCCTGGCCACTTTTTCGGGCGTGACCAGGCCGGGCGCCATGTACGGCTCGCGATCGACCGTGGTCGAGTCGAAGAAGTACCGGGCCGGGTTTTTCACGTAGACCAGAATCGTGTCGTGCTTGGTCGGCCACTTGTTCTTGGATTTCGCGCCGTAGTCGTAGGCCCAGATGAGCTCGTTGAGAAAACTCTCACGGCCGAACAGGGCGTCGAGCAGCACCTTGGCGTAGTGCGCTTCGCGGTAGTCGAGGTGCAGGTAGAGCGTGCCGTCATGTGCGAGCAGGCGCCACGCCTCGATCAGGCGCGGCTCCAAAAAGGCCCAATAATCGTCGAATTGGTCGTCATAGCCGAGCACGTCGCCTTTGATGCGTTCGTAACGCTGCCCCTTGAACCCCGTGATCGTGCCGACCGCGTGCGAGCCGTCGGTGCTGACCGAGCGCACCGAGGTGGTGCTCTGTCGTTTCTGCGATCGGCCGGTGTTGAACGGCGGGTCGAGATAGATCAGGGTGAAAGCGCCATCGGGCAGGCTCGGCAGCACCTCGAGATTGTTGGCGTGGATGACGCGGCTCGGGCTGGTCGGTGTCCACGCGGTTGGCATTTGTCCATTCTTTCAGCCTCCGCGCCAACAATCGGTTTAGTCTGTCGTGGTGACTGCTGAATCGACAACCATTCACTCGCAGAATCTGGCCGAGCTGGGCCTATTGATGGTGCGCCGCGAACCCGAGCAGAGCCGCTACACGGTGTGGCTCGGCGGCGAGACCGTGGGGCTCGCTGACTACGTCACGACATCGAATGCCGTGCATTTCACTCACACAGAGATCGATCCGGCGCAGCGTCAACTCGGTGTGGCGAGCATTCTCATCGAGCAGGCGCTCGACGACGTGCGTGCGCGCACCGACCTCGCCGTGGTACCGGCCTGCTCGTACGTTGCGCACTGGATCGACACCCACGCTGAATACCAAGACCTGCTGACGCGCGGACGGTAACGGCGAGCGGACGCTCTGGGCCCGGCCGGCAGCACCCGCTCGTGGCGCTTTCAGGGCACCCGCGCCAGCCAGGCCTCGGTGCTGAACTTATTGGCGACGAGCTCGGTGGCCTTGGCATATTCCTCGGTGGTGACGTCATCCTCGGTGGCATCGTAGAGACCGATGAAGGTCTCCTTCATGCGGTCGATGATCGCGGCCCGGCTGAGGCCGGTTTGCCTGCGCAGCGGGTCGACGCGCTTGGCGGCGCTCGTGATGCCCTTGTCGCTGAGCTTCTCCCGGCCGATGCGCAGCACCTGCACCATCTTTTCGCCGTCCATGTCGTAGCTCATGGTGACGTGGTGCAGCACGGCGCCACTGCCGAGGCGCTTCTGCGCGGCACCGCCGATCTTGCCGGTCGGGCTCGTGATGTCGTTGAGCGGCTGGTAGAACGCATCGATACCGAGTGATTTGAGGGCGATGATGAGCCACTCGTCGAGAAACGCGTACGAGTCGGCGAAGCTCATGCCCTGCACGAGGTCGGTCGGTGCATAAATCGAATAGGTGATGACCGAGCCGGCCTCCATGAACATGGCGCCGCCGCCGCTGATGCGCCGCACCACGGTGAAACCGTATTTCGCGGCGTTCTCCGGGTCGACCTCGTTCTTGAGCGATTGAAAACTGCCAATGACCACGGCCGGCTCATTCCACTCCCAGATGCGCAGGGTGGGACCGCGGCGTCCTTCGCCGACCTCGGTCGCGAGCACCTCGTCGAGGGCCATCTGCAGCACGGGCGCGTCGGGCGTCTGCGAATGGATGATCTGCCAGTCATAGTCCCGCCAGGTGCTCGCCTGAGCGAGTGAACGGCGAATCGCGACCGCCACCGCCTCCGGTGAAAAGCCCAGCAGAATGGCGCCACTCGGCAATGCATCGCGCACGGCAGCGGCGATTGTGGCCGCCGAGCTGCCGGCCGGCAGGCCGGTCACGGCGGCATTGATGTCTTCGAGGGCATCGTCGGGCTCGAGAAAGAAGTCCCCGGCCAGACGAAAGTTCGTGATGACATCGTCGATGACATCGAGATCGACGACGACCAGTTTGCCGCCCGGAACCTTATATTCACCATGCATGAAACCAGCCTACGGCTTACGCGGAAAGCGCGCGTCGAGCCAGGCCACCAGGTCGCCGATCACCTCGTCGCGGTTGGTCTCGTTGAAGACCTCGTGCCGCGCTCCCGGATACACGACCAATTGCACATCCCGCAGCCCGGAGCGCCGGATATAGGCGTTCACCAGTTTGAGCGCACTGCGCTCCCCGCCAACGGTGTCGTCGCCGCCGACGAGCACCAGCAGCGGCAGGGTACCCGGCAAATCACGGGCTGGCCGACCGAACAGGCGGGCGGCCTCGCGAAAGCCGAACAGCTTCGCGAGCGGCGTCGCCGTGGTCAGCGGGTCAGCCACAAAGCCGTGCGCGACGGCTGGGTCCCGGCTGAGCCACTCGACCCCGGTCGTACCGAGCGTCTGGTGTTTACGGTTGAGGTCGCCGCCGTCGAGGTAACCGGGCCAGCGGTACGCGGTGCCCGAGAGCACAATGGCGTCGTATTCCGCGGCATGCTCGTTGACGATCATCTGCACCATGAACGATCCCCAGCTGTGCCCGAGCAGCACGAGTGGCAGCGCCGGGTGCTGTGTGCGGATGATTCCGCTCAGCTGATGCACGCCGGCCACGGCAGCGCGCAGCCCGCCCGTGCCGAGCCGACCGAGCTGGGTATGGTCGCCGCCGTGTTGGGCGAGTCCGGTCTGGCCGTGGCCGAGGTGGTCGTCGGCGTAGACCGTATACCCGGCGCGGTTGAGGTCGGCGGCGAGCGCAGCATAGCGCTGGGCATGCTCACCGACGCCGTGCGCGAGTTGAACGACAGCTCGGGCAGCATCGACCGGCCAGAGGTAATAGGTGATAACCAGGCCAGAGGCATCCGTATATGTGGGCACGAGGCCAGTCTGCCCTGTTCGGAGCCGCTGGGGACAGGAAAACAATATACTTAGCGAGGCTAATTTGCTATGCTAAGTATCTATGGAATCGCGAACGCACCCGAAATCCGCAGCCCTGGGCGTCATCAAGGCGCTGCGGCCGGCCACCGCACACCGGCCGGCCGCAGCGCCCAACACCGCCGAACTCAGCCACGAATTTCGCCTGGCCAATGGCCGTCTGGCGCGGCGCCTACGTCAGGAGAAGGCCGACAACGAGTTGGGGAGCGGCCAGTTCTCGGCGCTCGGCGCGCTCTACGTGCACGGCCCGCTGACGCTCACCGAACTCAGCGAGTTCGAGCGGGTAACCCCACCGTCGATGACCCGCACCGTGAAGTGCCTCGTCGATGCCGGCCTCGTCACCCGCACCGATTCCACGCTCGATGGCCGCAAGATTGTGCTCAGTACAACGGATGCCGCGAGCGAAATGATGACCGAAACCCGCAAGCGCCGAGATGCCTGGCTGGTGCAACGCGTCGCCCAGCTCAGCCCCGAACAGCATCGCGTTCTCGCCGACGCAACCCTGATCATGAAGGAGCTCGCCGACAGTTGAGTGCCATGTTTCGCTCGCTGAGCGTTGTTAATTACCGCATCTGGTTCGCCGGAGCTTTGGTGTCGAATATTGGCACCTGGATGCAGCGCACCGCGCAGGACTGGATCGTGCTGACCCAGCTCACCGACTATAACGCCACCGCGGTCGGCATCACCATGGCGCTCCAGCTCGGCCCGATGTTGCTGCTCATGCCGTGGTCTGGCCTGATCGCCGACCGGTTCAATCGGCGCAAGCTGCTCATTCTCACCCAGACCCTGATGGGGCTGCTGGCCCTCGGCCTCGGCATTCTTTCTGTCACCGGGGTCGTTGAGCTGTGGCACGTGTACCTGTTTGCTTTCGGCCTCGGCGTCGTCGCCGCGATCGACGCGCCGGCTCGCCAGACGTTCGTCTCCGAGCTCGTCGCCGAAGAGAACCTCTCGAACGCGGTCGCACTCAACTCGGCGTCGTTCCACGGTGCTCGCCTGATCGGACCGGCCGCTGCCGGCCTGCTCACGGTCGCCGCCGGTGCCGGCTGGGTATTCATGATCAACACCGTCACCTTCGCCGCGACCGTCTTCGCGATGACTCTGCTGCGCACGCACCAGCTGCGCCGCCAGCCCAAAATCTCCCGCGAGCGCGGGCAGCTCATGGCCGGCTTCCGTTATGTGCGCGGGCGTTCCGACATTATCGTGGTCATGATCGCGGTCTTTCTGATCGGCACATTTGGACTCAACTTCGCCATCTTCACCTCGACCATGGCCACGATTGAATTCGGCCGGGGGGCCGCAGAATTCGGCCTGCTCAGCTCAATCATGGCCATTGGCGCCGTCGCCGGATCGCTGCTCGCCGCCCGGCGCAGTCGGGCCCGCTTGCGGCTCATCGTGCTCGGCGCCGCCCTGTTCGGAATCGCCTGCGCACTGTCCGCGATCATGCCCACCTATGCGAGTTTCGCCGTCTCTCTCGTGCTCATCGGATTGTCCTCGCTCACGCTCATGACGACCGCGAACGCCTACGTGCAGACCACGACCCGCCCCGAGATGCGCGGCCGCGTGATGGCGCTCTACATGGCCATCTTCGTCGGCGGCACTCCCCTCGGTGCACCGCTCGTCGGCTGGGTAGCGGATGCCTGTGGCCCGCGCTGGGCGCTCGGCGTCGCCGCGATCTCCGGCCTGTTGGCCGCAGCCGTCGTGCTGTTCTGGATGGTGCGCTATCGCCGACTACGGGTGCAATTGCATCCGTTCACCGCGCCCCGGGTGCGCGTGCTGCACTCCGGCGATGGGCGTGACCTGCAGCCGTCCAGGGACCGGGACCGGGAGACTGCCGCCGAACTCAACCGTGAGACCGCCACCCGCGAGATCGCGATCGTCGAGGCCACCGTCCCGCGCTGAGTTCTTTTTTTTCTGTCCGGGCTCGGGCCCGGAACGTGACTCGGTGCGGGGTGCGGGGTGCGGCAGATTGCACTGGGTTGGTTCGCGGCCCGGCACGAATCCGGCGGGCTGAGCGCCCACCAGGAACCTCCTAGATGCTGCGGTGGTCGCGGACCGCGAGTTCGAGGGCCTCGAGGCCGGGCGCGAGGGCGGCATCCACGGCCAGGGGGTCGGTGATATTCAGCTGCTGCATCGCCCGGCGGCCTTCCGGCGCGGTGTTGATTTCATGCTCGCCCGCCTCCAGCGCCGCAATCAGGTCGGTGATGACGTCAGCGAGCGATCGGCGCTCCCACCCAAGGTCGGCACCGGCGTTCTGCGAGGTCATCATGGCCGTGTCCGTCGCGCCGGGATACACGGTGGCAACATGCACGCCGGTTCCGATCAGCTCGCGGCGCAGCGATTCGCCGAACTGCGCGATGCCCGACTTCGTTGCCGCGTAGATCGAGTAGAACGGCATCCCGACGAGCGCAATCCCGCTGGAAATGTTCAGGAGAATGCTGCCACGGCCCTGCCCACTTCGTCGAAGGGCGGGAAGGAGGCTCTTGGTCAGCAGGATCGGGGCGGTGAGATTCAGATCGATCATCGCGTGGACATCCGCGTCGGCGGTCACGTCGAGTCGACCGGCTCGCACGTTTCCGGCGTTGTTGATGAGGAGGTCAACGACACTCCAGGGTGCAACCGCCTCCGCGATTCGCTCCACGGCGCCCGGCGCGGTCAGGTCTTCGACCAGGAGCTGGGTCGTTCCGCCCTCGGCGGCAACGAGCCGCGCGGTTTCGGTGAGGGTGGCGAGCTGACGGCCAACCAGGAGCAGGTGTCCGCCGCGTCGACCGAATTCGAGCGCGAGCGCCCGGCCGATGCCCTGTCCGGCACCGGTGATGATTCCGCGTCGATTGGTGAGATCAACAGTGTTGAGGTCCATGAGCGAGCTTCTTTCCGTTGGTTTCGCGGGGTGACAGCATTCGGGCTGTCCCGATCGCCGCCACACGTGCTCCTCTAGTCAACAGGCCACCTCGGTGAAAATTCCCGGTTCGCCCGCACCGGTCGACAGCGCCGGGATGATGGTCGCGCGCGGTCTAGGGTCGAAGGAGACCGTTCACCGAACGTCAGGTACACGATGACCCATTCCACGCCAGCCCTCCTCGGTCCGGTTCGCCGTGGCCGCGCGACCACCGGGGCGGGCTCCACATGAGGGCAACAATCGCGCTCGTTCTCGCCACACTCATGTGGGCCGGGAACTACCTCGTCGGCAGTATCGCGGTGCAGACCATGTCACCGGTGGAACTCACCTGGCTCCGCTGGCTGCTGGCCTGCGCGCCACTGCTGATCCTCGCCCAGGTCGTCGAGAGGCCCGACTGGCGACAGGTACTGCGCCATTGGCCGCGCCTTCTGCTGCTCGCCGGTCTCGGCGTGGGCGGCTACAACCTGCTGCTCTATACGGCTCTGCAGTACACGACCCCGCAGTCCGCCTCACTCATCAACGCGGCGAACCCGGCGGTGATGGTCGTGCTCGCCGCGCTTCTGCTGCGGGAACGTATCGGCTGGCGCGGAATCGCGGGGCTCGTACTCGGCCTCTTCGGAGTCGTGTTGATCATCACAAATGGCGCCCTCGCATCCGTTTTGACTCGACTACCAAACGCGGGCGACGTGCTCATGGTGGGCGCGATCGTGGTGTGGAGCCTCTACACCATCGTGGGCCGGGGGCTTCCTGTGCCACCGATCACCGCCACGGCCGTTCAGGGTACCCTCGTCGCGGTGTTACTCGCACCGGTCGCCGTTCTCAGCGGGGCACGTTGGCCAGCGGATGCCCAGATCGGCTGGGCTGTGATCTTCATCGCCATCTTCCCATCGATCGGCTCCTACGTGCTCTGGAACTCGGCCCTGAAGACCATTCCACCGGGGCGTGCGGGGCTGTTTCTCAACCTCATCACCGTATTCACCGTGATCATCGCAGTGATTCTCGGCGCGCAGCTCACTACGCCGCAGCTGATCGGAGGCGTGATCGTGTTCGCCGGGGTCGGCCTGAGCACCCTGCGGCGAGCGACGGCCACCGTGCCGCAGCCGCGGGAACGCCTGCGGCGGTAAGGGGCGAGGCGCAGGGGGCGAGGCGCCGGGGCCACCTGCGCCAATCGCACCCTCCCGGGCAGCGGGACGATGTGACGGCCGCCGGTCGACCAGTACGCGACCTGGGGCACGCGGCGACAGCACCGGTGTCGCGTCTAGGCTTGACCGATGAGCCCCCTTGCGTTGCGCGTCAGCCTGCCCGAGTCCGACCTGCGCGAGGCGCTCGGGCACATCGACGGTGTGGAGTTCGTACAGTGGTCGATGGAGGGCCCCGCTCCCGCTCCCGAGATAGACCTCGTGGTGACGCCGTACATGGGCGCCGCCAACCGGATGGCGCACCTCGCCGGCGTCGAGACCCGGCTCGTGCAGAGCCAATCCATCGGCTACGACGGCATCGACCAGCTGCTTCCGGCTGGTCATGTCTTCGCCAACGCAGCGACCGTGCACGAGACATCGACGGCTGAACTCACCCTTGCGCTCATCCTCGCCGCACAGCGGGGAATCCCCGACTTCGTTCGCGCCGCGCAGCAGGGCGACTGGGCGCCGGCGCACCACCCGAGCCTCGCCGATCGCACCGTGCTGCTCATAGGGTACGGCGGAGTCGGAGCCGCGATCGAGGCTCGGCTGCTCGCCTTCGAGACCACGGTGGTTCGGGTCGCGCGCACCGCCCGCACCGATGCGCGCGGCGAGATCTACGCCATGGACGCACTCCCGGAATTGCTGCCACGGGCCGACGTCGTCGTGATCGGTGTGCCGCTGAGCGAGTCCACCACCCATCTCGTCGACGATGCCTTCCTCTCGCGCATGAAAGACGGCGCCCTGCTCGTGAACATCGCGCGCGGCCCGGTCGCCGATACCGACGCGCTGCTGGCCCACGCCGGCAGCGGGCGTCTGCGGCTCGCGCTCGACGTGACGGATCCTGAGCCGCTGCCCCACGGGCATCCGCTCTTTGCGCTGCCCAACGTGCTCGTCACGCCGCATGTCGGCGGCGCGACGAGCGCGATGCGCCCGCGCATGGTTCGCCTCATTCGCGACCAAATAGAGCGGATGCAGCGTGGTGACGCCCCCGCGAACGTCGTGCTGCGCAGCTAGCTCGATTCACGTACAAAACGTCGAGGCGGGCGACGTCACCGGAGGACGAATAGTAGGTGTCGTGCCGGTTCTGGGCGTCGGCCCAGGTGGAGAAGTCGCCGCAGTTCTTGGTGTCGCCCGGGTTGGCCGGGTGGGCCGGGTTGGCCGGGTGGGCCGGGTCTCGGTCGCCCGTGGACCGGTTCACGTTGTCGGTCACGGCTTCGAGTCCCACAGCGAGGCCGCGAGGGCAGCGAGCGCAGAGTCGGCTCGGTGACCGCCCCCAAGCGTTCACCGAGCGGACAGGCCGACAACAGGCATCCGTCACGTTCGGTTTCTACCGTGGCAACACGGACCGAAAAATGGCCCGCCCGGCAACCAAAGGAATTCGCAATGCGCCTGCGCAACATTTTGACGATCACGGTCGTCGCTGCTCTCTCGGTGGGAGCCGCGACCGTCTCGGCCGCCCCGGCAACGGCAGCCCCCACCACGCCCACCGGAACGCCGCTCCAGGCCGACGACAGCAACGGCTCCTTCGACCTGCAGTCGCACCGCGGCGGCCGCGGTCAGTGGGGTGAAGAGTCGATCACCGCGCTCGCCCACTCGCTCGAACTCGGCGTGAGCACGCTCGAACTCGACACGCACCTCACCCGTGACGACCGCATCGTGGTGTGGCACGACGACGTGATGACCGCGAGCAAGTGCGCAGACACCGCCCCGGCGTTCGCGGACGACCCGCAGTTTCCCTACGCGAACGACCGCGTGCGCGAGCTCACGTATGCTCAGATCGAGACGATGGACTGCGGTTACCAGCAGCTGCCGGGCTTTCCCGAGCAGGTCAACACACCCGGAACGCGCATCGCGCTGCTCACGGATGTCTTTGGTCTCGTGAACGCGTACAAGGCCGCGAAGGTGGGCCTCAACGTTGAGACCAAGGTGGAAGTGGCCGGTCCGACCGGTGATGCCGAGATGCAAGCGCTTACTCGCAGGGTCGTCGCCGAGATCCAGCAGAGCGGAATGGCCGAGCGCACCACGGTGCAGAGCTTCGACTGGGCCTCCCTCAACCTCACCAAACAGATCGCCCCCGAGCTCTCTCTCGTTGCCCTCTCGAGCGGCGACGCGTGGATGGGCGTCGGTCAGCCGGGAATCAGCCCCAACCTCGGCGGGATCGACATCGATGACTACAACGGCTCCCTGGCCCAGGCCGCTGCCGCCCAGGGCTACGACGTTGTGTCGCCGACCTTCGCCTCGGTCACGGCGCAGATGGTGACCGAGGCACACGAGCTCGGGCTGCCGGTCATCCCGTGGACCGTGAACACCACGTCCGACATCACCGCCATCATGAACCTCGGCGTCGACGGAATCATCACCGACTACCCCACGCGCCTGCGTGACGTCATGACCGAGCGCGGCCTGAAGCTCCCGAAGAGTTACACGCTGCGCTAAAGCACTGCCCACCCAAGAGAGCGGATGCCGGGGTCACGCATCCGCTCTCGGCGTTCAGGGTTCGACGGGCCCCGGGCCCAGATGTTCGGAGAAGAACTCCTCGATGCGGGTCCACGCGTCGGCGGCGGCCACCGGGTCGGGGCCGGCGCCGAGAATACGCTTGAGCACGGGCCGGAGAACCCGCGGCCCGGTCTCTTCGTCGTTGAGGAAGGCATGGCCGGCACCCGGGTATTCCTTGACGTCGTGCTCGATCTTCAGCCGGTCCAGGGCGGAGTCGAGCGTGGCTGCCGCGCCGATCAGGGAGCGGTCGGCGCCGCCGAAGCTGCCGACGATCGGGCACGCGCCGAGCAGGTGATCGTCGAGCTCCTTCGGCAACCGACCATAGTTGACCGAGGCGGCATCGAAACCGCGCGTGGCCGTGGCGAGGGCAAAACCGCCGCCCATGCAAAAGCCGAGCACGCCGATGCGACCGGTGCAGTCGCTGCGCTCACTCAGGAACGTGCGGGCCGAGTCGATGTCGACGAAGGCCCGGCCGGCGCCGGCCGACAGGGCGCGAAAGGTCGCAACGAGGCATTTGCGGGTTCCACCCTCGGTGAAGAGGTCGGGCATGAGTGCAAGATAGCCGGCCTCGGCCATTCTGATGGCCTGGCGGCGCATGACGTCGGTGAGCCCGAACGCCTCGTGCACGAGCACGACGCCGGGCCACGGGCCGGCGCCGGCCGGGATCGCGAGGATGGCTTTCAGACCAGCGCTCCCGCCCGGTCCGTCGGGCAGTTTCAGGTCGATGAGCTGGGGTGCGGCGGTCATGGTCTCTCCCGGGTTGGCTGAAACTGTATCCCGCAATCCCGGAAAAATCGTGTATCCTGTGGTCAGACCACAGCGACCGAGAGGACACCATGACCGCGTTCAGCCCGCGTGCCTGGCAGGTCGTGCTCGACGCCGTCGAACTCGACCTGCTCGAGGGGCGGCTCAGCCCGGGCGATCATCTGCCGCCCGAGCGCACCCTCGCGGCCGACCTCGGTGTCGGCCGGTCGAGCGTACGCGAAGCGCTCCGCGTGCTCGACGTGCTGGGGCTCATTCGCACCGCCGTCGGTTCCGGGCCCTCCGCAGGCGCGATCATCGTTGCCCGCCCCGGCGGCGGCATGTCGGCGCTCATGCGTCTGCAGGTCGCGGCGCAGGGTTTTCCGGTGGCCGACGTCGTCAAGACCCGTCTCGTACTGGAAGGGTCGATCGTCTCCGAGCTGGCCGAGGCCTGCCGCACGACCTCCATCGATCTGGCTGGCTGCGCGCAAATCCTCAGTGCGATGGAATCCCAGCCCCTCACCGAAGCCGAATTCCTCGCCCTCGACACCCAGTTTCACCTCTCGCTCGCCGAAGCAAGCGGCAACCAGGTGATCACCGCGACCATGGCCGGCCTCCGCAGCGCGATCGAGGGGTACGCGCGGGCGGGCGTGGCGGGTCTTTCGAGCTGGCGGGCAACATCCGCTCGGCTGATGATGGAGCATCGCGGCATTCTCCGTGCCGTCCAGGCCGGTGACGCAGATGCCGCCCGCCTCGCCGTGCACGCCCACATCTCGGGGTACTACGCCGAGACGCATCTCACTCCAGCCACTTCCCTCCCGACGACACGATAGGACGACCATGGTTCAACGACGCATCCCCAAGATCACAGACCTCGCTCCGCTCATGAAATTCAAAAGCCCCGAGTTCAACGCGAAGAAGCGCCGCCTCGACGCCGCGCTCACGATTAACGACCTGCGCGCCATCGCCAAAAAGCGCACCCCGAAGGCCGCATTCGACTACACCGAGGGGGCCGCCGAGGCCGAGATCTCGATCAAAAGGGCCCGCCAAGCCTTCGAAGACATCGAGTTTCACCCCGCCATCCTGCGCGACGTGTCGACCGTGTCGACGGGTTGGGACGTACTGGGCGCCCCGGTGGCCCAGCCCTTCGGCATCGCGCCCACCGGCTTCACCCGCATGATGCAGACCGAGGGCGAGATCGCCGGGGCGCACGCCGCGGCCCGGGCCGGTATTCCGTTCGCACTCTCGACCATGGGCACGACCTCGATTGAAGACGTCAAGGCCGCCAACCCGAACGGACGCAACTGGTTTCAGTTGTACATGTGGAAGGACCGCGACCGCTCCATGGCTCTCGTCGACCGGGCCGCCAAGGCCGGCTACGACACCCTTCTCGTCACCGTCGACGTACCCGTCGCGGGCGCTCGGTTACGCGACCAGCGCAACGGTTTCTCGATTCCGCCCGCCCTCACCCTCGGTACCGTCGTCAACGCACTGCCGCGCCCGGAGTGGTGGATCAACTTCCTGACCACCGAGCCCCTCTCCTTCGCAAGCCTCGACCGCTGGAGCGGCACCGTGGCCGACCTGCTCGATACGATGTTCGACCCCACCGTCGATTTCGAAGATCTCGCCTGGATCAAGGCGCAGTGGCCCGGTAAGGTCGTCGTCAAGGGCGTGCAGAACCTCGAGGACGCCAAGCGTCTCGTCGACCTCGGTGTCGACGGCATCACCCTCTCGAACCACGGCGGTCGCCAGCTCGACCGCGCGCCGATTCCGTTTCACCTGCTGCCGCAGGTCGCCCGTGAGATCGGCGCCCACACCGAGGTGCACCTCGACACGGGCATCATGTCGGGAGCCGACATCGTCGCCTCGGTCGCCCTCGGCGCCCGCTTCACCATGATCGGCCGCGCCTACCTCTACGGGCTCATGGCCGGCGGCGAGGCCGGGGTCGACCGCACAATTGCGATCCTGTCGGAACAGGTTGCCCGCACCATGCGGCTGCTCGGCGTGAACGCGCTCGAGGAACTGAACCCCGCGCATGTGACGCAGCTCGCCCGGCTTCAACCGGTCGCCGCGCCCCTGGTCGCCGCCGCCGACGCCGCCCCCGCGCGCAAGACGCCCGTGCGAAAGGAAACCGTCAGCGTATCCGCTGCCGTCACGGGCACACCGGTACGGCGTGCGCCGAAGAAGGCAACCCCGGCGCAGTAGCGCTGTCTGAGGCACTTCACCACCACGAGTGTCGAACGGCCCGGTCAGTCCACTGCTGGAAGGAGGCCACGGTGAGGATCCAGGACACTCGTTTGTTGCCGTCGGCGAGTGGATCGTTCCGGGCCAGCGACGAGAAGAGGCCTGCAGCCTTCAGCTCCAGCGTGGAATCGGCGTCTTCCCGTCGTTGCAGGAGCTCGGCGTAATCCTGGGTCGGCGCGTCGGCGCTGGCCAGCACCCGCTCGCCCGGCGGTTCAGGCGAGGTGTTCGCGAAAGGCCCGCAGGGCGAGTGCGTCGTCTTCCCAGGCACCACCCTCGTGTCCGTTGTACGGCCAGAGGGTGATCTGCTTCGGTCCGGCGTAATTGTTGTAGGCCGCGAACACCGTCGACGGCGGGCAGATCTGGTCCATCAGGGCGGCCGTCACGATCACCGGCGCGGTGGCGCGCTTGGCGAAATTGACCCCGTCGAAGTAGGCGAGCACGTCGTGCACCCGCTTCACTTTCAACCGGTTCGTGGCGAGGTACTGGCCGAGCTCCCGGTACGGCAGGGCGTCGGTGATGACGGATGCCCGCGGAAAGTCGCACAGAAACGGTACCCGGGCAACGACTGCGGCCAGCTCGGGCACGAGCCCGGCCACGGCGAGCGCAATGCCGCCGCCCTGACTCACCCCGGTCACGCCGACCCGCGCTGCATCGACGAGATCGAGGCTGCGTGCCGCCGCGACCGCACGCACCGCATCCGCGAAGACCCTGCGATAGTAGTACGTCTCGCGGGCCCCAATGCCGCGCGTCATGAACCCCGGAACCTGCGGGCCACTGCCCGCGTCGTCGTCGGTGTCGCCGGTACTGCCGCCGAATCCCTGGCCGCGGACATCCATTTCAAAATGGGCGAAGCCAGCGGATGCCCAGAGCAGGTTCTCAAAAGCCTGGCCCCGCCCCCGGCCATAACCGTGAAACTGCACGATGGCCGGCATCGGGTCGGTCGTCCCGGCCGGAACCCGCAGCCAGGCCTTGACCCTCTGCCCGCCGTACCCGCAGAAGGTCACGTCGAACACGTCGAGGGTAATCAGGCCGGCATCGACCTGGGTGACCGTGACATTGAGGTCGTACATCTCGGTCTCGGCTAGCGTTCCCGCCCAGAATAAGTCGAAGTCGGCGGGGTCGGCCTGCGCGCTGACGTAGCGGCGCAGGTCAGCTTCGGGCAGGTCCGTGTACATGGCTGCCAGCCTACGGGGGCGAGCGCGGCGGTGCGCGGGCGCGAAAATCTCCGAACTTACCTACAGCGCAGCGAGGTCGGCGAGCACGAGGCGCAGCTGCTCGACGGCCCAGTCCACGTCCTCAGCCGAGACGACGATCGGCGGCGCGAGGCGAATGGTCGAGCCGTGCGTGTCCTTGGCGAGCAGGCCGCGGGCCAGGAGCGCCTCGCAGACGGCCCGGCCCGGGGCGAGGGAGGAGTCGATATCGATACCGGCCCAGAGCCCCACGCCGCGCACGGCGACCACGCCGTGGCCGATCAGCGCACGCAGCCCCGCGTGCAGGCGCGCACCGAGCTCGGGCGCGCGCTGCTGGTATTCGCCGGTGGCCAGCATGTTCACGACGGCCAGGCCGACGGCCGCGGCGAGCGGGTTGCCGCCAAAGGTCGAGCCGTGCTCGCCCGGGTGCAGCACACCGAGCACGTCGGTGTTGCCGACGACGGCCGAAACGGGAACGATGCCGCCGCCGAGAGCCTTACCGAGCAGGTAGAGGTCGGGCACGACGCCCACGAGATCACAGGCGAAGGTCGAGCCGGTGCGACCGAGGCCCGACTGAATCTCATCGGCGATGAACAGTACGTTGTGGCGCGTGGTGATCTCGCGCACCGCCGGCAGGTACGACGCCGGCGGCACGACGATGCCAGCCTCACCCTGAATGGGTTCGAGCAGCACGGCGACGGTGTTCTCGTCGATTGCGGCTTCGAGCGCCGCGGCATCGCCGTAGGGCACGGTGCGAAAACCGGGCGTGAACGGGCCGAATCCTGCGCGGGCCGACTCGTCGTCGGAAAAGCTGATGATGGTGGTCGTACGGCCGTGAAAGTTGCCGGCGGCGACGATGATGTTCGCCAGATCGGGCGCGACGCCCTTCACCCGGTAGCCCCAGGCGCGGGCAACCTTGATGCCGGATTCAACCGCTTCCGCGCCGGTGTTCATGGGCAACACCATGTCTTTGCCGGCGAGTTCGGCGAGCGCGGTCACGAACGGGCCGAGCTGGTCGTTGTAGAAGGCCCGGCTGGTCAGGGTGATGCGGCCCAGCTGCGCACGAGCAGCGTGAAGCAGCACCGGGTTGGAGTGCCCGAAGTTCACGGCGGAGTAGGCGGCGAGGCAGTCCAGGTAGCGATGACCCGCGACATCCGTTACCCAGGCACCGTCGCCGGACGCGACGACGACCTCGAGTGGGTGGTAGTTGTGCGCGGCGTGCGCGCTCTCCTGCGCAATCAGGCCGGCAGCCGCAGGCGAAACGGATGCGGCGGCTACGGCCCGCGCGTCGGTCAGGTTCGTGGTCATTTGTGCTCCTTCAGGGTGGTTCGGTCGGTCATCGGCGCAGCTCGAGCGTGCAGCACTTGACGCCGCCGCCACCCAGCAGCAGCTCGGACAGGTCGACGCCGATCGGGTTGTAACCGCGCGCGCGCAGCTGGCGTTCGAAGTCCTTGGCGCGGGCCGCGATGACGACGTTGTAGCCGTCGGAGTAGGAGTTGAGGCCGAGGATGGCGGCGTCTTCCTCGGTGACGATGATGGCGTCCGGGTAGCGTTCCTGCAGAATGGCCAGGCTCGGCGCGTCGAAGGCGCTCGGCAGGTACGCGATGTTTGTGTCGTCGAGCACGGCGACGGCGGTGTCGAGGTGGTAGAAACTCGGATTGATCAGGCGCAGGGTGATGACCGGACGGCCGGCGATGGCCGACAGTTCCGCGTGGCTGTTCGAGTCGCTGCGAAAGCCGGTGCCGGCCAGAATGACGTCGCCGACCAACAGAAAGTCGCCCTCGCCCTCGTTCGTCTCGACGGGCACGCGCACGTTGAAGCCGTTTGCACCGAACCAGTCCATGTAGGCGGGGCCTTCGGGCTGGCGCTCCACGTGGGTGAATTTGGCGCCGTAGGCCGAGTTGTCGATGACGAAGCCGCCATTGGCCGCGTAGACCATGTCGGGAAGGCCGTTGATCGGGTCAATCAGGTGCACGTCGAAGCCGAGGCCGATGTAGGCGTCATACAGGGTCTGCCACTGGGCCACGGCGAGGGAGGTGTCGGTGGGAAGTGCCGGGTCCATCCACGGGTTGATGCGGTAGACCACGGTGAAAAACTGCGGCTTGCACATGAGAACGGTGCGCTTGGTGGCGGTGCGCACGGGAACGGCGGCTTCTTCGGCAAGAACCGGGGTGGCTGAAACGATCGACATGAGGCTCCTTCGGGGATCCGCGGGCCTGTCGACCCGGCGGAACTCGGGGTGAATGGCGGACCAAGTCGCTCACGAGAGCCCGGAACGACTAACCTCAATCGTTCCGGGACGCCTTTTCCAGTCTCACACAGCATGATTCAACGTTTCACGCTTATATGCGCAAGAAAGCTTCGAGAATTGTGGCCTTGACGCAATTTTGCGCAGGGTGGTCGCCTAGACTCGGCCCATGGACAACCTCGACCACAGCATTCTCGACCTGCTGCGCCAGAACGCTCGCGCCGGCTATGGCGATATCGGCTCGGTCGTGGGCCTGTCGGCATCCGCTGTGAAACGCCGCGTTGACCGGTTGGTGGCCGACAAGGTGATTCGCAGCTTCACCATTCAGGTCGACCCGGCCGTCGACGGCATGAGCACGGAAGCGTACGTCGAGCTGTTCTGCCGCGGCACCGTGGCGCCCCACGAATTACTGCGCATTCTCTCGGGCGTGCCCGAGGTCGTCGACGCGGGAACCGTCACCGGCAGCGCCGACGCCATGGTGCACATTCGCGCCCGCGACATTCCGGGCCTCGAGGCGGCGCTCGAGAAAGTACGCCTGGCCCCCAACGTCGACCACACCCGCAGCGCGATCGTGCTCTCCCGCCTGATCCACCGATCGATCGAGTAGCGCACTCGTCTAGGCGGGCACCGGCTTGTGGCGCACCGGGGAAACCAGGTGCAGCAGGGTGACCGCGGCGATCGACCCGGCGCAGAGGATGCCGGCGAGCACGACGATCTGAAACCTCCCGGCCTCCAGCGGCGAGGCTCCCCCGAATATCGCGCCGACGAACGCTCCCGGTAGCGTGACCAACCCCGTGGTCTTGGTTTGGTCGGTGGACGGGATGATGGCGAAATAGACGGCCTGCCGGGCCAGTTCACGGGTGGACTGCCGCGGCGTGGCCCCGAGCGCGATCCAACCCTCGACCTCGTCCCAGTGGTCCCCGACCGCCTCGGAGAAGCGGCGGCCGCTGAGGGTCGCGATCGACATGGCATTGCCGATAATGATGCCGCCGATCGCGAGCACGTAGCGCGGTGAGAATTCGATCGCACCGGTCATGAACACAACGGTGAGTGTCACGGTCACGCCGAGCCCCATCGCAACGGCCACGCGCAGCAGATGCGACCGACTGAAGCCAATGCGCCGCGCGACGGTGCCGACCGCTGCCGCGAACATAACGAGTAATCCCACGCTGACCCACAGCGGATCGTTGATGATTCCACTGAGAATGAGACTGATCGCGGCCAGCTGCAGGGTTCCGCGCAGCACGGCAAGCGCCGGGGCGAACGGATGCTGCGTGCTCGAGGCGCGTAGCACCGTCACGACCACCGCGAGTAACAGCACAACCCCGATCAGGGTCGGCAGCAGCCCGGCCAGCTCGGCGCGGAGATCGGCCGGAAAGTTCATGAGTCGAGCCTACCCAGCCGCGCGTGCGCCGGTCGTTGTCGGCATTGTGCGAACGATTGCACAGTACCAACGAAACGTACCGAAGGTATGCGGTTGCAGCATCCGTTGTAGCGAGGCAATATTATTCCTAACGTTGATCGGAGAATGTCGTGCCCGCTTCATTTTTTGCCATTGATTCCCAGTCGCGTACGCCGCCGTTTGAACAGTTGCGCAGTCAGGTGATTGCGGCCGTGCGCTCCGGGGAGCTGACCCACGACACCCGCCTGCCAACCGTGCGGGCCCTCGCCGCCGAGCTTGGCCTGGCCACGAACACCGTCGCACGCGCCTATCGCGAGCTGGAGCGCGACAGCGTGATTGAAACACGTGGCCGATTTGGATCGTTCATCGCCCCCTCCGGCGGTGCGACCGAGCGGCACGCGCAGGCGGCCGCTGATTCCTTCGCTTTGCGCATCGAACAACTCGGTGTGAACCCGGCCGAGGCGCTCGTGCTCGTCACCGACGCCCTGAATCGTCGGTCCGACAGCTGAGCGTTCGGTCGGACACCTCGAGTTTCGTATTGCTACTCTGGTACAAAACGCACACAAAGAAAGGGTTTCGTGAATACGGTCTCAGTGATTCTGGTGGCGGTGGTCGTAACGGGCCTCGGCATCCGTCTGGCGTATCTCACGCGTGCCGAACCGCGTCAACGGATGCTGCACGCCTACTCTCGGCAGGTCGGGCTCGCGTTGGTTCCGGCGATCGTTCCCGAACTCTCGTACCGGATCTATTCCCGCGAACGGGCCGGAATCGTCGGGTCAATGGCTGGTCTCGTCGTCGGAACGGCGGTGCTGGTCGGGATGGTCGGGATGACCGACGGCCGCAGCCCCTGGAACGGGCTCTTCGCCGGTATCGCAATGACCGTCGGGTCAACGATCGCCCTCATCGCCAACGATTCCCGCTCGGCCTTTGCCCCGGTTCCCGAGGCGCCGCGACTGGCCCGCAGCCTGTCCCCCCGGCTGGCCGACTACGTCACGCCCCTCGATCGCACGTTCTCGCTGAGCCTGTTGACGTTGGCCACCCTCGGCTACATTGCCGTGCTCGCGGTCATCGCGGTCAACCCGGAGCGGGTGTTCGATGACGTCTCGGTGCGATCAATTCTCTGGCCGGCCGGACTACTGCTGGCCCTCGCGGCCGCCGCAAGCCTGCTGACCTGGACCGCGGCGAACGCGCTGCTCGGTCGCGGCCAGCCGGCCCGCACGTACATCGAACTGGCCTGGAGTGATGCCTTTCGCAGCACGACCCTGCGCAGCCTCGTTGGGATTCCGGGGATCATTGCCGCCGTGAGCACCTGCGTGTTGTTCCTGTCGTTGAGCGACGCAATCAACCTGCCCGCGCCCGGCTCGGTCGGCGAGATACTGCGCGGCTCCTTCACGATCATGGGGCCCGTGCTGGTGTTCGCCCTCATCAGCTGGGGCATCACCAGCCTGCGCAATCGTAGTACGACGCACTACCTGCGCCGCCTCTGGCCCGAGACGGCCGTCGAGCTCGACCGGCGCCGACGCGCGTGCGGCCCCGCGGTTGACGATCAGCCCGGCGAGGACAGCCGAGCGAAGACTCCGGCATGATGCTCCTGGTCGATCCTCGTTCGGCAACGCCGCCCTTCGAACAGTTGCGGGTGCAGGTGCTCGCCGCCGTGCATTCGGGCGATCTCGCCCCCGGCGACAAGCTGCCGACCGTACGCAAGCTCGCCGAAGAGCTTGGGCTAGCCGCCAATACCGTCGCCCGTGCCTACCGCGAGCTCGAGCGCGATGAGGTGATCGAAACGCGCGGCCGAAATGGATCCTTCATCGCCGCGAACGGCAACGCCGCCCAGCAGCAGGTGCAGGTTGCCGCCGCCCTGTACGCCGGCACGGCGCGGCAGCTCGGCGTCGCCCCCGAGGAGGCGCTCGCGTTTGCGCGCGCGGCCCTCGGCATCCGCTCGTAGCAGGCTAGCGACAGGCCGCTGGCGACGGGCAGCTAACGGCCGACGCGATAGTGGGCGGCGAGGCGCTCGAAGCCCTCGTCGAGCGAAACCAGAGGGGTCCAGCCGAGGTCGGCGCGGGTGCGCCGCTGGTCGAACCAGTGCGCCGTCGAGAGCTGCTCGGCCAGAAACCGAGTCATCGGCGGCTGGTCGGTTTGGCCGACACCATCCGGGCGACGCCGCCAGATGGCCTCGATGATCGAGCCGGCAGCGCGGGCAGCGGATGCCGGCACCCGCCAGGCCGGGGCCGCCACGTTCGCCGCACCGCAGATTCCGGCGAGGAGTTCCGCGACCGGGCGGGGTTCGCCGTTAGTGATTACGTAGGACTGCCCGTGCACTCTTTCGGCGGCATCGAGCGCCGCGTGGATCGCTGATGCCGCGTTATCAATGTAGGTCGTGTCGATGAGCGCCGCGCCGTGCCCGAGCAGCGGCAGCCGGCCGAGGCGGGCGCGGTCAACGATGCGCTCGATCAACTGGGTGTCGCCGGGGCCCCAGACCAGGTGGGGGCGCACGGCGACCACGCTGAATCCGGGAGCGTCCGCGGCGAGCGCCAGCAGCTCGGCCTGAGCCTTGGTGCGGGCGTAATCGCCGCGGGCCTGATCCGGCGAGGCCGGTAGGGCATCGGAGCCCATGATCGAGCTACCCGAGTGAGCCACGGAGGGCGAGGAGACATAGACGAAGCGGGAGACGCCGGCATCCTCAGCCGCCTGCAGCACGGTGCCGGTGCCGCCGACATTCACGGCCTCGAACTCAGCCGGGTCGCCGGTGAGCGACACCTTGGCCGCGAGGTGCACGACCGCGTGCATGCCGCTCACGGCATAGGCCAGGCCGGCGTAGGGCGTGTCGGCACCGGTCGTGATCGAGCCGTGCACGTCTTCGACGCCGGGCAGGCCCGACGGTCGCCGCTGAAAGGTGCGCACCTCGTGACCGGCCGCGCTGATGCGGGCAGCGACGGCTCGGCCGAGAAATCCGCTGGCTCCGGTCACCAGTACTCTCATGGCTTGACCCAGTGCCCGCCCGAGAGGATGCCGGTGGCCCAGCGCGATAGACGGCTGCGGTCGATCTTGGAGTTGTGCCGAATATCGGTGGGCAGCCCGGGCACGACGAGCACGGCGGCGACCGGCGAGCCCACCGCGGCGCGCACGGCGGCGGCGAGCGGCCCGGGTGCTCGGTGTAATCGGCGGGCCGGCGGCACGGTTTCGATCACGGCGACCTGCTGCTGCGTGCCGGGCGGGCCGACGCCGACGAAGGCCGCGCGGGCGACCTCGGGCAACGTTTCGATGCGCTGCTCGGGCCCGACCGGAGTGACCACGCCGGCGGCCGTCACGATGACGTGCGGCATCCGGCCCTCCACCCACAGGCGGCCGCTGCTGTCGAGATGGCCGACGTCGCCGGTGCGATGCCAGCGTTCGCCCGGTACCGCGCCGCGCCGCGAGGCCCGCTCGGTGAGCCAGAGCCGGTCATAGTGGTCCTTGACGTGTGGCGCCGACACGACGATCTCGCCGGTCACGTCGGGTTCCTCCGACAGCTCACCAGCGGATGCCCCACTCGCGTCGAGCGCACTGATACGGATGCGCGTGGTTGCGGTCGCCCTCCCGACGCAGACACCCCCGGCCGGGTTCACGCTGCCGTCCGGGGCCCAGGCCGCTGCCCGAATTCCCTCAAGAGTGATGTCGGCCATGAGCAGGCCCTCGGTCATACCGTACGGTGTGTGCGCGGTCGCTCCCGGCATGAGCGCCGCGGCCTGGGCGAGCAGGCTTTCGGAGATGGGTGCGCCGGCCGAGAGAAAACGCTGCACCCCGGCGAGGGCCGCGTGGTCGGCGGGCGTGAGTGCATCGGCCGTCGCGACGACGTTCACGAGCGCGGCGGGCGAGAGAAAGACGACCGTTGCGTCGATCGCGGCGACGGCGGCCGCGACCGCGGTGGCGGTGAGGGTTTTGGGTGCGGTGACGTCCATGTCGGGGGTGACCGAGCGGGCGCCGAGGGCGGGTCCAAGCAGCGCGAACGGGGCAAATCCGGCGACGAGACCGGTGCCGACGCCGACGCCGTACTGCAGGAAGAGGGCGCGGCTCACGGCGGAAAGCTGGCCGTGGGTGTAGACGACGCCCTTGGCCGGGCCGGTCGATCCGGAGGTGAACAGCACGGCGGCCGGGTCGCTCGGTGCAGGCTCGGGCGGGAGCTCGTCGCCGGCTGCGAGTCGAGCCTGGCCCAATCGGATCAGCTCGGCAAGGGTGTGCCGGGTACCGAGCAGCCGGGCCATCGGGGCCGGGTAGCGGGCGGTGGAGATCGCGCGCCCCGGCCAGCCGAGCACACGGGCGGCCATCAGGCCGGGAGCGGCCCCAATAATGTAGTCGGGGCGCGCGCCGCGCACGGCGCGAGTGAGGCCGACCAGCCCGAGGCCGGCATCCGCTACGACGACAATCGCGCCGATGCGCACGCAGGCGTAGAGCACCGCGGTGAGGTCGGCGCTCGGCGGTACGAGAAGCGAGACGCGGTCGCCGGGCCCCACGCCGATGTGCACGAGGCCGGCCGCGATCTGCCGCACGCGCAGCGAGAGCAGCCGCCAGCTGACCGTGCGCGGGGCAGGCTGCATGTCGACGAGGGCGGTCTCGTCGGAGTCACGCAGTTCGTCGAGGAAATACCACAGCGGATGCGTCCCCGCCACCGCCCAGGGTCCCGCGGCGGCGGCGGCGTTCCCAGGCGGCTCGACCGGCGGCACGACCGGCGGCGCGGCCGGCGGCACGACGGCGTCGCCCAGCCAGAGCAGGGCGGCGGCGGAGTAGTCCGCATCTTCAGCGAGCAGATGCCCCGCTCCCTCGAACCGGTGCACGCGGGCGTGCGGCATCCGTTCGAGCAGGTCATCGAGGTAGCGGTCGTTGAAGATCGGATCGCGCGGACCCCAGAGCAGCAGCGTCGGCACCGCGAGCGCTCGCACTTCCTCGGCGATGCGGTCGAGTTCGGGCCGGCTCTCGTGGGCGAGAGCGACCGGGATGTCGGCGACAAAGCCGCCGACACCGCCACGGCGGGCGCTCGTCAGGTAGGGCGCGCGATACCCGTGCTTCACCGCGGCCGACAGCGGCGGATGCGCGAGAGCCAGGGTGGTGGCCAGGAAGGCGGGCGTGGCCACGGTCGCCTTGCCGAGGACGCCCCGCCCGAGCACGAGCCGGAGCGGCGCCGGAATCGGGTCGCCAGCCGGTTGGTGCACGGCCGTGTTGAGCAGCATGACGCCGGCCAGTAGTTCGGGGTGGGCGGCGGCCCAGCCGAGCGAAACGACGCCACCCCAGTCGTGGCCGAGGGTCACGATGGGGCCGGTCAGTTCGAGAGCGTCGGTCAGATCACCAAGGTCTCGCACTCGGCGGGCGAGCGGGCGAAAACCTCTGGTGCGGGCGGAGAAGCCCATGTCGAGCTGGTCGACGGCGATCACGCGCCAGGCCGGCGCGCCCGACGCCGCAGCCTTCGTCGCCGACGTCAGGAGTCCGCGCCAGAGGTAGGACCAGGTGGGGTTGCCATGAACGCACAGAATGGTGCCGACCGGACTGACGCCGAGCGCGTCGAGCTGCGGGCCGTTGTCGAGCAGGTGCCAGCCGTGCCGTACCCCCGCAGTTCCACTCTCCACGACGTCGATCAGCCGCGACCACTCCGGTTCGAGCCCCACCAAGCCGGCTGGCGGCAGCGCGGCCGGTGCTGAAGCGGTGCGGGGCAGACGACGGGATGAGGTGCGGGTATCAGTCACAGGGCCATTTCTGAGCAGTCCGAGCGGGGTTACAGCGAACACAAAACACGGGGCGGCACCGTCACCAGACGAGTTCCATCATGGCGGTATTGAGGCCGGAGCCGACGCCCATGAGCAGTACCCGGTTGCCCGGCTGCAGCTTCGACGCCTCCTGCGAGAGCGTGATCGGAATCGACGCCGGGCCCACGTTGCCGAGCGTGGGATAGGTCAGCGGCACCTTGGTCTTGTCCATGCCGGTAGCCTTCACGATGGCGTTGGTGTGCACGTCCGACACCTGATGCACGATGTAGCGGTCCATGTTCGACCAGCTCCAGTCGCGTTTGGCTTCGGTCCAGGCCGAGACGACCAGTTCCATGCCGCCCTTGAGCAGCGCCTTGGCATCGGTGAACATGCCGTCGACGCTGCCGACGCACAGTCCGTTGAACTGGGGGGCGGCGCGGGTGACGCCGCCCAGGATGCGGTGTCCACCGGGGTGGGCATCCGCTGGACCGAGCACGGCGGCGGCCGCACCGGAACCGAGGGTGAGGCTCGCGAACTCGCTCATGAAGTCTTTGCGCTTGATGCCCGGGCGCCCGAGGCGGTCGATCGTGTTGGTCTGGATCTCGTCGGCGTCTTCGCCGTCGATGATGACGGCGTACGTGATCTGGCCGGAGTCGATGAGCTGCGCGGCGAGCGTCATACCGTTGACGAAGCCGAGGCAGGCGTTCGCAATGTCGAAGTTGATCGCCGACGAGGGCAACCCGAGTCCGTGGTGAATACGCACGGCCACGGAGGGTTCGAGATGCTTGCGGGTGACCGAGGTGTTGATGAGCAGGCCCACGTCGCTCGGCTTGATGCCGGCCTCGCGGAGGGCGATCTTGCCGGCCTTGACCGCGGCGTCGTCAAAGGTTTCGTTCGGGCCCCAATTGCGGCGCTCGTAGACGCCGGCCACGCGCTGCAGCAGCCCGGTGGGCAGTTTGAGGCGCGTCAGAACCGGCATGAGGCGTCGGTCGATTTCTTCCGACGTCGTGATGTGGGGCGCCATCTTACTGGTGACCGACAACAAAGCGACGTTTCGGTGCGTCGTCGTCGCGTTTCCGTTCAAGCGTGAACCCCTGTCGAAGTGTGGACAGCGGTAATCATACGTCCCCTATGAGTTTCCCCCACAAAACTGCATGTAAACCGCGCGTAGCCTGTGAACGCTCGTACGCGCTCGTGCAGAAATGCGAAAATTCCGCCGAAACCGCCCCCCAAATAACGCGATTGGGGGAGGCTCGGCCAAAAATCTTCGCAGTGACGTATCGTATCCGGCCTAGATCACACCCTCGGAGAGCGTGCTCGGGTTGCCGAACCGGTGCGCGGTGATCGAGATGGCCTGTTCGCGCAGGAACGGCAGGACCTCGATGCGGCCGGCCTGGGTGACCGCGTGCGAGTACACGGCAATGTCCGGGCTGCCGTTGACGGCATCGGCGAGAGCGGATGCCGCCTCCCACGCTCCCAGCACCGGGTCACTGCCGATCAGGCGCACGCGGCTGGCCGTGATTCCGCCGGAACGGGCCCGCGCGAGCCATTCCTCGTCGCTCTCGATGACCACCGGAATCTCGCGCTCGGCGAGGATGTTGCGCACGGCGGGCGGCACCGGGATGGTGCTCGACACGTCGTAGCGCGACGTCGACAGGGTCGCGGCGGCGATCACGCGCAGCAACTGGGCGAGCGTTCCGTTCTCGGTCAGGCGCACGGTGACCGGCAGTGCGCGGTAGCGGAACAGGTTGCGCTCCACGCCGAGGCCGGTGGCGTCGCGCACGACGTTGAATTCTTCGCGCCAGGCCAGGGCGTCGCTCACGGCCGAGCGGCGCAGCACGTCGAAGTCGGCGTAGTCGAGAAAGGGCTGGCTGGCCTCGATGATGTCGGTGACGCGCTGCTCAAGCCCGCGCAGGTGCAGTGTCGAGCTGTTGCGCCCCGGTTCGCTGACCCAGCTGCCGAGACCGAGGAGGTAGTTCGGTCCGCCGGCCTTGGTACCGGCGCCAACGGCGGAGCGCTTCCAGCCGCCGAACGGCTGGCGTTGCACGATGGCGCCGGTGATGCCGCGGTTGACATAGAGGTTACCGGCTTCGACGGTGTCGACCCAGAGGGCCAGTTCGTCGGTGTCGAGCGAGTGCAATCCGCTGGTGAGGCCGAAGTCGACGGCGTTCTGAAAGCGGATGGCTTCTTCCAGGTTGCGCGCGTGCATCACGCCGAGCACCGGGCCGAAGAACTCGGTGAGGTGAAAATACGATCCGGGCGCGACGCCGGTGCGAATGCCGGGTGACCACAACTTGCCGGTCTCGTCAAGCTGCTTGGGTTCGACCAGCCACTTCTCTTCGGCTCCAAGCGTTGTGAGGGCGTGCAGCAGCTTACCCTCGGCCGGCGACATGATCGGGCCCATCTGGGTGACCGGATCGCTTGCCAGGCCGACCTTGATCGAGGTCGCGGCGTCGACCAGCTGGCCGAGGAACCGCTCCGACTTCGCGACCGATCCGACCAGAATGACGAGGCTCGCGGCCGAGCACTTCTGGCCGGCGTGGCCGAAGGCGCTCTTCACGACATCGGCGGCGGCGAGGTCGAAGTCGGCCGAGGGGGTGACGATGATGGCGTTCTTGCCGCTGGTTTCGGCGAGCAGGGACAGGTCGTGCCGGAACGAGCGGAACAGCTCGGCCGTCTCGTAACCGCCGGTGAGGATGACCCGGTTCACGGCGGGGTGCGCGATGAGCTTGGCACCGAGGTCACGGCCCTGCAGGTTGACCAGCGCGAGCAGTTCCCGCGGGATGCCGGCTTCCCAGAGCGCTTCGACGACCACGGCGCCGGTGCGCTGGGCGAGGGCGGCGGGCTTGATGACGACGCCGGCACCGGAGGCGAGGGCGGCGAGTACGCCGCCTGCGGGTATGGCCGTCGGAAAGTTCCACGGCGGGGTGACCACGATGAGCTTCGAAGGCACAAAGATGGCACCCTGCACGTGGTCGAGGTCCTTGGCACGTTCGGCGTAATAGTGGGCGAAGTCCACGGCTTCGCTCACCTCGGCGTCACCCTCGGCGATGGTCTTGCCGCACTCGCTCGCCATGACCTCGATCAGGCGGTCGCGGTTGGCAGCGAGCGCGAGCCCGGCGCGGTGCAGCACGGCGGCGCGTTCGGCGCCGGTCTTCTGGCCCCAGGCGGTCCCGGCGGCCAGCACGCCGTCGATGATGGTGCCCAGCGCGGCCTCATCGGCTACCGCGGCGGCCGCGATGGTGTCGGTGCCGAGTGTGGACGCGTCGGCGCGGGCCAGAATACGGCGGCCCCAGGCCCGGTTGGCGGGAAGCGACGGGTCGGTGTCCGGCTCGTTGTGGAAGGTCGAGTGGCTGGGCACCGAGCCGCGCGTGATGCCGAGCAGCGCGCCGGTCAGCTGCGGGTCGGCGTCGGGGGCGGTCTCGGATGTCTGGCTGCGGGCATCCGTGTGGGCCGCGGCGAGGCGGCCCTGGTCGTAGCTGCTGGAGCGGTCCTGCACCCGGTTCGGGGTGGGCACCCGGTCGTCGAGGGCGTCGAGGGAGGCTTGAAAACGGGCCTTCTCACGGTCGAAAAGCTCAGGGTTGCTGGTCAGCTCAAACACGGCCGACATGAAGTTCTCCTGGCTCGCGTTCTCTTCGAGCCGGCGGATGAGGTAGCTGATGGCCACGTCGAACTGCGAGGGGTCGACGACGGGCGTGTAGAGCAGCAGCTGGCCGACGTCCTTGCGCACGGCCTGGGCCTGGCCGGTGGCCATGCCGAGCAACATCTCGAAGTCGACCCGGTCATCGACGCCGCGGGCGACGCTGAGCAGGTGCGCCCAAGCCACGTCGAACAGGTTGTGGCCGGCGATGCCGAGCTTGACCGCGTCGGTGTTCTGCGGGGTGAGGGCCCAGTTGAGCACCCGCTTGTAGTTGGTGTCGCTGTCCTGCTTGGTTGAGAAGGTGGCGAGCGGCCAGTCGTGCACGGTCGCATCGACGTGCTCCATGGCGAGGTTTGCACCCTTGACCAGGCGCACCTTGATCGGGGAACCGCCGGCAGCCCGGCGGTTCTGGGCCCAGTGGGTGAGGCCCTGGATGGCGCTGAGGGCGTCGGGCAGGTACGCCTGCAGCACGATGCCGGCTTCAAGCTGGGCGAGCTGCGGCTGGTCAAGCAGCCCTTCGAACACCGCGATGGTGAGGTCGAGGTCGCGGTATTCCTCCATGTCGAGGTTGATGAACTTCGGGGTAGGGGATGCCGCGGCGAACTCAAACAGCGGCGTCAGCCGTTCAATCACCCGGGCCACGGTCTCGTCGAAGGCCCACATCGACAGCTGGCTGGCGATCGATGACACCTTGATCGAGACGTAGTCCACGTCGGGGCGTTCGAGGATACGCTTGGTGCCCTCGAGGCGTTCGAGCGCTTCCTTCTCGCCGAGCACCGATTCTCCGAGCAGGTTGATGTTGAGGCGGTTACCGCCCTCTTTCAGGTGCACGAGTGCCGGGCCGAGCTTGTCGGGGGTGGAGTCGACGACGAGGTGGCCGACCATCTGGCGCAGCACCGTGCGGGCGGCAGGGATGACGACCCAGGGCAGCACCGGTCCGAGGATGCCGCCGAGGCCGATGGCCGCGCGCATGTGTGGCGGCAGAAAGCCGGGCGCCTTCTTGGCGACCTTCTGCAGGCTGTAGCCGGCGACCATCTTGTCCTCGGGGCGCATGACGCCGTCGACGAAGCCCACCGTGAAGTCCAGGCCGTTCGGGTCCTTGAGCACGCCGGCGAGCCGCTCGGCCGCGGCATCCGCTGGGATGGTGGCGCTCTCGTCGAGCCATTTCTTGACGAGCGCGACGACCTCCGAACTGAAATCCTCGTTGGCGGGGCGGGTGGAGGCGTTGGTCATGGTCACGAGACTAGTCTTTCGTTCGCGGATGGGTTGCTCGGGTGCTTCAAGTCTGCGGCCAGCCTATATTTAGCAAAAGCAATTGTTTATGCATAATATTCGTTACACTTTCTAATGATTCGGTTTTGAGTGCGGTGATGGGTGTAGGGGGCAGCGGATGCTGGATGTCAGACGGCTGCGCCTGCTGCGCGAACTGAAGATTCGCGGCACCCTCGCCGGGGTCGCCGAGGCCCTCGCCTACAGCCCCTCCGCGGTGTCGCAACAGCTCGCGTTGCTCGAAAAGGAGGCCGGCGTCGTGCTGCTCAAAAAAGTCGGCCGCCGGGTGCAGCTCACCCCGCAGGCGGAGATTCTGGTCGAGCACACCACCCACCTGCTGGAGCGGCTCGAGCTCGCCGAGGCCGATCTGCGCGCGAGCACCACGACGGTGTCGGGCACCGTGCGGGTGGCCGTGTTTCAGTCGGCGGCCCTCGCCGTGATTCCCCGCGCGCTCACCTTTTTGGCCGAGGATTTTGCGGCATTGCGGGTCGAGGTGACCGAGCGGGAGCCCGAGCGCGGCCTGTTCGAGGTAGCGGCGCGCGACTTCGACCTCGTGCTCGCCGAGCAGTATCCCGGGCACACCCGTGCGCACTGGCCCGACCTCGACCGGGTCAACCTGGCGACGGATGCGCTGCGGCTCGCGGTGCCGCCCGAAGAGAGCTCGCGGGTGCGCGCCGGCACGCTGGAAGAGACCGCCGGGCTGCCCTGGGTGATGGAGCCGGTGGGCACCGCGTCACGGCAGTGGGCGACACAGCTCTGCCGTTCGGCGGGGTTCGAACCCGACGTTCGATTCGAGACCGCCGATCTGATCGCGCACATCCGCTTGATCGAATCCGGCAATGCGGTGGGCATTCTGCCCGACCTGGTCTGGGCTGGCCGCATGCCGGCCGTGCAGTTGCATGACCTGCCCGGCACCCCGCATCGCACCCTGTTCTCGGCTGCGCGCCGGTCGAGCGCGCTACGCCCCGGCGTGGTCGCGGTGCGCGACGCCCTCGCCCGGGCGGTGAGCAAAGTGGCCAAGCCCACCGAATCCGACCCGCTCGAGCCGCCGCGCCCGTTCGAGCCGCTCGCGCCGGTGTAGCCGGGCCCGGAGCAGGCCACCGCCGAGCAGCAGGAGCAGAGCGGTACAGACCAGTCGTGCCGCCCTGCTTGTTGTCGGCATCCGCTTCGAGGCGCCCTCATTGGCGGTGACGGCGTAGGTACCGTCGGCGGAGAAGCTCACCGTGTCCGGCTGTGCCCCGACAGTGACCGCGCCGAGAACGGTGGGCGCACTGGCGTTGGCGAGGCAGGGTCGTCTCGATAGGCTCTGGGCATGAGCGAACCCAGACACGACGTCGTGATCATCGGTGGCGGCCACAACGGCCTCGTCGCCGCCACCTACCTCGCCCAGGCCGGTCGCAGCGTGCTCGTGCTCGAGCGCGCGCCGCAGGTCGGTGGCGCCGCCGTTTCAGCGGATGCCTTCCCCGGCGTCGACGCGCGCCTCTCCCGCTATTCCTACCTGGTGAGCCTGCTGCCGACGCGAATCATTCGCGAGTTGGGCCTCGACATTGAGCTGGCCCGGCGCCGGTACTCGTCCTACACGCCGGGGCTCTCCGTCGACGGGCTCCTCGTGGACGGGCTCCTCGTGGACCACGGCGACGCCGAGGCAACCCAGGCCTCCTTTGCGCGCATCGGGGCGGCGGCCGATTTCGACGCCTGGAACGCCTTCTACGACGACACTGCCCGGCTGGCCCGCGCCGTGTTTCCCACGGTGTGCGAACCGCTGCTCACCCGCTCGGAGGCGCGGCGGCTGGTCGGCGACGACGCGCTCTGGACCGCGCTGATCGAGCAGCCGCTCGGCAAGGTGATCACCGACCGCTTTACGAACGACCTCGTGCGCGGTGTCGTGGCCACCGACGGCCTGATCGGAACATTCACGAGCCTCGACGACCCGAGCCTCGACGCAAACCGCTGTTTTCTGTACCACGTGATCGGCAACGGAACCGGGGACTGGGACGTGCCGATCGGCGGTATGGGCGCCGTGACCGGCGCATTGGAACGGGCGGCCCGCGCGGCCGGATCTCGTCTGGAGACCGGCGCCGACGTGACGGCTGTGACGCCCGAGGGTGTTGTGACGTACCGGCAGCACGGGCGACTGGAGACGGTTCGGGGCGCAGTGGTTCTGGCGAACGTGGCGCCGTGGGTGCTGCGCGAGTTGCTGGGCGCTGCAGGCGGGGCATCAAATGCAGAAAACAAGCCGGAGGGCGCGCAGGTCAAGGTCAACCTGTTGCTGACCCGACTGCCACGGTTGAAGGACGCGAGCGTCTCTCCGGAGGCGGCGTTCGGAGGCACGTTTCACATCAACGAGAGCTTTGAGCAACTGCAGACCGCGTATGAGCAGGCGGTGGCGGGCACGATTCCCGCCCCGGTGCCGTGCGAAATCTACTGCCACTCGCTGACCGACCCGAGCATTCTGTCGCCGGCGCTTGCCGCGGCCGGGGCGCACACCCTCACCGTGTTCGCCCTGCACACACCGAATCGCACTCTCACCGAGGCGAACAACGACGACTCGCGGGCGCAGTTGCAGGCCGCCGTGCTGCGGTCGCTCAATTCGGTTCTCGCCGAGCCGATCGAGCCACTGTTGTTAGCGGATGCCGACGGTCGCCCCTGCATCGAGACCAAGACGACCCTCGACCTCGAGCATGCCCTCAACCTGCCCGGCGGCAACATCTTTCACGGCAGGCTGTCTTGGCCGTTTCTGGAGGATAACGAGCCGCGCGACACGCCCGCCGCGCGCTGGGGAGTCAGCACCGAACATGCGCGCATCCTCATCTGCGGCGCCGGAACCAGGCGCGGCGGCGGAGTCAGCGGGCTCGGCGGCCACAACGCCGCTATGGCCGTTCTCGAGGTCTCCTGACGTATAGCCGAGGGGCTGAAAGTGGCCTAGCCTGAGTCAAGACTCGCGTTTCACTCATAGTGGAGGTCACCATGTCAGCCAGGCCCACCGGACGCCTCGTTCACCGCGAGGACGGACTGTATCTCATGCTCAATCGGCTGTTCAACGCGCCGATCGCACAGGTGTGGGCGAGCATGACCCGCCCCGCCGAACTCGAGAAGTGGATCGGCACCTACACGGGTGCGCCGGCGACCGGCGCCGTCAAATTCAAGATGACGGCGGAGCCAGACGCCTTGTGGGAGTACGTGAGCATTCGCGAATGCCAGGCTCCGCACCGCTTCAACGGCGATTTCGGCGAGGGCGAGGATTCCTGGCGCGCACTGTTCCACCTGGTCGAGGGCGACGGCATGACCAACCTGACCTTCGGGCAGCGGTTGCGCTCGGCCTCCGAGGCCGCCACGGTCGGTCCCGGCTGGGACTATTACCTCGATCGCCTGGTCGCCTCGCGCGCCGGTCTGCCACTGCCGGAGTGGGAGCACTACTATCCGGCGCACGCCCAGTTCTACAAGGACCTCATCGTTCCAGTGCGCACCGCCTGAACCCAGTACGGCTGCGGCCTCCTTCGTCCCTCATGCGTGCGGGCAGATCGGAGTGGCGAAGGGGCGCCGCGCTGGCACGATGCCGCCCGTCTTCCCTGGGTTGTGCCGCACTGTTTCCGCACCCAAGAATCGTAAATAATTCTGACTGTAGTTCAATTTAATGCTGATATTCTCTCACTTATAGAAGTGATTTGAGCTATAACTGTGGGTGAAGGAGGCACCGCCGCCATCGGTGCCGTGCCGACACCGACATCGACACTGCACTCTGCTCTGCTCTGCTCTGCTCTGCTCTGCTCTGCTCTGCTCTGCTCTGCTCTGCTGGTACCACCACCACACCATCGACAGCAACGGCTGGAAAATCCGCATGACCAACGGAAGACCCCAGGTACTCGGGCCCCTCCTCTGGGACCCCACCCAAACCTGGCGATCCGCCCACAGCCACCGCGCCAACACCCCCAGCGCCAACACCCCCGGCCAAAAACCCCACTGGCGCACCCAGCGTCATTAGTGCGCGGCTTGACGCTGCCGTGGCGCTTGGCTAGGTCCAGATGCTCGGAGCCGGGGTGCGGGTGGCTGGCGCTGCAGCGTTTTGGCTCCACTCGAGCAGCCACTCGGGAACTGTCACGTCGTCGGGGGCGACTCCGATCGCCTCGAGCAATTCCTCGATCGTGACGATGCCGCCGGTGCGCTTGAGAAAACGGCCACGAATGTATCCATGGGAGTAAATTTCAGGTGAGCCATCGGCATCCGGTCGCACGAAACGTTGCTCGACGTACACGGCTTTCTCGTCGAAGCCGAGGATGCGCGACTCGACCGTGAACTTCTGGCCGACCGTGAGCGACTTGCGAAAGCTGATGGTCTCGGAGACGACAACCGGATACCAGCCACGCGCCTTGAAGATCGCCCACACACCGGTGCGGTGCAGCATGTCGAAGCGGGCCACGTCCATGATCGACAGGTAGACGCCGTTGTTCATGTGCCGCAAAATATCCTGATCCGTCGGCAGGGTCACGAAGTTGGTGCGGGCGACATCGAAGTGACCGAGCCGAGGACCGAATTTCGACAGCAGGGCGTGGAGGAGGGTTCTAAAAAACATATGCACGACCCGATGCTAGCGAAGCCGACACAACCGGCGGCATCCTTTGTGGGTGACCGCCATTCGTAATAGGCGCAAAGCAGCCACGCTGAGCGCGGCGCGCGTGGCCCTCAGGACCGAGCCCTCAGGACCAAGTGGCGACTCGTGCTCGGGGGGCGCTGTTCCACTGCAGCTCGCGGTGCTCGGACCGGTCTTCGTGGTGCTGGCGCTGCTCCACGCGGTCCTCGATCACGCAGTAGCCACTGCACGCGGCGCGACGGCGCGTACAAAGGCGCCCAGGCGGCGGTAGACCTCCTGCGATTCCGGATGCGTGTCGTCCTGCTGCCAGGTGTGTCTGGTGTTCACACTGCGACGGCCATAGATCAGGGTATCGACGCGAATCGCGCGCGCCCGCAGTGCCTCGATGAAGTTGAGGTTGGCGCGATAAAAATAGTCCCGCTCCGACGTGGTGACGAAGACCGGCGGAAAACCCCGCTCGAGCCACTCGATGGGCGACATGAAGCGCGCGGCCGTGCGCAGGTGCAGTCCACGACCCCGCTCGGGCAGCAGCATGCGCACAAAGTTGAGGCTCAGCACAAACCCGCGGTCGAACAGAACCGAGAAGTCGGCGATGCTGCAGTGCTGCACCAGGCCGCGCAGGTTGCGGGCGGCGACCGGCGGCTGAATGTCATAGTGTTCGGCAAGCTTGGGCTCGTAGGCCGCAGCGGTGAGCAGCGCCGCGATGTGGCCGCCGGCGGAATCGCCGCCAAGCACGATGCGGGTCGGGTCTCCCCCGTACGCGGCGATATTGCGGGCGACCCAGTCGAGCACCGCATTGCCGTCATGCATCATGTGCTTGAGTTGAAAACGCGTGGCCATGCGGTAGTTGGCGTTGATAACGACCATGCCCTCGGCAGCCTGGCTCGCGCAGTACTTGGTGAGCGGGTCTTTGTCCCCCGATGTCCAGCCGCCACCGTGAAAGTACACGTAGACGGGCAGCGGCTCACAGACAGCATCAGCGTCGCGCTTGGGAACGAGAACGTCGAGCCGGTGAATCTTCTCGCCATCCCCCACGTAGTCGATATCGAGGTCGTACTCGACCGAATCGATCGGGTGCAGGTTGAACTTGTGCACCGGTGCCCGGCGCCGCAGCATCAGTGCACGCCAAGCCCAAACCGGCAGCCGACGGATGCCCGTCTCCCGGTGAGCAGACCGATCAACGGTCACGCCGTCATCGTGCAAACGAATGCCGTGCAGCCAGGACTTTGCCGACGTAACGGCGCTGTCCGACGAAGATGAGGGGCGGTGCGGGGGAATGGGACGAACAGTGTCGGACGTGGTGCTGGTTTTTTTCACTCCGTGATCTTAAATCGACTCCCCCGAATCCTCGCTGGGAAGTACCCCATTTGGGGGTAACTCCCGGTTTCAGGTGGGCCTTCATCTCACTCGCTCAGGCAGCGGATACCCCACCCGCGACCCCCGTCGCTTCCAGAACCGCACGCGCGAGCGTGTGAAAGTGCAGGTTGAAGCCAAGAACACCCGGCGTGGACTGCGAGTCGAGGTCGAGAGCGCCAACATCGACGGCGTGCACGATGAACTGGTACCGGTGCGTGCCGGTGCCCGGGGGCGGTCCGGCCCCGATGAAGGAGGTGAGTCGCACCTCGTTCGGCAGCACGAGGGAGCCCGCCGGCAGGGCACCTCCGGCGGAACCGACTCCAGCCGCGAGGTCGGTGACGGACACCGGCAGGTTCGCCACGGCCCAGTGCCAGAATCCGGAGCCGGTCGGGGCGTCGGGGTCGTACACGGTGAGGGCGAAACTCTGGGTCTCGGCCGGAAAACCAGACCAGGAGAGCTGCGGCGAAACATCCGCTCCCCCGGCACCGGCGGCATATTGGGCTGGCCGCAGCGGGCCCCCATCGGTCATATCGGTGCTCGTGAGCGAAAACTGGGGCACCTCGCCGAAGCGGGCGAGCGGGTCGTGGGTCACGGGGGCCTCCGTTAGACGTGCTGCCCTGTTGCAGTGCAGTCAGTGCGGCCAGCCTACGCGCGCCCTCGTAAAATGAGTCCATAGCTCGTCGTCAAGGTGCGCGACGAAATCGTGAGCTTCGGCGCCCCCGGCGAGCTGCGCGTCGATGCAACCGGAGTCGTCGGCGGCGGCACCAAGCTGCAACCGATGGAGCTCAATGCGCTCGTCGCCGAACGCGGCGACGACGTCGTCTTCTTCGATGGGCGCAACAAATTCGAGGCTGAGATCGGCCATTTTCGAAACGCGGTCGTGCCCGATGTCGCCAACACCCGGAAGGTCGTGGTGTGTGCGGAATGCGTCGCGCTGGCCGCGCCGACCTGCGCAGAGCGCGCGCAGGTACCGGTCTCCTGACTCATAGCGCCCGGTCGGCGGCCTGAATCGGCCAGCCGGGTAATAGGGTGGGAAGAATCACGTAGGGGAGTCTGATGCCTACCGGCGCTGTTATCGAATTCAGGAACGTCAGCAAACGTTTTGGCGGTGTCACCGCGGTCAACGATCTCTCCTTCACGGTCGAACCCGGCCGGGTCACCGGCTTTCTCGGACCGAACGGTGCCGGCAAGACCACGAGCCTGCGCATTCTGCTCGGGCTGGTCGGGGCCAGCAGCGGCACGGCCACATTCGGCGGCGTGCGCTACCGCGACCTGCCGCAGCCGCTTGAGACAGTGGGCGCTGCCCTCGAAGCCGCAAGCTTTCACCCCGGCCGCACCGCCCGCGACCACCTCGGCGTCTACGTGATCGCAGCCGGACTGCCGCGCTTCCGGGTCATGGAGGCGCTCACCCAGGTCGGCCTCGCTGCCCACGCCGGCCAGCGGGTCGGCGGCTACTCGCTCGGCATGCGCCAACGACTCGGCCTGGCCTACGCCCTGCTCGGCGACCCGGGCGTGCTCGTACTCGACGAGCCGATCAACGGGTTGGACCCGGAGGGTATCCGCTGGATTCGCGGTTTTCTGCGCGACATGGCCGCCGAGGGTCGCACCGTTCTGGTGAGTTCACACCTGCTCTCCGAAGTGCAGCAGAGCGTCGACGACGTCGTCATCATCGCCCGGGGTGAGCTCGTGCACCGCGGACCGCTGTCGAGCCTCGATACGGATGCCGCCCCACAGACGATCGTGGATTCTCCCGACCGCGACGCCCTCGCCGCCGCACTCACGGCGGCCGGGATCGGTTTTTCGATCGGCCGTACCGGACTGTTGGCAGCGACGCCCGACCCGGCGCTGCTTGGCCATCTCGCCTTCACCGCCGGGGTCGAACTGAGCGTGCTGCATCGGCAGAAAGCCGGCCTCGAAGACTCGTTTCTCGCCCTCGTCGGCGGAGGCCACTCGCTATGACAACGTTCCTGCGGTCTGTCGCGGCCGAATTCTCCAAGATTTTCACCACGCGCCTGTGGTGGATCCTCGCCATCGTGCTCTTCTGCTACATCGGCCTGCTGGCCGGCGGCCTCGCGGCGCTGTTCGCCGGAATCCAGACCGGCGTGATCAGCCCGGATGCCGTGAATACCGGCGGCGGAGTAACCACCTTCGGCAGCCTCCCGCCCCTCATCTACAGCTTTGCTTCCTCGGTCGGCTACGTCTTTCCGGTGCTGCTCGGCGCCCTCGCGACGACCGGCGAGTTTCGCCACCAGACCCTGACGCCGACCTTTCTGGCCACACCGCGCCGCGGCGTGGTGCTCGGAGCAAAGACGGTCACCCTGATTCTGATCGGTGCGGGCTTCGGGGTCGTCGCGCTGGCGGCATCCGTTGGTCTCGGCGGCGGGCTGCTCAGTGCGTTTGGTGTGGATGCGCTCCTGCTCGATTCTCAGACCTGGCTGCTGGTCGTTCGCACGCTGCTCGCCATGGGCCTGTGGGCGGCGATCGGCGTTGGTCTCGGCGTGCTCGTACCGAATCAGGTCGCCTCGATTGTGATCGTGCTCGCTTTCACCCAGTTCATCGAACCACTGCTGCGGCTGGCCGCCTCTTTTCTCGAGGTCACCGCGCAGATCGGCAACTTTCTGCCGGGCGCCGCTTCCGACGCGCTCGTCGGCGCGAGCGTCTTCACCATTGCGAACCCGGCCGGCGCCGCGCCGCTCGACTGGTGGCAGGGTGGCCTGGTGTTGCTCGGCTATGCCGTCGTCGGAACGGTCATCGGTTACGCCGCGAGCTGGAAGAAAGACGTCACGTAGCCCCACTCCCGAATTCGGGACGAAGTGTTTCACCCCCGCTTGGGGGCATTACACGCTGAGAATTCCTCACTAGGCTCCGACTCGTGCGGTGGCTGTCCTACGGCTGCGAACAGACTCGAAGCGAGGCCTCCCTGGTGAGTGTGCTGCGTTCTGCCCGAATTGGGCTACTAGCCGGCGTCTCAACCGTCGCGCTCGTTCTGGGTGCCCTTGCCGTTCCGCTCACGGCCGCCGCCGACAGTCGGCCCGCGGATGCTGCCACGCCCGTGACGGTATCTGCCGACTCGCTCCCCACCGCACAGATCAATGGTGTCGTGTGGGCACAACTCATTGTGGGTACCACCGTGTACGTGGGTGGAGAGTTCACCCGCTCGCGCCCGGCCGGATCGGCCCCCGGCGTGAACGAGGTCGTGCGCAACAACCTTCTCGCCTACAACCTCACCACGGGCGTGCTGGTGGCATCCTTCAATCCCAACGTCAACGGCGCGGTCCGCGCCCTGACCGTATCGAACGACGGGTCGCGGCTATTCGCGGGTGGCGCGTTCACGAGCGTTGGTGGCGTCAGCCGGTCCCGCGTTGCCGCTTTCGACACGATGAGTGGCGCCCTCATCGCCGGCTGGGCGCCGGTCATGAACGCGGGCGTCAAGGCGCTGGCCTTCGCGGGTACCACCGTCTACATGGGTGGATCGTTCACTGCTGCAGGCGGTCAGGCCCGCGCCAGGATGGCTGCCTTCAACGGCACCACCGGCGCCCTGCAGCCGTGGTCGGGCACGCCGACCGGCGGCAGCATCAATGCCCTCGCCGCGTCCCCCGACGGGAGCAAGGTCGTCATCGGCGGCTCGTTCACCGCCTACAACGGCAGCTCCGACCCCGGCTACGGCATGGCCGCGACCGATGCCACAACCGGCACCTCACTGCCGTGGAAGATCAACGGTCTCATTCGCAACGGCGGCACTCAAGCGGCCATCCTCAGTCTGACCGGATCAGCCGAGGGGCTGTTCGGCACCGGTTACGTGTTCGGAAGTGGGGGAAACTTCGAAGGAACATTTCGGGCCGGCTGGGCTGACGGCAGTCTGATCTGGGTCGAAGACTGCCACGGCGACACCTATTCTGCGGTGCCGGCCGGTGACAAGGTCTACACGACCGAGCATGCGCACTACTGCGGCAATATCAACGGCTTCGAGCAGACCGAGCCGTGGACCTACCACCGCACCCTGGCCTTCAGCATGGATGTCGGCGGTACCATCACCGCAGACAAGCACGGCTACTACAACTTTGCCGGCACGCCTCGGCCCAACCTGCTCACGTTCTATCCCGATATCAACACCGGTACCTTCACCGGGCAGGGACAGGGGCCCTGGCATGTCACGGCAAACGCGCAGTACCTGCTGTACGGCGGAGAATTCACCATTGTGAACAACAAGAGACAGCAGGGCCTCGCCCGATTCGCCGTGCCGGCCATCGCCCCGAACAAAGAAGGGCCGCGCGTTGCCAATGCGACCTTCGTCTCATCGGCGTTCGTACCGTCGGCAGCTTCGTTCGTGAGCGGGACGGCACGCCTCAGCTGGAAGTCGGCCTACGACCGCGACAACGAGAACCTCACCTACGAGGTGCTCCGCGACGGAGTCGTCGTCACCACGTTCCAGGCGCTCTCCTCCGACTGGAATCGGCCGAACCTCGCCTTCTCAGACACCGGACTGAACCCGGGGCAAATCTACTCCTATCGAATCCGGGTCACCGACCCCTTCGGCAACACGAACACCGGAGGCGCGGCCAACGTCACGGTCGCATCCGGCGCCCTCAGCGGCTATGCAGCGAGCGTCCTGGCGGATTCCCCTCGTTCCTACTGGCCGCTCAATGAGGCATCCGGTCCCACGGCCTTTGACTGGATGAGCGGCGCCGACCTGGTCCGAAACGGCGGCATCTCCCCCGGCGCGCCGGGGGCAATCCTGGGCGACACGAGCACGGCCAGTAGTTTTGACGGCACGGCCGCCGGATTCGCCGCGACCCAGAATGCCGAGAGTCCGTCGAATTCGTTCAGCGTTGAGACTTGGGTGAAAACCGCGACCACGCAGGGCGGCAAGATCATCGGCTTCGGCAACAGCGCAACCGGCCAGAGCGGCGGGTACGACCGGCACGTCTACATGGACAACGACGGTCGCATCTGGTTCGGCGTCTACCCCGGCGCATCGCAGACGATCAATTCGACCACGTCGTACAACGACGGCAAGTGGCACCAGATCGTGGCCAGTCTGGGCAACTCCGGTATGTCGCTGTCCATTGACGGCAAGAGGGTCGCTCAGCGTGCCGATGTCACCTCCGGCCAGGACTACCAGGGCTTCTGGCGTATCGGCGGGGACAATCTCGGCGGCTGGCCGGCCCGGCCCACGAGTGCGTTCATTGCCGCCGACATTGCTCAGGTCGCCGTCTATTCCGCCCCGCTCACGCAGACGCAGATCGCGGCGCACTTCGTGGCATCCGGCCGAACGAGCCCCATCACACCGGCCCCGACCGACGTGTACGGCGCAGCCGTCTACGCCGCTGCGCCTGACCTGTATTGGCGTCTGGGTGAATCGAGCGGAACGAAAGCGATCGATTCATCGGCATCGGGCCAACCCGGAACGTACTTCGACTCGGTCACCCTGGGCACGCCAGGGCTTCTGAACGGCACGAGCAACACCGCGGCGTCGTTCAGCAGCGGGCTTGTGAGCAGTGACACCCAGATTGCGGCTCCCAGTACCTACGCGCTCGAGTCCTGGTTCCGCACGACGACGACGCGGGGTGGAAAACTCATCGGCTTCGGAAGCGCCTCCACCGGATTGTCGGACAGCTACGACCGACACGTTTATATGCAGGACGATGGCCGCCTCGTCTTTGGCACCTGGACCGGCCAGGCGAACACCGTCGTGACCGACGCCAGCTACAACGATGGGCAGGCGCACTACGTTGTGGCTGAACAGTCATCTGACGGCATGGCGCTCTACGTTGATGGCGCTCTGGTCGGCACGAACCCGCAAACGGGTGCGCAGGGGTATTCCGGCTACTGGCGTATTGGGGGCGACAACACGTGGGGCTCGTCGAGCCCGTGGTTCGCCGGCACCCTCGACGACGTCGCCGTGTATCCCCATCTGCTCAGCGGCGCCGCGATCGCCCAGCATTACTCGCTGGGCTCAGCCACGGCCGCCCCGCACAATGCGGCGCCGACCGCCGCATTCGTCGCCACCACCGACCAGCTGTCTGTGGCAGTGGATGCTTCGACCTCGACAGATTCTGATGGGACCGTGACCGGTTTCGCCTGGTCTTGGGGTGACGGCAGCACGAGCACAGGCGCGACGGGAACGCACACCTATGCGGCCGCCGGAACCTACTCGATTACCCTGACCGTCACCGACAACGGCGGGGCCACCGACACGGCGACCCAATCCGTCACTGTCACCGCGCCGGCACCGGTGCCAACCGGCATCGCTGCGGATGTCTTCGCCCGCGTGGTCAGCGGCGGCCTCGGCGCGGCCGACCTCGGAGGCGCCTGGACCACGACCGGCCCGGCCAGCAACTACTCGGTTGCCAATGGCGCCGGTCAGCTCCGGGTCGCAGCCGGGGGCGCGGGGAACGGTTATCTGGCCGGTGTTTCGTCATCGAGCACCGATCTGACCGTAACCACCTCGCTGCAGCAGGCAACAACGGGAGGCGGTTCATTTATCTCAGTGATTGGGCGACGTGTCGGATCCGACGACTATCGCGCGCGGGTGAAGATTCTTGCGGACGGCAGCGTGCAACTGCAGCTCCTGCGTGGCGCCACGACCCTGCGAGCGAGCACGATCGCCGGGCTCAGATACCGCACCAACGATGCGTTGCAGGTGCGCCTGCAGGTCTTCGGGATGGCGCCGACCACAATTCGGGCCAAGGTGTGGGCGACGGGAACCACTGAGCCGACGACCTGGCAGCTCAGCGGCACAGACGCGACCCCGGCCCTCCAGCAATCCGGATCAATCGGGTTGGCGCTCTACCTCAGCGGGTCTGCCACGACGCCGATGACCGTCGCCTTCGATGATCTCGCCGCGACGCCGGTGGCTGGGCCGTAGCGAGGGTTCGGACGCTATGTCGGCAACTTGAGCGAGCCGATGAAATCGATCGCATGCTGGCTGGTGAGAATGACACGGGCGAATTCTTCGTCGACGAGGTCGATCACCACGGCCGGTCGATGGCGCTTAATGGAGACGAAATCTTTGCCGCCGTGAAACTTCCACGTTCCGGCGGCCACGACGAGCGGGATAATCGAGCCGAGGGACCGAATTCCGCGCAACCAGATCCACGGATCCTCGGTGATAATCACTGAGCGAATATTCTCCCGCTGTACCACGATCGACTCGCGTCGTAGCGCAAGGGTTCTTTCGGCGCGCGTCAGGTGGATCTCGAGCCGGTCGGAATGCACGCTCAGGGAGGCCATTGTTCCAGTCTGCCCGGTCGCGCCCGAAAACCCACTGTCTGAACCTCACAAAGCAGTAACGTCCCGGCAAGAGGAACCCACAACCCGACCGATGAGCGGTCTAGGCGGGCATGGTCGCTGCGGCTGCAGCCCTGGCCGCCGCCGGCAGCGCCTCGAAGATGCGCCCGATGGCGCTCTGGTCGTGCGCGTCGGAGACAAACCAGGCCTCGAACACGCTCGGCGGCAGCGACACGCCGCCATCGAGCATGGCGTGAAAGAAAGGTGGGTAGCGAAAAGCCTCCTGCCGCTTGACGTCGGCGTAGGTGCGCGGGGCCGAGTCCTGCGCTTCCTCACCGAACACGAAGCTGAACAGGTTGCCGGCCCGCTGCACCCGGTGGGCGACGCCCTCGGCGGCGAGCGAGGCGGAAACCGCTTCCGAGAGGATGATGGCGGTTGCGTTGAGCCGATCGTACACGCTCTCGTCGAGCAGGTTGAGGGTCGCGATGCCGGCCGCGACGGCGACCGGGTTACCCGACAGTGTGCCGGCCTGGTAGACCGGGCCGGTCGGTGCGAGAAAGTCCATCACGTCGGCCCGACCACCAAGGGCGGCCGCGGGCAGACCGCCACCGATGATCTTGCCGAAGGCGAGCAGGTCGGGCGTGTAGAACTTTTCGCCAGCCGACTCGAGGCTGCTGGTCTCGAGGCCCCAGAAGCCGGAGCGGCTCACCCGAAAGCCGGTGAGCACTTCGTCGAGAATGAGCAGGGCGCCGTTCGAGTGCGCAATCGCCGACAGGGCCGCGTTGAAGCCGGCATCCGGGGCGACGACGCCCATGTTGGCGGCGGCGGCCTCGGTGATGATCGCGGCAATACCGCCCGGGTGCGCTTCGAAGGCGGCCCGAACGGCGCCCAGGTCGTTGTACGGCAGCACGAGCGTCTGCGCGGCGGTCGCCGCGGTGACGCCGGCCGAGCCGGGCAGTGCGAGCGTGGCGAGGCCCGAACCGGCCTGGGCGAGCAGACCGTCGGAGTGGCCATGGTAGTGCCCGGCGAACTTGATCAGCAGGTCACGACCGGTGAAGCCGCGCGCTAGGCGAATCGCGGTCATGGTCGCTTCGGTGCCGGTGGAAACGAGGCGCAACTTCTCGACCGCGCCGACCCGCTCGGCGACGAGTTCGGCCAGTTCGGTTTCGGCCGGCGTCGACGCACCAAAGGACAGCCCGAGGGCGGCGGCATCCTGCACGGCCTTGATGACCTCGGGATGCGCGTGACCGAGAATGGCCGGACCCCACGAGTTGACGAGGTCGACATACTCGCGGCCGTCGGAATCGGTGACGTAGGCGCCCGCAGCCTTCACGAGAAAGAGCGGGGTGCCGCCGACGGAGCCGAAGGCACGCACCGGCGAGTTGACCCCGCCGGGAATCACGCGGCGGGCGCGGTCGAACAGTTCGTCGTTGTGGGTAATCGTGTGTTCCATTGAAGTCGACATCGTGCCGGTCATGCTTGCTCCTCCTTGAACCAGATGGCCAGTTCGACGGCCCAGTACGTGAGTACAGCGTCGGCGCCGGCTCGGCGGATGCCCAGAACCGATTCTTCGACGGCGCGGCGCCGGTCGATCCAGCCCTGCGCGGCGGCCGCCTCGATCATGGCGTATTCGCCGGACACTTGATATGCCCAAACCGGAATATTACTCATGGCGGCGACGTCGGCGAGCACGTCGAGGTAGCTGCCGGCCGGCTTGACCATGACGATGTCGGCGCCCTCGTCGATGTCGAGCTGGGCTTCGCGCACACCTTCCCGGCGGTTGGCCGGGTCAAGCTGGTAGGTGCGCCGGTCGCCGACCAGTGTCGAGGCGACAGCTTCGCGAAACGGGCCGTAGAAGGCGGAGGCGTATTTGGCCGAGTAGGCGAGCAGGGCCGTGTCTTCAAAACCGTTGGTGTCGAGGGCCTCGCGCACGGCGGCGACCTGGCCGTCCATCATGCCGGAGAGGCCGAGCAGCGCGGAACCGGCCGTTGCCTGGGCCAGCGCCATGTCGCGGTAGCGCTCCAGGGTGGCGTCGTTGTCGACGTGGCCGTCGGCTGCGAGCACGCCGCAGTGGCCGTGGTCGGTGAATTCGTCGAGGCACAGGTCGGTCTGCACGACGAGCGCGTCGCCGATCTCGTCGACGAGCGCGCGAGTGGCCAGGTTGAGGATGCCGCTGGGGTCGGTCGCACCGGTACCGGTCGCGTCACGCCTCGATGGCACCCCGAACAGCATGATCCCGCCAACGCCGGCTTCGGCCGCCTGAACGACGGCACGTCGTGCACTGTCGATGCTGTGCTGCACGACACCGGGCATCGAGCCGATCGGGCGGCTGTCATCGCCTTCGCGCACGAACATGGGAAGCACAAGCTCGGCCGGGTGAACACGAATTTCACTGGCCAGGCGACGAAGGGCGCCGCTGGTGCGCAGACGTCGTGGGCGGATTACGGGGTTGGTCACCCCTGTACCCTACGCCGCCTGGCTGTACGTTTCGTTATCCGGTCGTTACCTGCCCGGTCAGAGCGCCCGTGCGGTCCCCGCCAGCGCGGCGTCGACGAGGGCCTCGATCAGGGACTCAGCGCTGCGCTCGTGGGCAATCACATCGACGCGCAGTCCGAGGGCCCGGGAGTCCTTGGCGGTCTGCGGGCCGATACAGGCCACGAGGGTGCGTTCGGGAATGTCACCGAACTGTTCGCGCACCTGGCGTGCGACGCTGCCGCTCGTAACGAGCACGGCGTGCACGAGGCCCGCCTTGACGTCGGCGACGACCTGGTCACTGACCGGAACACCGATGGTGCGATAGGCGACGACCGATTCCACGTTGTGGCCGACGCGGCGCAGACCCTCGGTGAGCAGCGGTTTGGCGATCTCACTGCGCAGGGTCAGCACGCGCAAGGGGATGACGCCGGCCGTGGCGGTCTCCCATTCCTCGAGCAGGCCGCGCGCGGAGTTGTCTTCGGACGGAACGATGTCCACATGATAGCCAGCCGCAACGAGCGCGGCCGCGGTGGTTTCACCGACCGCGGCGATGCGCGTTCCGCGCGCGACGACGGCGCGGTGCGACGACAAAACGTCCACGGTCGTGGCGCTGGTGATGGTCATCCAGTCGAATTCCCCGGCGGCGAGGCGGGTCAGCGCCGCGTCGAGCGCGGGGGCGTCGTCGGTCGCGGCGAAGTTGATCATGGGAGCGACGATCGGATGCGCACCCTTGGCCCGCAGGTTTGCCGCCACCTGGTCACCCCAGGGTCCGCCGCGCGGAACGAGAACTCGCCAGCCCGCCAGGGGCTTGGTCAGTCGTTTGGTCACGTGGTCACCCAGTCACTTTCAGGGGAGCGAACTCGGCCGCGCCACCGGCCAGAAGATCTATGGACACTCGTTCAGCCACATCGAGCGCGGCTTCGGTCAGATGGAGTGCGGAATGGGAATCGGGAGTCGCCGCGTGCGAACTGGTGACCCTGCGGGAGCCATCCGGGCTGTAGACGGTCGCGGTGAGAAAGAGCAGCCCATCGTCGAGGACCGCGGTCGCACCGATCGGTGCGGAACAGCCGGCCTCCAGGCGGGCCAGCACGGTGCGTTCGGCGGTGGTCGTCGCCTGCGTTGAAGCATTGTTCATGGCGGCGAGCGCCACCCCCAGCAGGCGTTCGGGCTTACCCGCACGCACCTCGATGGCGAGTGCACCCTGGCCGGGCGCGGTCGGCCAGGCGGACAGGTCGAGAAAGTCGGTCGCGACGGAATCGAGGCGGCCGAGGCGACCGAGGCCGGCGGCGGCGAGAACCACGGCGTCGAGGTCACCCTCGGCGACACGGCCGATGCGAGTGTCGATGTTGCCGCGAATATCGACGATCGTCAGGTCGGGGCGACGCTCCCGGAGCTGGGCCATTCGGCGGGGCGAGCCCGTTCCGACGCGGGCCCCCTCGGGCAGGGTTTCCATGGTGAAGCCGGCGCGCGCGCAGAGCACGTCGCGGGCATCCGCCCTCTTGGGTGTTGCGCCGATACGCAAACCCGGGTGGGCCTCGGTCGGCAGATCCTTGAACGAGTGCACGATGGCGTCACACTCATCGTTCAACAGGGCTTCGCGCAGGGCGCTCGCGAATACACCGGTGCCGCCGAGGCTCGAGAGCGGCTCGCTGGAGCTGTCGCCGTGCGTGGTGACGCGCACGATTTCGACCTCGACACCGGCCGATGCCGCGATGCGGTTGACGATGGTCTGGGTCTGTGCGAGCGCGAGGGCACTCGCGCGCGTTCCCACGCGAATCACGGTCACGGTGCCATCCCGGCAACGGCGGGCTTGAAACCGAGGCGCACGTTTTCACAGCAGCCGGGGCGGCACACGTCATACCAAGGGCCGAGCTCCGTTACGGCCGGGCGGTCGGCCACCGGGGTGTCCTCGAGGCGTTCCACAACGAGGTCGACGAGTCCGCTGACGAATTCCGGCGCGACCCCCGGGGTGGGCACGCGCACAGCAACCAGGCCGTGCTGCTCGCAGCTCTCGAGTGCCTCGTTGTCGAGGTCCCACATGACCTCCATGTGGTCGCTCACGAATCCGAGTGGCACGATGACGATGGCACGGATGCCGCGGGCCGGCAACAGGGCGATCGCGTCGTTGATGTCGGGCTCGAGCCACGGCATGCTCGGTGGGCCGCTGCGTGACTGGAAGACCAGCTGCCAGGGGGTATCAGTGCCCGTCATGACCTTCTGGGCTACCGCGAGGTGCTGGGCGGCATAGGCACCGCCCTCACCGAAGCCACGATCGGCCGGGCCGCTTTTATTCGCGTCGGTCATGGGAATCGAGTGGGTGGAGAAGAGAACCTCCACCTCGGTGTCGAGGTTGATGCCGGGAACGGCTGCCGCGACATCCGCCAGTCCCTTGCGCACGCCGGTGACGAAGGGTGCGACAAAGCCGGGGTGATCAAAGAACTGGCGCACCTTGTCGATGGTCACGACGCCCTCGAGGTTATTCTTGGTCAGGGCAGCGGCGAAGTCCTCACGGTACTGGCGGCAGCCCGAATACGAGCTGTACGCGCTCGTGGCAATGGCGAGCAGTCGGTCTTGGCCGTCGGCGTGCGCCCGGGCGATGGTGTCGGAGAGGTAGGGCGCCCAGTTGCGGTTGCCCCAGAGCACCTTGAGGTCGATGCCGCGGCGGTCGATCTCGGCCTGCAGTGCCGCCTGCAGCACACGGTTCTGGTCGTTGATCGGGCTGACGCCACCGTAGTGGCGGTAGTGCTTGGCGACGACTTCGAGACGTTCCTCGGGAATGCCGCGACCACCGGTCACGTTTCGCAGAAACGGAATCACGTCGTCCTGGCCCTCGGGCCCGCCAAAGCCGGCCAACAGAATTGCGTCGTAGTGGGTCATTACTGCAACACCTCCACGAGCTCGGCGGTGCTGATGCGGCGTCCGGTGTAGAACGGGATCTCTTCGCGCACATGGAGACGGGCCTCGGTATCGCGCAGGCCACGCATGAGGTCAACGAGCTCGGTCAGCTCGTCGCTCTCGATCGGCAGCAACCACTCGTAGTCACCGAGGGCGAAAGCTGACACCGTGTTCGCGATGGCGCCACGGTACGCGGCCCCCTTGCGACCGTGGTCAGCGAGCATGCGGCTGCGGTCAGCTTCAGGCAGCAGGTACCACTCAAAGCTGCGCACGAAGGGGTAGACGGTCATCCATGCCTTCGGCTCGATGCCGCGCAAAAAGCCCGGAACGTGGCTCTTGTTGAATTCGGCGTCGCGGTGCACCCCCATAGCGTTCCAGGTGGGTAGCAGGCTCTTGAGCAGGCGGCTGCGGCGCAGCTCACGATTAGCCCACTGCAGGCTTTCGGCGTTGGGCGCGTGGGTCCAGATCATGACGTCGGCGTCCGACCTGAGGCCGGAGACATCGTAGAAGCCACGCACGGTGACGCCCTCATCCTCGATGAGGGCCAGCACATCGTCGAGTTCGTTCACGGCGTGCGGTACATCGCGGCCATCGAGGTCATCGGGGTTGCGCGGATCTTTTCGCAGGACGGTAAAGAGGGTGAAACCTTGCGGCGAAGCCGTCGGTACCTCGGAATCGGTGGAAGTGGTGGGCTGAACGCTGGTTACTGCCTCTCCGGCAGCCGGGTGAGTCATGAGACTAGTTTGCTCCGTATTGGCCCGGCACCAAAATCAGCGTTGCGGTTTCTGTGAACCGGCTCGGAACCTAGCGGTTCTTGGCGACCGCGGACGCACCGAACCAGACGATGACACCCACGACCGTGGCCGCGCCAGCCGCAATGCCGGCCAGGGCAGCCGGGCTGTCTTCGCCGAGCTGACGCAGGGCGTGCGCCAGGCGACGCCGTTTGATGCGCAGTTGCTTGGGCAGGTTGAACTTGTACTCGATCGCATCGAGCGTGGAGGCGAGCTCCGCGCGGGCGTGCCGGGCTTCAGCGCGGAACTCCTTGATGTCGTGCTTCTCGCCCGACGGGCTGACAGCGGGGCTATTTGTGGTCATATTCGCCAACTCCCTTGAATGCATCGACGTCGTGACGAATACTCGCGTGTACACCCTCGGGGTCGGCTTTCGTGGCTGCCTTCACCCGGTTGACGCCGATCAGTACGAGGATGACGGCGATGAGCAACAAGGCCACCGCCACGATGAGGGTGGCCAACCAGAGGGGCAACACGAGGGCCAGGGCTATCACTGCGAGGGCGACCAGGACACCGGTCGCAAAAAAGGCAAAAACGCCGGCCACAATGAACATGCCCGCACCGATGCCGACATTCTTGGCCTTCGCGGCGAACTCGGCCTTGAAGGCATCCAATTCGGCCTTGACGAGGGCACTGATCTGGCCGGGCAGCTCCCCGATCAGGGCGAGCAACGGGCGTCTGCTCTTCGGGTTGAATCCACTGCTAGTCACGGATTGCCTTCCCTATGTTCGGGTGTCGGTGTTTCGGGTGTCTGAATTCTACGAGCTCAGAGACGGCTACGGCGTTCCGGACTCGTCAAGGCCAGCCGCCGGCTTGGCCCGGGGCGCCGTCTTCGGTTTCGTCTTCGCGGCGGCCGGGCGGCTCGCAGTGGTGTTGGCCTTCGAGGGAGTGGCGTTGGCCTTTGCGGGAGTGGCAGCGGGGCGCGCGGCTTGCTTTTTCTTGGCCACTGCCTGGTTGACCGCCTTCTTACCGGCCTTGTAGAGGGTGGAGGGAACGTCGCCGACCAGTTCGAGAGCCGCGTCGCGCACCTCAGTCACCCGGCGCTGCACGGGTTTGGCGTTCCAAAGATCGTTCGCAGCGGCAGCGATCTGGTCGTAGCGTTTGCGGCCGGCACGTGCACCGAGCACATAGCCGACGAGTCCGCCCGTGATGAACAGAAGCTTTCCGCGCATTGAGTCTCCACTTTCGTAAGGTTTTCCCAGAGTAACCCGGTTCGTCGTTTCGGTCCCGGGTGCTGCCCGGTATGTCTTGGCGCTCTGGTATCAATACAGGAAGCGCACAGTCTTGGCTAGAGGTCTGGCGCGGTGATGGTGAGGCCGAGGGCGGCGTGCCGAATGCGGTCGCCGGCTTCGAGGGCGTGCGGAATGACCGAGGCGAGGCCGGTTCCGGCCAGCCAGGCGCCGGTGATCTCCAGGGCGGGGGTCGCGGCGACGGCCTCGCGCACCTGCCGCGCACGCTCGGGCGCGCCGAGCGTGGCGGGCGACAAGGCGTCGCGCCACTCGGTGCGGGCGAAGGCGCGCACCGAGTTGGACAGCAACGGCACGCCGAGCAGGGTGGATGCGTCGTGCAGGGCCAGTGCTTGCAGCTCGTCGTCGCTCAGGTCGTCGGTCGGGTTGGGGTGGCCGGCCCGACCGTAGGACAGCCTGACGACGTGGCGGCCGGGGCCGGCCGCTTCGGCAACCCATGCCCACTTCGCCGTGACGTGGGTGAGCGCCTTCGCGGTCACGTTTGGGGCGTCAATCGAGACGAGTACGCCGGTACCGCGCGGGTGCGCGTCAAGGGCGGGCGCGTCGAGGACGAGTGTGGTGAGCGTGACGGCGGTCGGGGCCGGCCAGTCGAGTTCGGCGAGCGCGTCGAACGCTCCGCCGAGCGGGTTGACCAGCCGGAGGGCCTGCGCGCCCTGGGTCGCGACGATGACGTAACGAGCGGTGAGGGTCTCGGCCTGGTCTTCATCAGCTCGCCGAGTGACGGTGACGGCCCAGGTCGGCGCATCGTCGGTGCCGGAACGGGCCAGGGCCTCGGCCGTGATTCCGGTCAGAATGGTCACGTTGTCGTGTTCGAGCGCGGCCACGATGGCGGCGGGCAGGCTGGCCATGCCGCCGAGCAGCCCGCCCACGTTGGAGCCGGCCGGGGCGCCGGAGCGCAGGGCCGAGACAGCGCCGGAGAGCGAGCCGGCGGTGGTGAGGGCGCGGTTGAGTCCGGGGGCGACAACGTCGATTTCGAGGTCGACGGCGCTCGTTGTGTAGACGCCGGAGGCGACGGGTTCCACGAGGCGGTCGAGCACGCGCTGGCCCATGCGCTTCTTCACCAGGTCGCCGAGGCTGTGCTCGCGACCGATGGTGAGCACAGGCATGAGCCGGTCGAGGTAGGCGCGCAGCGAGCCGCTCCAGCCGATGACGCGGCGCACGTCGTCGGCGAGTGGTGAACCGGGAATTCCGAGAACGCCGGCCTTGGGCAACGGAACGCTCACCGCGGCATCCGTTGGTGAGCGCGGTGTGAGGGCGGGCAGGTGCAGCCAGGCACCGGCCACGTTGGGGGAGACGATCTGGTCGGTGAGACCGAGATCATCGACGAAGGCGGCGACGGTACCGCCGCGCACCGCGAAACTCTCAGCACCGCTGTCAAGGCTGAGCCCGTCGAGGGTGTGGCCGGCGACCGGGCCGCCGACGGCATCCGTGGCCTCGATGATGGTGACGGTCAGGCCCACTTGGGCGCATTCGCGGGCGGCGACCAGGCCCGCCACTCCCCCGCCAATCACGAGAACGTCGATCGGTGTGGTCATGTTGCTGCTCCTAGTCGGCCGCGCTCACGTCGTGCACAAGGCTGACCAGACGGGTCAGCACATCGGGGTCGGTGTCGGGCGGAACGCCGTGGCCGAGGTTGAGCACGTGGGAGGGTGCGGTGCGTCCGCGTTCGAGCACGTCGCGCACGTGCGCTTCGAGAACGGGCCACGGCGCGGCAAGCAGAGCGGGGTCGACGTTGCCCTGCACCGGAACGGCGCCGCCGAGCCGACGGTTGGCCTCGTCGAGCGGCACCCGGTAGTCGACGCCGACGACGTCGGCGCCGATGTTGTGCATTGCCTTGAGCAGTTCGCCGGTTCCCACGCCGAAGTGTACGATCGGCACGTTGCGGTCGACCGGCTCCGCGCCGTCTTCTTTGCCCGGCACACTGTAGCTCAGGTCGCGCACGTGGGCGATCGCGGCGGCCGAGGCGGGGGTAACGGATGCCGCATAGTCGGCCAGCGAGAGCGCTCCGGCCCACGAGTCAAACAGTTGGGCGGCGCTGGCCCCGGCGAGCACCTGTGCGCGCAGAAACCGACCGGTGACGTCGGCGGTCCAGGCCATGAGCTTGGCCCAGGCCCCGGGTTCGGCGTGCATGAGCGTGCGGGCGTGGATGTGGTCCTTCGACGGACCGCCCTCGACCAGGTACGCGGCGAGGGTGAACGGAGCGCCGGCGAAGCCGATGAGTGGGGTCGATCCGAGCTGGGCGACCGCGAGGGAAACGGCCGCGCTGATCGGTGCCACGGCCTCGTCGAGCAGGGCCGGGTCGAGGGCGGTGAGTTCGTCGACATCCGCTTCTGTACGCACGGCCTTGCCGAGAACCGGACCCTTGCCGGCCACGATCGACACGTCGACCCCGACGAGTTTGAGAGGCACGACGATGTCGCTGAAGAAGATTCCGGCGTCGACGTTGTGGCGGCGCACCGGCTGCAGCGAGATTTCGCTCGCCAGTTCGGGGTCGAGGCACACGTCGAGCATGCGCGTTCCGACACGCAACTCGCGGTATTCGGGCAGCGATCGGCCGGCCTGGCGCATGAACCACACCGGCGTCACGGCGGGTCGGGTGCCTTGGTAGGCCTGAATCAGGCGGGAGTCGGCGGTGAGACCGGAGGAGAGTGGATGCTGCGCGTTGAGGATCATCTCGCCCATTCTCTCAAAGATCCCTGACCGGTGCGCGACGGAAGCGTACAGCAAGAAGTCGTACAATCGTCTAGTGCTCATTCTTCTGTCCGCCAGCCACAAAAACGCCACCTTCGATGTGCTGGAGAAATTGTCTGTGGGCGGGGGCTCGTCGGCCACCCGCATGGTGAAGCAGCACGGGCCGCTCAGCGGTGCCGTCGTCGTCGCGACCTGCAACCGCTTTGAGGCCTACCTTGACCTGGATGAGCCCTACGGCGTGTCGCCCCTACCCGCCGTGTACGCCGCGATTGAAGCCGTGAGTGCGAGCAGCGGCCTCGACGAAGGCGTTCTGCGCGACAATCTCACCCTCGTGCACGGCAACGGCGTTGCCGAGCATCTGTTCGCGGTGACGAGCGGGCTCGAATCGGTCGTCGTCGGCGAGGTCGAAATCGCCGGCCAGGTGCGCCGTGCGCTCGAGCAGGCTCGCGCCGCCGGAACCACCAGCCCCGAGCTCGAGCGCCTGTTTCAGCGGGCTTCCCAGACCTCGCGCGGCGTCAAGAACCGCACCGGCATCGGCTCGGCCGGTCGCTCGATCGTGCGTCTCGCCCTCGAACTGGCCGAAAGCCGAGTCAGCGACTGGTCGAATGCCCGTGTGCTTTTGGTTGGCACCGGCCGCTACGCCGGCGCCTCTCTCGCCGCCCTGCGCGACCGCGGAGCGGAGAACGTGCGGGTTTACTCGCCGTCAGGTCGCGCCGTCGGATTCGCCACCTCGCACAGCATCGACGCCGTTCCCGCCGGGAATTTCGCCGCCGAGGTCGCCCGCGCCGACGTCGTCGTGGCCTGCACCCTGCGCGATGACCACGTCATCGACGCGGCCCTGATCACCCGCGGTCGCGCCGAAATCGGCGTCGACCCATTCTCGATTGCCGGCGCCACCGCTGACGCGCCGGCCCGCCTCTGTCCGGCCGATGTCAGCCCCGAAGCTCCGCCGCAGCTCATCATTGACCTCGGCTTACCCCGCAACGTGGCGCCCGATGTCACCCTGGTGCCCGGTGTCGAGCTGCTCGACCTCGAGACGATCAGCATCCACGCCCCGCTCGAAGAGCTCAACGCCACGACCGAGGCGCGCGAGATCGTCGGTAGGGCCGCCCGCAAATTCTCCGACGTCGCCGAAGAGCAAAGCCTCACTCCAGCCGTTGTGGCCCTGCGCAGCTACGTGTTCGGGCTGCGCGACGCCGAGATCGCCCGGGCTCGCAGCCGCGGCGACTCGAGTGAAGCGACCGAATCGGCACTGCGCCACCTGGCCGGCGTGCTGCTGCACACCCCCATGGTGCGTGCCCGCGGACTCGCCCGCGCCGGTGAGCAAGACGCCTACCTCAGTGGCCTCGACGCCCTGTTCGGCATCGACGTCACCCTGCCCGCCGTTGGCTCAGCGGAGGCCGCCGGTACCGGTTCCCTCGCGTCCTAGTTCGATCAGGGTGACTCCGGCTGGCGCACCGGGCGTCGACATGGCGGCGAGCGCTGCGGGCGTTTCGGCCAGGGTGATTCGTGTGCTGATCAGGTCGTTCGGGCGCAGTCGACCGGTCAGGACGAGGTCAAGCAGCGCCGGATAGTCCCGAGCGGGCATGCCGTGGCTGCCCAGAACAGTGAGTTCGCGAGCGATCACCGTGCCGAGCGGCAGGCGCGGATCGTCGGCCAGCAGGCCGATCTGCACGTGCCGCCCGCGGGTGGCCAGAGAACGGATGCCAATGGCCACGGTGTTCTCGCGGCCGAGCGCTTCGAGACTCACCTGGGCGCCGGAGCCGTCGGGAGTGACGGCGACGATGCGCCGCACCACCTCGGCGTCATCCAGCCCGGCCGAGTTGACCACGTGCGCGGCTCCGACCCGGGTGGCCGCTTCAAGCGCGTCAGAACTGATGTCGACGGCGATCACGGTGGCGCCGAGCGCCTGCCCGATCATGACCGCGCTGAGGCCGACTCCACCGCAGCCCACCACCACCAGGGTTTCGCCCGCCTGGAGGGCGGCCTGGTGCACGAGGCCGCGATACGAGGTGGCAAACCGGCAGCCGAGCAACGCGGCCGCGCCGGCGTCGAGGTCGTCCGGAATGGCGATGAGGTTCACGTCGGCGTTGTGCAGGACGACCCGCTCCGCGTAGGAGCCCCAGTCGGTGAAGCCGGGCTGGGTCTGGTTGCGGCAGACCTGGCCGTTGCCCGCATCACACTCCGGGCACTCGCCACAGGCGCAGACGAACGGTACGGTCACCCGCTGGCCCACCCGAAACCGACGCACGAGCGGCCCGACCGCGTCGACCACTCCGACCAGCTCGTGTCCGGGAACGTGCGGCAGGGCGATGTCCGCGTCGTGGCCAAGCCAGCCGTGCCAGTCGCTGCGGCACAGTCCGGTGGCCTCGACCCGCACGATCACGCCGGCCGCGCTCAACCGCGGCTCGGGCACCTCGCGCAGCACCGGAAGCACACCGAACTCTTCGAAATAAACGGCTTTCATGGTCTCAGTCTGCCCGACGGATGCCCAAGCATCCGTCTTATCGGCTACGCCCCACGCAGACGCACGGCCAGGTAGGCCTCGAGCTCGGCCAGCGGCACCCGCTCCTGCGCCATCGTGTCGCGGTCGCGCACGGTGACGGCCTGGTCGCCCGGCGAGTCGAAGTCGACCGTGATGCAGTACGGCGTGCCAATCTCGTCCTGGCGGCGGTAGCGACGGCCGATCGCTCCGGCGTCGTCGAAGTCCACGTTCCAGAGCTGGCGCAGGCTCGCGGCGAGCTCCCGTGCCATCGGCGAGAGACGCTCATTGCGCGACAGTGGCAGAATCGCGGCCTTCACCGGCGACAGGCGCGGGTCGAGCTTGAGCACGGTGCGCTTGTCGACGCCGCCCTTCGCGTTCGGAACCTCTTCTTCGACGTAGGCGTCGACCAGAAAGGCCATGAGCGAGCGGGTCAGGCCGGCAGCCGGTTCAATCACCCAGGGCGTCCAACGCTCGTTCTTGGTCTGGTCGAAGTACGACAGGTCCTTACCGGATGCCTTGGCGTGCGTCGACAGGTCGAAGTCGCCACGGTTCGCCACGCCCTCCAGCTCGCCGAACTCGGTGCCGGTGAACCCGAAGCGGTACTCAATGTCGACGGTGCGCTTGGAATAGTGCGAGAGCTTCTCTTTCGGGTGCTCGAACAGGCGCAGGTTATCGGGGTTGATGCCGAGGTCGGTGTACCACTTCGTGCGGGTGTCGATCCAGTACTGGTGCCAGGTCTCGTCGGTGCCGGGCTCGACGAAGAATTCCATCTCCATCTGCTCGAACTCACGGGTGCGAAAGATGAAGTTGCCCGGCGTGATCTCATTGCGAAAGCTCTTGCCGATCTGGCCGATGCCGAACGGCGGCTTTGAGCGCGACGCCTGCAGCACGTTGGCGAAGTTCACGAAGATGCCCTGCGCGGTTTCGGGACGCAGGTAATGCATGCCGGCTTCGTCATCGACCGGGCCGAGGTAAGTCTTGAGCAGGCCGGAGAAGGCGCGCGGCTCGGTCCAAATATGACGGTTGCCGCAGTTGGGACAGGCGATGTCATCGAGGCCGTTCTCAGGCGCACGGCCCTTCTTCTCCTCGTATTGCTCTTCGAGGTGGTCGGCACGAAAACGCTTGTGGCAGCTCGTGCACTCGATCAGCGGGTCGCTGAAAACCTCGACGTGACCGGAGGCCTCCCAGACCTGGCGGGGCAAAATCACCGACGAGTCGAGGCCGACGACATCATCGCGGCTCGTGACCATCGAACGCCACCACTGCTTCTTGATGTTTTCCTTGAGCTCGACGCCGAGGGGGCCGTAGTCCCAGGCGGAGCGGGAACCGCCGTAGATCTCACCGGCTTGAAAAACAAAACCGCGGTGGCGGGCGAGGGCGATAACGGCATCAAGATGAGTGGGTGCGGCCACGGTGGCTCCAATGGTCGAAGGCGCAGGAAGGAGGGCGAATGCCCGGAGGTCTCATTTTACGCGTTCCCCTCGGCGTGAAATCTCACCCGTTGCCCGTTCGTCACCGTGTGGAGGTAACGTAAAGAGGCGGATTCCTGCCAAAGCAAGCTTCTCAAGGGAGAGACATGGGCGCCACGTCCAGTACGAGCAAGGGCACTTCTTATGACCCGGGAGCCCTGCAACGGGTTCCTCACGACCTGGCCGTGGCCGTCGACACCGACGAGATCGAGGCCCACGACCGCAAATGGACGCCGATGAAGATCGCGATCTGGTCGGCTATTTCACTGCTCGGTGGCCTCAGCTGGGTCATGCTCGCCGTCGTGCGCGGTGAGACCGTCAACGCCATCTGGTTCGTGTTCGCCGCGATCTGCACCTATCTCATCGGCTACCGGTTCTACTCGAACTACATCGAGAAGCACCTGCTCAAGCCCGATGATCGCCGCGCCACCCCCGCCGAATACAAGGCAGACGGCAAGGACTTTGCGGCGACCGACCGTCGTGTTCTGTTCGGCCACCACTTCGCCGCGATCGCCGGCGCCGGCCCCCTCGTCGGCCCGGTTCTGGCCGCGCAGATGGGCTTTCTGCCCGGCACCATCTGGATCATCGTCGGAGTCGTCTTCGCCGGTGCCGTGCAGGACTACCTGGTGCTCTATTTCTCGATGCGCCGCGGCGGCCGTTCGCTCGGCCAGATGGCACGCGACGAGCTCGGCCTGATCGGTGGCACCGCTGCCCTCATCGCCACCCTCGTCATCATGGTCATCATCGTGGCCATTCTGGCCCTCGTGGTCACCAACGCTCTCGCGGAAAGCCCGTGGGGTGTCTTCTCGGTCGGCATGACCATTCCGATCGCCCTGTTTATGGGCTGCTACCTGCGGTTCTTCCGGCCAGGCAAGATCACCGAGATCTCAATCATCGGTTTCGTGCTGCTGCTCGCCGCGATCATCGGCGGTGGCGCCGTTGCCAGCACCGAGTGGGGCACGGCCCTGTTCACCCTCGATAAGGTCACCATCGCCTGGGGCATCATCATCTACGGTTTCATCGCCGCTGTGCTGCCGGTCTGGCTGCTGCTCGCGCCGCGCGACTACCTCTCGACCTTCATGAAGATCGGTACCATCGGCATGCTCGCGGTCGCGATCATCATCATTCGCCCCGAGATCACCGCCCCGGCCGTGAGCGAATTCGCCACAAGCGGTGCCGGCCCGGTCGTCAGCGGAAACCTGTTTCCGTTCCTCTTTGTCACGATCGCCTGTGGCGCCCTGAGCGGGTTCCACGCGCTGATTGCCTCGGGTACCACACCGAAGCTCATTCAAAAAGAGCGCCAAACCCGCTTCATCGGCTACGGCGGAATGCTCATGGAGTCGTTCGTGGCGATCATGGCGCTCGTCGCCGCACTGTCGATTGACCGCGGCCTGTACTTCGCCATGAACTCCCCCGCTGCCCTGACCGGCGGCACCATCGAGGGAGCGGTCGCCTTCGTCAACGGCCTCGGCATGACCGGCGTCAACGTGAACGCCGACCTGCTCGCCCAGACGGCAAAGGATGTTGGCGAAGCATCCATTGTCTCGCGCACCGGAGGCGCCCCGACACTCGCGGTCGGGCTCGCGCACATTATGCAGCAACTTGTCGGCGGCACCGCCATGATGAGTTTCTGGTACCACTTCGCCATCATGTTCGAAGCCCTCTTCATTCTCACCGCAGTGGATGCCGGCACCCGCGTCGCGCGTTTTATGATGCAGGACAGCCTCGGAAACTTCTTTCCGAAGTTCAAAGAGACGTCGTGGCGTCCGGGGGCCTGGGTGGCCACCGCGATCATGGTCGCCGCCTGGGGAGCCGTGCTGGTGATGGGGGTGACGGACCCGCTCGGCGGCATCAACACGCTGTTCCCGCTGTTCGGTATTGCCAACCAGCTGCTCGCGGCCATCGCCCTCGCAGTGTGCATGGCGATCATCGCCAAGCGCGGGCTGTTCAAATACCTGTGGATCGTGGCGGTGCCGCTCGGTTTCGCGGCCATCATCACGATCTATGCCTCCTTCCTCAAGATCTTCTCGACCGTTCCCGGCATTGGCTACTTCGCGCAGAACCGGGCGTTCTCGGCGGCCCTGGCCGACGGGCAGACCAGCTTCGGCAGCGCTCCAACGGTCGAGGCCATGGAGGCCGTCGTACGCAACACGATGGTGCAGGGCGTGCTGTCGATCGTGTTCGTGGTGCTGACCATCATCGTGATCATCACTACGATTCAGGCCACCATTCGCGCCTACCGCAACCACTCGAATGCGACGAGCGAAGATGACGCGGTGCAGTCGCAGGTCTTCGCTCCGGCCGGGCTCATGATGACCCCGCCCGAAAAGGTGCTGCAGGCCCAGTGGGATGCCGCGCCGGTGGCGAAGCGCCCGAAGAAGACCGGTCACTCATGACGGTTTCGGTGGTTGTTCGCGCGGGCGCCCGCCGCGTGGTCTGGTGGGTTCGTGCCCTCATGGGCGAAGACGCCTATGACAAGTACGCGACACACCACGCGAGTTGCGAAACCAATGCGGCGCATCCGATCATGACCGAACGGGAGTTCTGGCGGGACCAGACTGACCGGCAGGACAAGAACCCGCAGGGGCGCTGCTGCTAGAGCGAGGGC